>JBBSKP010000176.1:0-10689 GCA_038256175.1 Mycobacteriales bacterium
CGGGACCGGTCGATCACTTCCTTGACCGCCGTTGCCCGAAACTCGGGCGTAAATCGCGAATTCTTTCCAGCCACAACGACTCCGTTCAGTAAACCCAAATTCTACTTCGGGGTCACTGTCCGAGAAAGTGCGGGCACCTCAGTCTGACCAGCGCCGACGACTGCGGCCGTGCGGGCGGATGAGGCTGGAGAATTCTGTGTTGTCATGATCGAATCCTTGCGGCGCCGTGAATGTTTCAGCAGGGTTGCGATCACCGCGAATCGATGGCGTCCCCACAATTTTCAACGGCCTACGATGGCACGATGTCGTTCACCGTCGCGGAAATCGTTGGAGATCGAGCTGAACAGTATCGCCAGATCAGCGCCCAGGCCGAGGCACTCGTCGCAGGCGAGTCCGACCGAATTGCCAACGCGGCGAACCTGTCTGCGCTGCTGTTCCACGCGTTGCCCGACGTGAACTGGGTGGGCTTCTACTTCTACGACGGGCGTGAACTTGTCGTCGGCCCGTTTCAGGGCAAGCCCGCGTGCATCCGAATCGCTCTCGGCGCCGGCGTGTGCGGAACGGCTGCGGCGACACGGCAAACCCAGCTCGTCCCGGATGTCCACGCATTCGCCGGACACATCGCCTGCGACGCGGACACCCGCTCGGAGATCGTCGTTCCATTGGTCCACACCGGCGAAGTTGTTGGCGTACTGGATCTCGACAGCCCTGTGCCGGATCGATTCGACGATTCCGATCGGGTGGGGCTCGAAGCGATCGCCGAGGTATTTCTACGAACCCTCGGCGATCGCTGAGTCACGCGGTCACCACCCTCGGGCGCACCTCGGAATCCGCCAGCGCCGTCGAGCCGGGCGCACCGAGCCGGCAATTCGCGCCGCGGTGGTTGTCCGGTAGCCGATCTCCCGCGTCGAGCAGCTTGTTGCGCAACGTGCCAGGCGCGTAGTCGGATGCGTAGACCCCTCGCTCGGTGAGCACTGGAACGATATGCGTCACAATGTCTTCGAACGATCCCGGTGTGATCGCGTACGCCAGGTTGAAGCCGTCGAGGTCGGTTGCTTCGACCCACTCCTGCAACTCGTCGGCGACCGTGACGCCGGATCCGACGAACACCGGGCCCATGCCGCCGATCCCCGCCCAGCGGCCGATGTCCCGAACGGTCCATTCGCGGCCGTCGTCGTCGAGATCGTAGCGGGACAGGTCGATTGGTCGTAACGCGCATCATGGTCGAGCTGATTGTCGGCCCCGAAATTCCTTGCCGCCGAAGGCAGATAACCGGTCACCACATTCCATCCGATGCGCTCCTTCGTCAAGTGGTCGAGCCTCGACAACCGACGAGCGAACGGGTACGGATGCTCGAATCCCGTTCCCGTGGTGATTCCGAAACCGAGATGTTCGGTCACCGCCGCCATCGCGGAAACCAGCAGCAGCGGGTCGGCGACGGGAATCTGCGCGCCCTGGCGTAGTGCCGCGACGTCATCACCGACGTAGACGTCGTAGGTGCCGAGCACATCTGCGATGAAGATCCCGTCGAATCTGACTCGCTCCAACAGCTTTGCCAGTTCGATCCAATAGTCGAGATCCTTGTAGCGATGCGATTGGGTCATCTGGATGACGCCACAGCCCCGGCGATTGATGCGCGACGCAGTTCATGTCGAAGGCATTGAACCTGATTCGACGGCTCATCGTGTGGCGTCCTGCTCCACCTTGCGTTCGCCCGCACTCCAAGCGAACGGCAACGCTGTGCCATTGAGCAGGTAGTCGCCGATCGACCGGGCCTTGAATATCGCTGGGTTGTGCACCGAGATGGTCCGGGCGTTACGCCAGTGCCGGTCGAGCCGGAGCCGCTCGGAGACGATCGACGCGCCGCCGAGTTCGAACAGCTGCGTGGTCGCAGCGAGCACGGTGTCGATTACTCCGAGCTGAGCTTGCCCTGCCGCGAGTTCTGCAGCGACGATTGCCTTTTCGTCCTTGGCGCCACCGGCGAGCACATCGTCGAGGACGTCGGCTACCGCAAGCACGCTCGCACGAGCTGCGAAGGTCGCCGCCGAAAGTCGGCCGATCACCTGCTGTACCAACGGATCCGTTCGGGGCAGATCGCCTGCGGCGTGCGTGTACGTCCGCGTGCGCGCCGCGACCCACTCTCGAGCGTCACGCTCGGCGCGTTGCGCGATGCCAGCCAGCACGGCGAGCTGAACGAGCTGCAGATACGAAGTCGAGTAGGTGGGACCCGCAACTCCGTAACCCGGGCCGAGGATCCGATCGTCGGTGACGGCGACATCGGTGAACTCGGTTGTGCCGCTTGCGGTCAAGCGCTGGCCGAAGCCGTCCCAGTCGTCGTGCTGACGCACGCCGTCGGCATTGCCGTCGACCAGGACGCCGAGCCGCTCCCCGTCTCGGTCGGCGGTGACCAGGATGTGATCGGCGTACAGCGAGCCGGTGCTGTAGTACTTCACACCGTTGAGCGCCCACGCATCGCCCGCTCGAGCGAGGGTTGTGCGGTACCGGTCCACGGCGCCGACGCCAGGTTCGGTGATTGCATTGCCGACCAACGTGCCGTCACTGACAGCGCGCAACCAGTCGTCGCGCGCAGGCCCCGGCTCGGCGAGCAGCTCATCCTCGACGAAAACGAAGTGCACGCGAAGTGCCTGCGGGAGATTGGATTCGGCCGCTGCGAGGTCGATGAGAAGCCGGAAGAGCTGGCGTACGGTGACACCGTATCCCCCGTGCTCGACGGGCACGCGCAACGCACCGAACTTTGCCTCTTTCAGCCAGCCGACCTCATCGAAAGGCAACCTGCGATCGATTTCCCGCTCGACGGCGCCTGCAGCGATTCGCTCGAAGATCGGTGCGAAGATCTCGTCGAGTTCGGTATCGGAAACATACTTCGGGGCAGTCGATGTCATATCCCGAATCGTCGCCCACACAGGCGCCACATCCACGAGTTGCACGCACGGCGATTGAAATGCTGCCCCAGCAGCCAAACCGGTACCTCCACGCGAAAATGGCGGATAATCGGCCAATGCGAATCGCAACGACGTTACTCGTGCTGCCAATCCTTGTCGGACTCGTCGGGTGCAGCGACGACTCCGAACCGGCATCGGCTCCGTCCGCTACGGGCACCTCCACACAGGCTGCGGCGGCAACGACGCTCGGCGAAGCAGACGCCGGCAAGGACGTCCATCTTGCACCAGAGCAGACGTTGACCATCCGACTCGGAGGCAATCTGAGCACCGGATTTTCCTGGCGCGTATCCGACTCCAACCCCGATGTCCTGCAATCTGGAGGACCCCCGACATACTCCGAAAATGCCTCGGAGACTCCGAAAGTCGGAGAACCCGGCGTCTACATTTACAACTTCACTGCCAAGAACGCAGGCCAAGCGGACGTGACATTCGACTACCTCCGCGAGTGGGAGACATTGACGCCGCCAGCGAAGACGCTCACCTTCCATGTGACCGTCAGCTGACACACCCACCCGCCCGATCCGAACGGCTACTGCCGAAAGGGTCTACGGTCGAGGTGAGACTCAAGAGATGAGGCCATGGTGAGTACACCCGATAACGGGCAACGAGACGTCCTCGACGAAAACACGGTACATATCGGCGCGGGCTTCAAAGAGCGAGACCGCGCACTGGTATTGGAAGCGTTGTCGCCGCTAGCGCCACATCTGGGTCGTTGGGTTCCCAGCGATATAGGAATCGACGTTTCTGTGAAAGACCGAGACGGCAAGGAACAGCGAATCACGTTGCGCACCACGCTCCCTGGCCTACCGCCGCTGGTGGCTGTCGCCAGCGATCCGCACCTGGTGCGGGCTCTCAGCGAAGCGAAGCGTGAGCTGATCAGGCAGATCGAGGACCAGAAGACGGCGCGAGAACCCAAGAACAATCGCCAGCTCCGAGAAAAGACGATCCGGCATCTCGGCGCGCCCGAGACTCCCTCACCCAACTGACGCGCCGGATCACCACCATCAGATCGCCGCTTCGAGCTCCGCAAATTCCTCATCCGTAAGCGACAGTGCCGCAGCGTCGACGTTGTCATCCAGGTGTGCGACCGACGAGGTTCCCGGGATGGGTAGCACGACGGGTGAGCGCTTGAGCAACCAGGCAAGAGCAAGCTGCGATGGCGACGCATTGTGCTTTTTCGCGAGCGTATCCAGCGGGCCGCCTTCTGCCGCAAGCTTTCCCGTGGCCAGCGGGAACCACGGAATGAACGCGATCGAATTCTGCTCCGCGTAATCGAGCAACTCTTCTGCATCGCGGTGCGCCAGGTTGTACAGATTCTGCACGGAATCGATCGTTGCGAACTCGGCGGCCGCTTTCACGTCCTCGACGCTGACCTCACTGAGGCCGATGTGCTTGATCTTGCCTTCCTGCTGCAGCAATGCCAGTTCACCGACCTGATCGCTCAACGGAACCTTGGCGTCGATGCGATGCAATTGAAACAGCGGAATCTGCTCGAGGCCTAGATTGCGCAGGCTCATCTCGGCCTGCTGGCGCAGATACTCGGGCCGACCGACCGGGCGCCAATCACCGGGACCGGAGCGTGTCAGCCCGGCCTTGGTGGCGATCACCACGTCGTCCTTGTACGGGTGCAGCGCCCGCTTCAAGAGCTGCTCGGCAACGACCGGCCCGTAGGAATCGGCAGTGTCGAAGAAAGTCACCCCGCGCGCTACCGCGCGCTGCAACACGCGAACCGCCTCGTCAGGGTCCTTGGGATCACCCCAGACGCCCTCGCCGGTAAGCTGCATAGTGCCGTATCCAAGCCGGACGACAGGCGTGGTGCCACCGATCGAGAACGTGCCCGAGAGCGCTGCGGAAACTGTTGACGTTGTCATGTCGACTCCCTTGTTGTGGAACTCGACGTACAACCCACATCACGCCTGCAGATATTCCGCGCGCCACCCGGGACGTCGCAGACTAGCTGCCGGGCGACCGATAATCCGCCTCGCGGCGAACGGCTTCGTCCACCTGCTCGGCCGTCAGCAGCGTCACCGATTCCGATCTCGCGGCACCCGATGCCGCGGTGCGGACTGCCAGACTCGCGGCTGCCACCTCGTCCGGTACGGATCCGATAACGAACAGATCGTGTGCGCCGAGCGCAAAGTAGCAGGATTCGACTGTGCCCCCAACACTTTCGACCATACGAGTGATGGCTTCTCGTCGGGCGGTACCTCCCTCGGCGAGCAGTCCCTGTGCGCCTTCGGCCGAATACGTGACCTGCCATAGGTATCTCGGCATCGTTGCCTCCTGTTGTATGCGTTCGCCATGCAATCGTCCACGGGTCCGGTCGCTGTTTGCAAGCAAATCGTCGCATCGGAACTTGGGATCTGGAAGAACTGCTGAACGTCACGACAGCGTGTCGGGCTGAATGGTCCAAGGGACCTATATGCAGTGGCCGAAGACTCTCTCGCTTCCCATTGTTCCGCGAGCACACTTGCCGTCGACAGGATCTGCCGGTCACGAGTACCCGAACACCGATGCCTGCGAGGAGGTGAAAGCGATGAACATGATGCCGATAATGCACATGATCATGATGTGCCTGCAGCAGATGGGGGTGATGCCGCCAATGAATATGCCGATGTGACCGCGCGCGACGTGATGGGTTGAACGCCAGGTCGCGGTAATAAGCTCAGTGAATGTCAGGCATCGACGGCGTGTTGTTCGATATCGACGGGGTGATCGTCACGTCGTGGCGGCCGATCGACGGTGCGCCCGGTGCGGTCCGTGAACTGCGCGAACGTGGGCTGCGCCGGTCGTTTCTCACCAATACGACGTCGCGAACGCGCGGCGAGATCGCTCAGAGGCTCACGTCCGTCGGTGTCGAGGTGGACATCGACGAGATCGTCACTGCCGCAAAGCTCACCGCGGAATACCTGCGCGCGAATCACCCGGAAGCTCGGGTGTGGGTGCTCAACAGCGGTGATATCGAAACAGACCTCGAAGGGATCGCACTCGACGACGCGAACCCAGACGTCGTCGTCATCGGTGGTGCTGGTGAGGAATTCACGCACCGGACACTGAGTCGCGTCGTCGAACTCATGCTCGATGGAATCCCGGTGGTTGCGATGCACAGCGGCATGATGTGGGCGACCGACGATGGACTGCGCATAGATACGGGCGCCTATCTGCCCGGGCTCGAGCAGGCAGGCAACGCCCGCATCACGGTGCTCGGCAAGTCGGCTGCGCCCGGGTTCACGACATCGGCCGAACTGATGGGGATTTCCGTCGGCAACATCCTCATGATCGGAGACGACCTGCATGGCGACGTTATCGCTGCCCAAAACGCCGGCATGACAGGAGTTCTGGTGCGGACGGGCAAGTTTCGCGAATCGGTTCTCGTAGACGCGCCCGAGCCCGACTATGTCATCGATTCGATCGCCGACCTGCCCGCCTTGATAGCCGAGCTGAACCGCTGAAGGGTGTGCGGACTACCGCCGCGCTGACACGAGTACCGGCTCGCGCAGATCGAAGTACGCGACGTCTCCCGCGAGTTGACGTTCCTCCTCGAACAGCGACCGCAGATCGTCTGGAATCTCCACCGTTTCGTGTGACCGCGCCTCGGACTCCGACGTGAAATACACAGCTTCGACATAGCCGTCGTCGCCGTACGTCGCGAAGGTTCCGCCGATGATCTCCGGCCGGATCTCGTGGATTCGGTCTCGCGCCCGACCGAGCAGGTCACGCATCCGCATCGCGTCGGAGGTGTGACCTTCCATGATTTGAACGAAGCCCGCCTGGTCGGAACCGCCGCCCCAGAACTCAGTGACGTCTTTGCAATCCATGAACATCACCGGGCCGTCGTAGCACCGTTCTGTCTCCGCCCACCATGCGCCCTGTTCCGGACGCTCGCTGTTTCGCCGGGCCGCATCTTCGGATTCGAACCGCGCCAGCACAATGTGTGTTCCGTCCTCGCACATACCGCTGGTGCTTCCGAGGTACCCCTCGGCGCCTGGTTCCAGTTCTTCATTCCAACGATCGAAGCATCGTTGCAGGCCTTGTGGATCGGAAACTTTGCCTTGGATGACTTGAATGAACACCGCTCCTCCTCCGGCGGGACAACTTGCCCCTATTGAAGCAACCCGTGGCCAAAAGGTCGCGGTCCACCGCCCGTATGTACCGGGCGGCCCGCAATCGCGGCCGCAGCCCAATTTTCCGCCCCATCCAGGTCCAGCGCATCAGCCACGCAGTGACCCGAATTCTGTTAGCCCACCAACTGATTGACGGGCCAACTAGTCTCGCCCATCACCCTCAGACGCACTGATTGGCGTACCGTCGGCACATGGAGTACACCCCTGACCAGCGGGAGTTGCAGGACCGATTCGATACGCGGCGAATCGCCGACCGGATCGAGTCTCTACTCATCGGCGATCGGATCGATGCCGGCGCGAAGGAATTCATCGAATCCCGCGACATGGTGTTCGTTTCGACAGTCGATCCGACCGGACAGCCGACCTGCTCGTACAAAGGCGGTGACCCTGGGTTTGTGCGCGTTCTCGACGACACAACCCTCGCACTACCCAGCTACGACGGAAACGGCATGTTCCTCTCGCTGGGCAACATGGCGTCCTCAGCGAAGGTGGGACTGCTGTTCATCGATTTCGAGCGCCCCAATCGGCTGCGCGTGCACGGGACCGCAACCTTCCTCGACGACGATCCCCTGCTCGACACCTGGCCAGGCGCGCAACTCGTGATTCGCATTTCCGTCAGCGAAGTGTTCCCGAACTGCCCGCGTTACATTCACCGCCATCAGCTCGTGGAGCGGTCGGAGTTTGTTCCTCGCCCGAATGTGGCTACGCCAGTGCCTGATTGGAAGAAGTCGGAGTGGGCCAGTGATGCCCTGCCCGCCAACGACCCGGCCCGGGACTAGCCGCACTCCGCGGAGTTTCTGTACACCTCACGCCGAGTATCTCGGGTGTGAGGTGTCGACAGCGGGAGCGGAGTCACGCATCCAGCTCGACTAGTCGTGCAGCTCGCTCTGCTGAGAGGATTTGTATCGCCGGACCAGATCTAGAGACAGACGTTCCGGGACCAAGTCGGCATACCCGGTGCGCACAGCCTTCAAATACAGGTGCGCGCGGTCGAGATCGCGCGTCAATCGGGTCCGTAGCATGTCCTCGCTCACCACGTGATGCAGTCGCTCTTCGATCTCCCGCACGATCGATTTGAGGTCGTCGATCCCTACCATGATCCAATTGTGCCGAAACTGACGAGCTCAGTGGTGGCGATTGCGTAATCGGACTCGAAACCCACACAGGCCCTTAACCTTTCAACCAAATTTTGGTGAACCTCAACCGGCCTGGCGGTGGCGGGGAAGGTGCGGATGGCGGCCGGGGCTCTCCGGCTCGACTACGACCGGCTCCGTCAGACCGTCGATCAGACGCAGCGCACGACGACCTTCCTCGACCGCCGGACCGTAATTCGACAGGATCTTCTCGCGTCGCTGCGGTGCGATGTTCGCCCGAGAGACGTCACCGTTGTAATGGGCCAGCACCCGGTGGTCCATCACCCGCCGCCACAGCGGCGGAATCATCGCGAACACGATCATGGTGGCGTAGCCGGCCGGCAGTTGCGGCGCCTCCTCGAAGCTGCGCAGCGTCTGGTACCGGCGACCTGGATTGGCGTGGTGATCGCTGTGCCGCTGCAGGTGGAACAGGAAGACGTTCGTGACGAGGCGGTCGCTGTTCCAGCTGTGCCGCGGCGAGCATTTTTCGTAGCGGCCGTTGGGCAGCCTCCGCCGCAGGAGCCCGTAGTGCTCGACGTAGTTCACGGTCTCGAGCATCGTGAATCCGATGACGGCCTGAATTATCAAGTACGGAGCGATGATCCAGCCAAACACAGCCAGCAGTGTGCCGAACAGGAGGACACTCATCGACCACGCCTGCAGTATGTTGTTGTGGATTGTCCACGGGCCCTCCTGCTTCCGGCGCAGGCGGCTCTTCTCCAACCGCCACGCCGAGCGCAGGCCGCCCAGGACACTGCGTGGCAGAAACTCCCACAACGTCTCACCGAACCGGGCGCTCGCCGCGTCCTCGGGAGTCGCGACGCGGGCGTGGTGGCCCCAGTTGTGTTCGACGAAGAAGTGGCCGTAACACGACTGCGCCAGTGCTACTTTCGCCAGCCAACGCTCGTTGCGCTCCGTTCGGTGACCCAGTTCGTGGGCCGCGTTGATGCCGATTCCGCTCACCAGACCGACAGTGCACGCGAGGCCGACGCTGTCGACGACACTCAACGCCTCGTCCGACCACAAGTAGCAGGCGACGACGAGCCCGATCAGCAGGATTGGCAGGAACAGATAGGTACACCAGCGGTAGTACCGGTCTTGCGAGAGCCATTCGTAGGCGTCGTCGGGCGGATTGGACCCGTCGTTGCCGACCAACGCGTCGATGATCGGCACCCCGACGAACACTGCAACGGGGCCCGACCACCAGAACAACGACATCCCCGTGTGCGCGACCAGTTGCGACGGCAGCAATGCGGCTGCCGGGGCGATGAGCCCGAGCATCCAGAAGTACCGTTTGCGGTCACGCCAGACGGGCGTGTCTGCGGCCCCAGTCATGACGTACTCCTAAGACACCAACCGACCCGGCGAAAGTCCTATCTACGATGTAGATAGGACCGACGAACTCCACCGTTACCGTCGTGCCCTAATCGATACGAACTTCACCGATCGACGCCGAATTGTGATGCCCGTCACATTGCCTGCTCGTGTGGCGATAACTAGATATGACCATCCGAGCCGGACATTGGATCCGGATTTGCGCTTTCGCGATAGGCATCATGATCGCCCCCAGCGGGCTGATTGGAGTCGGCGCCGCAGCTGCCACTCCCACCGATTTCGGCAATGGCTGCACCATGCACCCAGACAACGCCGCTGCAACCGTTGATTCACTGCGGTTCCGGTGCGCCTGGGACCAGCAGGACGCGATCTATCGTGCCGCTCCGCTCGGTGCGATACCCCACGGAGTGAAGAACGGCTGGGTCGCCCGCCCTCCAATCGCCACCGCCGTCGCTCCGGCCCTATGGATCGGCAAGACCTTCTACACCGGCTCGAACGGCGGCTACGTGGAGAATCGGTTGACGGGCTCTGGAATAGAGGGCTGGCGTGCCGATGTCTACCCAGCACCGTCGCGGGTAGACGGCAGACCCGCGTGGGTATTGAATTACATACCGTCGCCGACGCCACCGTTGTACGACGAAATCCGAGAGATCAGTCCCGGCGTCTGGTTTGGATACTCATGGTGGCGCGGGATATTCCAGACGCCCCAGCTGCTGGCCTTCGTACTCGCATAACGCTATTCGCGGATCACCATCGCGCTGATCGCGTCACCGGCGACGGTGAAACTGAACGTGCTCGGACCATTGAACCCGTTGCCGCCCACCGTGGCAACGACGACGGTTTCGGTGGACGAGTTGTCGACAGATGTGACGTCGAGTGTGACCTGTTTGCCGATATACTCGGTGTCGCTCCATCCCTGTATTGCACTGCGCCCATGAAACTTTCTCCCCCAATCGTCAACGACGCCCTCGCTGGCGAAGGTGTCGAGGAATACTTCGATATGACCTGCATTGGTGGCAGAAATCAGCCGTGCAACGGGTTCTGGGAGTGTGCCTGTCATCGCTTCCTCGGATGCTCGGTTCGGTAATTCGGTCAGCGGGCGGCACCTGAGCGCCCATTCGTTCAAGCGCGAAC
>JBBSKP010000177.1:0-10580 GCA_038256175.1 Mycobacteriales bacterium
ATCGATTCGGGTGCAGGCGTGATGGTCGGACACCTCGATGTGCCGGGACTGACAAGCCCGAACGTTCCGGCCAGCATCAGCCCGCAGGCGATGGAGCTGTTGCGCACCGGAACCGGCTACGGCGCGAAGCCGTTCACCGGTCCGATCTTCACCGACGATCTCAGCGGGATGGCCGCGATCACGTCGCGATTGAACATCGCGCAAGCGGTCGAGGCGTCATTGGTTGCGGGCGCCGACGTCGCATTGTGGATCACCACGGACGAGGTCTCCGACGTGTTGAACAACCTCGAGCAGGCCGTGTCCGCGGGACGCTTGAGTCCACAGCGGGTCGACGAGTCGATGCTTCGGGTGGCGCGCTTCAAAGGTGCGCTGCAATGTTAGACCGATTCCCGGCTGTTCTTACCGTAGAGTAAGATAGGAAGCTTACCTGCGGTAGGAGGACGTTCATGGCCGGCGGCACAAAGCGCCTTCCGCGCGCAGTGCGTGAGCAGCAGATGCTCGACGCCGCAGTCGAAGTCTTCGCCCGCAACGGCTTTCACGACACCTCGATGGACGCGATCGCCGGTGAAGCGCAGATATCGAAGCCGATGCTGTACCTGTATTACGGCTCGAAGGAAGAGCTCTTCGCGGCGTGTATCAGCCGCGAGGGCGTGCGCTTCGTCGAGGCGATCACCCCGGCCGGTGACCCCAAGCTGAGCCCTCGCGATCAGGTCCGCGTCGCCCTGGTCTCGTTCCTGAACTTCGTCGACCAGAACCGGCAATCGTGGCTCGTGTTGTACCGGCAGGCCATCAGTCAGCAGACATTCGCCAGCCAGGTTCGGTCGAGCCGGGAACGGCTGATCGAACTCGTCGCCAAGCTACTCGAGTCGAGCAGTAAGAACCCCGAGCCGGGCACCAACTTCAACATCATGGCCGTCGCGCTCATCGGCGCGGGCGAGGCGGTTGCCGATCGGATTGCCGGAGGCGAAATCCCGGTGTCCGAGGCGGCGGACCTGCTCGAGAATCTGGCGTGGCGCGGCCTGGCGGGTAAGAAAAAGAACGACTGAAGGCCACCTCCATCCACGCGAATGCATGAAGATGGCCTTCGATCGATCAGACGCTCAGCGCAGGGTCGCAGTGAGGTGCGGGTACCCCTTCTTCGGGTGCTTCAGGGACAAGTCCCAACCACGGTCGGCGACGGCCTCCGCGTAGACGTTGACAGTCGACGGGATCATCACCGGCTTACCGAACTTGACGTGGTACGTGACGGCGTCCGGGATGCGGCCTTCGACGGTCTGCAATGTCGTTGCCGCAGTCCACATTCCGTGCGCGATCGTGCCGGGGAAGCCGAATGCCTTGGCGCCCAGGCCCGATATGTGAATCGGGTTGCGGTCACCCGAGACAGCCGCGTACTTGCTGATGGTCCGCTGATCGACCCGAATCGTGCTCATCGGGGGCGGCGGAACCTCGTCCGGCTTCGGCTCAGGCTTCGGGCCACCCGACAGCGACGTCTTCTGCTGATGCAGGAACGTGGTCGTCTGCTTCCAGACTTCCTCGCGGCCGACGCTGACGTTGGTCACCATGTCGACGAGTAGGCCCTTGGGGTGCTCACGCAGGTTTGCCGCGTGCACGCGCACATCCAACGGTTCGCTCACCGAGATCGGCCGGATTTGTTCGATCACGTTCTCGGCGTGGACGGATCCGATCGCCGCGAATGGGAACGACTTGTCGATGACGAGCTTCATCACCGTCGGGAACGTCAGCACGAACGGGTAGGTCAACGGCAGTGTGTCGCCGAATCGCAGCCCGCACACCCGTGCATACGCGGCCAGATGATCCGGATCGACCTCGAGCCCCTTGAGCTCGAGGGTCTGCTCCGGCAGTGAATCGCTGCGGCCACCGATGCCCGGCAGCGGCAATGCGCCGAGTGCTGCCTTCAAGTACAGATCGCGGATCTTCGGCTGCTCGGTCAGCTTCTCTGTCTTAGTCAATTGCGACACCTTCACTCACGCGCCGATCAGGCTCTGCCCGCAAACCCGGACGATCTGTCCGCTCACGGCGTTGGATGCGGGGCTCGCGAAGTACGCGACGGTTTCGGCGACATCAACTGTCTCGCCACCTTGCAGCAGCGAGCTCATGCGACGGCCCGCTTCGCGGATGGTGAATGGAATGGCGGCGGTCATCGCAGTCTCGATGAAGCCGGGCGCGACCGCGTTGACGGTGATGCCCTTTTCGGCCAGCACCGGCGCGGACGCCTGAACCAGGCCGATGACGCCGGCCTTCGAGGTGCCGTAGTTGGTCTGGCCACGGTTGCCCGCGATGCCCGCGATGGAGGAGACGTCGACAACGCGGCCGCCTTCCTTGAGCGCACCTTTGGCGACCAGCACATCTGTGATTCGTTGCGGTGCAAGCAGGTTCACGTTGATGACCATGTTCCAGCGAGCGTCGTCCATGTTGCCCAGCAACTTGTCCCGCGTGATGCCTGCGTTGTGGACGATGATGTCCGCGCCGCCGTGGCGCTCCAGCAGGTGGTTGGCAAGCACGTCAGCCGCATCGGCGGAAGTGACGTCGAGCGCGAGCGATGTGCCGCCGACCTTGTTCGCGGTCTCCGAGAGGGCTTCGCCTGCTGCCGGGATGTCCGCGCACACCACATGTGCGCCGTCGCGTGACAGTACCTCGGCGATGGTGGCGCCGATACCGCGAGCGGCTCCGGTAACGACGGCAACCTTGCCCTCGAGCGGGCGGTCCCAGCTGGCGGGTGCGGTCGAATCGGCGGAACCGACGCGAATCACCTGACCGTCGACAAATGCCGACTTGGCCGAGAGCAGGAAGCGCAGGGTCGACTCGACGCCGGACAGGCCGGTCGACGCGTTCGGCGAGACGTACACCAACTGTGCGGTCGCGCCACGCTTGACTTCCTTGCCGACGCTGCGGGTGAAGCCCTCGAGCGCGCGCTGAGCAATATGCGCGTCGACCGAAGAGGTTTCTTCCGGAGTGGTGCCGAGGACGACAACGCGCGCCGAGGGCGCCAGGTCGCGGATCACGGGCTGGAAGAACTTGAACAGCGCGTCGAGCTCGCCGATGCTGCCGATTCCGGTCGCATCGAATACGAGCGCGCCGTACTTGGAATCACCTGCTGTCACATCCCCCGTCGCTTCGCTCGCCCCGCCCGCAAACGTGTAGTCCGACAGCAGTTCTCGGATCGGCTCCACGAGACGGCCGCTGCCGCCGAGTAGTACCGGTCCCGCAAGTGCGGGCTCGCCGGCCTTGTAGCGGCGTAGCTTCTCCGGCTGAGGAAGGCCTGCCTGCTTGGCGATGAATGCACCCGCCCCGGTGGCGAGGAATGACGAGTACAAGTCGGGAGCTCCCTTTGTGGCTGCCACTTTTCTTCCTTCTATGCGATTGACATGGGTGCTGGCCGCACAATTGTCCTATGCGGAGTCGACATTGAACTTACTCCGGAGTAAGTTCAATGTCGAGGCAGACCCCAACAGATCCTTGGAGACGTCAAAGTGACAAGCAAAGCCCGCACCACTACAAAGTCGACCGCTGCGAAGAAGGCGGGTAAGCAGCTGCGCCCCGTCGCCATTGTCGGCGGCAATCGGATTCCGTTCGCTCGGTCGGACAAGGCCTACGCGCACGCGTCGAATCAGGACATGTTCACCGCCACGCTCGACGGGCTGGTCAGCCGGTTCAACCTGCAGGGCGAGCAGCTCGGCATGGTCGTCGGTGGCGCCGTGCTCAAGCACAGCCGCGACTTCAACCTGATGCGCGAAAGCGTGCTCGGCAGTGCCTTGAGCCCGTACACCCCGGCCTTCGACCTGCAGCAAGCCTGCGGCACCGGCCTGCAGTCGATCGTCGCCGTCGGTGACGCGATCGCCGCCGGTCGTATCGATGCCGGCATCGGTGGCGGCGTGGACACCACGTCCGACGCGCCCATCGGCGTCAACGACGAGCTCCGCGAATTCATGCTCTCCATCAACCGCGCCAAGACGCCGGCCGACCGAGTCAAGCTCCTCGGCCACGTTCGCCCGAGCATGATCGGCCTCGAGATCCCCCGCAACGGCGAGCCGCGCACCGGCAAGTCGATGGGTGACCACGCCGCGATCACCGCCAAGGAGTTCGGCGTCCGCCGCGAGGACCAGGACGAACTGGCTGCCGCGAGCCACAAGAACATGGCCGCTGCCTACGACCGTGGTTTCTTCGACGACCTCGTGACCCCGTTCCTCGGCCTGACCCGCGACGACAACCTCAGGCCCAACTCGACGGTAGAAAAACTAGCGAAGCTGTCGCCGGCGTTCGGCGTGAAGCTCGGCGACGCCACGATGACCGCGGGCAACTCCACGCCACTCACCGACGGCGCGTCCGCCGCACTGCTGTCGACCGACGAGTGGGCCGCCTCGCGCAACCTGCCCGTTCTCGCGCACTTGGTCGATTCCGAGACCGCTGCTGTCGACTATGTCCACGGTAAGGACGGCCTGCTCATGGCGCCGACCTACGCCATTCCGCGTCTGCTGGCCCGTAACGGCCTCACGCTGCAGGACTTCGACTACTACGAGATCCACGAGGCCTTCGCTTCCGTGGTGCTCGCAACGCTGCAGGCATTCGAGAGCGATCAGTACTGCAAGGAGCGGCTCGGCCTGGACGGCGCCCTCGGCGCCATCGACCGCAGCAAGCTCAACGTCAACGGCTCGTCGTTGGCCGCGGGCCACCCGTTCGCCGCGACCGGTGGGCGCATTGTTGCTTCTCTCGCCAAGATGCTCGCCGAGAAGGGATCCGGCCGTGGCCTGATCTCCATCTGCGCTGCCGGCGGCCAGGGCGTCACCGCGATTATCGAGCGCTAACTCAGGGAAATACGCAGTTCGCGGGGGTCGCGACTGCTCATCGCCCTAAAACAGGGAACGCGTCCAGAAATTTTCGTATGACGCGTGTAACACCCCCGGAAGTTGGAACGACTACATAGTTGGCCCCGTACTGCTGCCAGACCCCCGACCCGGCAGCCGTACGGGGCCACTTACGTGTCCTGACTTTCTTCGATATGAGGCCGCGGACATCCCCCGCTAGGCTGACGGAGACTGCACAAGGCTGTGCCCAGGATCCGACCCGTGGGGGAGACATCGTGATCGACGGAACGGGCCGGCATGCCGTAGGCGGGGGTTTACCACCGGTTCCGACCGGTCGACCGCCACGGCATGCCGCCGACAGCGCTGAGTCCGACGAGCCGGCAACAGACCGGATCAGAGTCGATCAGCTGCTGTTCCACCTCTCGGCCCAGCCTTCGCACGCGTCCGATGACGCTGTCACCGAAGTCATCCCTACCGTCACGCCCGCCGCCCCCGTCGTCCAGACCCGGCTCGTTGCGAATTCACGGCGGCGCCGTCAGAAGCGATTGCGGAGCGTTGCCTGGTTCGCGGGCGCGGCGATCGCTGTCCTCGGGATCGCGTACGGCATCGACATGTTCGCCTCGTCCGGGAAGGTTCCGCGTGGTGTCACCGTGGCGGGAGTCGGCGTCGGCGGCATGAACAATGCCGATGCGCTCGAAGAATTGCAGGAACAGATAGGCGCTCGCGCCACCGCACCCCTAGCGCTGCAGGTCGGGGATGTCGGCACCGAACTCGTACCCGCCACATCCGGGCTTGCTGTGAACTGGGAAGAAACGATGGATCGGATCGGCTCGCAGCCGATCAGTCCCATCACCCGTGTGACCTCGCTGTTTTCGACTCACAACGTCGACATTGTCACAGCCGTTGACGACCCCGCCCTGACCCGCTCATTGGCAGCCGTCCAGGCGAAGGCCGATCGCCCCGCCGTCGAAGGGACTATCCGCTTCGACGGGGCAACACCCGTGCCGGTCAGACCTGTGCCCGGCCAGATGCTCGACGTTCCCCGCGCCAAGACCGTCCTCGAAGCCGGCTGGGCCGACGGAACCGGGCTGGACCTTCCGGTCACTATCGCCGACGTCACCGTCACCGATGCCGCGATCGAGACAGCGATTCGCGATGTCGCGCGACCGGCAGTCGCCACTGACGTTGTGTTTACGGGTAAGTCCGGGAGGACCGCGACGCTGCGCCCCGAGCAGACCGGCTCGGTCCTGGCATTTGCCCCCGACGGCCAGGGTGGCCTCACCCCGCAGATCAAGACGGACGCGGCTATTGCCCTGCTGGCACCGCAATTAGCGCCGAGCGAGGTCACACCCAAGGATGCCGTGATCTCCGTCGCGAGCGGAAGTCCGAAAGTCATTCCGGCCGTCGTCGGCGATCTTGTGCAGTGGCAGAAGACGTTGGATCAGCTGCCACCGCTGCTTGTTGCACCCACGCCGCGCACCGTTGCCGCGGTGTACGAACCGGTTCAACCGAAGTTGACGACCGAGGCCGCAAACGCGCTCGGCATCAAGGAAGTCATCGCCGAGTTCACCACCGGCGGCTTCGAGTCTGCGTCGGGCATCAATATCCGGAAGGTTGCGAGCGTCGTCAACGGCGCGATCGTCAAACCCGGGGATACCTTCTCGCTCAACGACTTCACGGGTCCGCGCGGTGCCGCGCAGGGATATGTGGAGTCCGGCATCATCGATCATGGCCGACCATCGAAGGCGATCGGCGGCGGTATCAGCCAGTTCGCGACAACGTTGTACAACGCAACGTATTTCGCAGGCCTCGAGGATGTCACGCACACCGAGCACAGCTATTTCATCTCCCGCTACCCCGAAGCACGTGAGGCCACCGTCTTCGAGGGTGCGATCGATCTGCAGTTCAAGAACAACACGAAGACGGGAATCTTCATTGAGGCGTCGGGGACCAGTTCGAATGTGACCGTGCGTATCTGGGGAACCAAGACCGTCGGTGTGGAATCGGTGACCGGTGCGCGGACAGCACCAACAGAACCACAGCCGATCACCTTGCCGAAGGGCAACGACTGCGTGCCATCCAAGGGCGCGCCCGGATTCACCGCGAGTAACACCAGGATCATCACCGATCGCGTGACTGGGCAAGAGGTGTACCGGCACACTCGAACGGTGAAGTACGACCCGGTGCCGATCGTGAAGTGCGAGTAGCCGCGGTTGCTTGACGTAATGCGCGATGTCGACAACACTCCTAGTACCAGCGGTACCACCTACTAGAAGGACTGTCCCAAGTGAGTGTTAGAACAGCGCCGTCGACACAAGTACTTGTTGCCGGCCGCACACCGAACAAGCCGCTCGTCATCAACGCCCGGACGGCAGACAGCCTCTGGGCCCGGCTCTTCGGACTTGGGCTGGCCGGCGCCGGCGTCGCGCACTTCACCGCGCCCAAGGACTTCGACCGGTTAACGGCAATCGCGTTCCCGGACAACACACGCCGGTGGACGTATCAGAACGGCTTCACCGAACTGGTTCTCGGACTTGCCGTGACGTTCCGTCGGACCCGGCCGGCGGGCGTCATCGGGCTGATCGGGTATACAGCTTTCCTTCTCAACAACGCGGCGAGCAGCCGCTTCGGAACGCGCAGTGCCACAACGGAACCGCGCAAGGGTGCGCACAGTAGCGACCCGCGGCTATCCGATCTCGAGCCGGTATAGCCCGATCAAGCAGAGTCCACAGCCGCAAACGCGGTGCGGACTGGTTGGTCCGGATCGGCGACTATCCCTTTGGACAGCCGCGATGTCTGCAGGATTCCAACGACGACCAGCGAGACGTGGTCGACGAACGTGTCGATCGGTATCGATGGCTTGCGCTCCTCGTCGATACCCGAGCCACCAGTCGGCAGAAGACACCACCGTGCCGAACACCGAATAGACGATGAGTTCGGCGATCTCCGAGTCCAGTTCATCGCCGACCACGTTGTAGAGATCGCCTTTGTCCTCGAAGAACCTGTACAGCTTGGGTTTCTGAGCTCCCGCCTCGTCACAGATATCTCGTAACGTCGCTTCAGGCCCGATCTTGTCCAACGCCCGGAACGCGGCTTCGACGAATTCGCTGCGAACCACGCGGCGATGGTTACGCCAGCGTTCGGTTCGCGCGTCGGGAGCCGCACTCGCCCGGTTCTCGACCACGGCCGAATCATACCGTTGTTCAGACGAAGGATATTGCGGCATTCAGCGGCTGATCGATATCGACCGCAATTCCGTTCCCCGCCAAGGTCGATTCGACAATGCCCACGATGATCGACATCAGTTGTGTGACGAAGAGATCGACGGAAATCGGATTCTCGGGCGTTGCGTCATTTGTCGAAAGCCACCAATCGGTCGATGTCGCCACCGCACCGAAAGTCGCGATCACAGCGCACTCTGCGAGCCGTGGGTCGACGTGGCTCCTGTCCATCGCTGACGCCATCATGTTCGCGACCATGGCCGCATAATTCCGTACGATCTCTCGTGATCTTTCGGCCTGTTCCGGGTTTTGCGTAAAATGTCCCTGCACCATGAACCGGAAAACATTCGGGTGTTCCGTGACGACCGCGGTGTATTCATTTGCACAGCCATGGATCAGTTCACGGGCCGAATCCTGGGCCAGATTCACCCTTCCGGTGAGCCTTCCCCACAGCGTTTGTACGACGCGATCGCCTATTGCGTTGTACAGATCTACTTTGTCTTCGAAGAATCTGTACAACTTCGGCTTCTTTGCGCCCGCTTCGTCGCAAATATCGTGCAGCGTCGCATCGGCACCGAGCTTGTCGAGCGCTCGGTATGCGGCATCGACGAACTCCGCGCGGACGGCAACTCGGTGCTCACGCCAGCGTTCTGTGCGTGCATCGGTGCCACGTCCAGCGGACTTTGGTTCGGCCCGCACTTTGTCGATCATGCGTGCGATTGTATCTATCGTCGAGCTCGATCACTGCCGGTAGTTGATGCGGACGCTGTCAAGGGTTTCGTTCACCGTCGCCGCATGGGTGGTGTGCCCCGCTCCAGGTCGACACACTGGGCCCTATGAGCACCGAACGCATCGCCGACGAAATCCAGTTCGCGTACTGGGTCCCCAATGTCAGTGGCGGCCTTGTCACCTCGGACATCGAGCAGCGAACCAGTTGGGACTACGAGTACAACAAGAAGCTCGCGCAGACCGCCGAGAACAACGGTTTCGAGTATGCGCTCAGTCAGGTCCGCTACGAGGCCAGCTACGGTGCGGAGTTCCAGCACGAATCGACCAGCTTCAGCCTTGCGTTGCTGCTCGCCACCGAACGGCTGAAAGTGATTGCGGCCGTGCATCCCGGACTATGGCAGCCGGCTGTACTCGCAAAACTCGGCGCGACAGCCGACCATCTGTCCAACGGCCGATTTGCGGTGAACGTGGTGAGCGGCTGGTTCAAGGATGAGTTCACGCACCTCGGACAGCCGTGGCTCGAGCACGACGAGCGGTATCGCCGCAGCGCCGAATTCCTGCAGGTGCTACGCAAGATCTGGACCGAGGACGACGTCGATTTCCGGGGCGACTTCTACCGGATTCACGACTTCACCCTCAAGCCCAAGCCGCTCAACACACCCGAGCGTCCCAATCCCGAACTGTTCCAAGGCGGTAACTCGGCCGCCGCGCGTCGCAACGCCGGCCGCTACTCCGACTGGTACTTCAGCAACGGCAAGGATTACGACGGAGTCACCGAGCAATTGATCGACGTTCGCGACGTCGCTCGCGAGAACAATCGCGAGGTGAAGTTCGGCCTCAACGGTTTCATCATCGCGCGCGACACCGAGGCGGAGGCGCGAGATACATTGCGCGAGATCATCGCCAAGGCAAACAAGCCCGCCGTGGAAGGCTTCCGCAACGCCGTGCAGCAGGCTGGCGCGTCGACGTCGGACAAACGCGGCATGTGGGCAGACTCCTCCTTCGAGGATCTCGTCCAATACAACGACGGATTCCGCAGCCAACTGATCGGAACACCCGAGCAGATCGCCGATCGCATCGTCGAATACCGGCGTCGCGGAGTCGATCTGATCCTCGGTGGTTTCCTGCACTTCCAGGAGGAGATCGAGTACTTCGGCGCACGGGTGCTGCCTCTGGTCCGCGAGCTGGAGGCCGCGCAGGAGCAGGCACTCGAGCCGCTGCTCGCATGACCGCAGCGGTAATTGCCAGTGCCGACGAGGCGTTGGCTGTCGCGGCGGCCGGTTTGTACGCGATCACAGTTCCGGCGCAGTGGGGAGGTGCGGACGTCGCGCCGTCGGTAGTTGCCGAGGTGCTACGTCTGCTCGCCTACGCCGATCCGAATATTGCCCAGATACCGCACAGTCACTTCGTGTACGTGCAGCTGCTGAAACTTGCTGCGAGCGAAGGGCAACAGCGATTCTTCTTCGGAGAGCTGTTAGCTGGCAAGCGCTTTGCCAACGCACAATCGGAGCGTGGCAGCAAGACTGTCGCGGATATATCGACATGGTTCACACCGGACGGCGAAGCTGGCTATCGCCTTGACGGCACCAAGTACTACTGCACCGGAACACTTTTCGCGCACTGGATTCCCGTCCTCGCTCGCCTGCACGATCCCGACCGGACGTCGGGCCTCGCTGCCGGTGACTACGTTCTCTACGTTCCTGCGGACTCACCCGGCCTTGCGGTCGTCGACGACTGGAACGCACTCGGCCAGCGGTTGACAGGCAGCGGAACCGTCACGCTCGAAGGCAAGCACATTCACGTCAAG
>JBBSKP010000178.1:0-10377 GCA_038256175.1 Mycobacteriales bacterium
CTCGTGGAACATCAGTCGAAACACTGGCCAAGCTTGGCAGACACGCAGAATGGAGAGATGCCCACCGCCGATATCGAAGAGTTTGTTGCGGAAGACTTCGCCGACGCCCAGCTGTCCGGAGAACGTTGGACCGATCGGCACTACACGCAGTGCTCGTTCCGCGATGCCGACCTCAGTGGAGTGCGCACCGAGCGCGTGATCTTCACCGAATGCGACTTCACTGGGGCGGACCTGCGCGAGTCGCAGCATCGGGCCACCGCGTTCCGGTCGTGCACGTTCACCCGAACCATGCTGTGGCACAGCACTTTCCATAGTTCGTCGGTTCTCGGATCGACATTTCGGGAATGCCGGATGCGTCCCATCGAGTTCAATGAAGTCGACTTCTCACTCGCGGCGCTCGGTGGCGCCGATCTCCGCAAAGTCGACTTGACCGATTGCAGGTTCAGGGAGACGAACCTCGTGCAGGCTGACCTCCGCGAGGCTTTGCTTGCCGGGGTCGATCTGACGGGTGCTCGTACCGGCGAGACCAGGTTCGAGGGTGCCGATCTGCGGGGTGCGCTTGTCGATGCGCAGTTGTGGACCACCGCGAAGCTTGCCGGCGCCCGGGTCGAATTCGAACAGGCCGTGGCGTTCGCGCGGGCCAACGGTCTGATTGTCGAGTGAAGCTGAAACAATGGCGACTGTGACTGCAACCCTCCTGGACGGCCTGGCCACTCGCAACGAAATCTTTGCCGATCTGACCAAACGGGTCACGGTGTTGGGCGAGCGGGGGATTGTCCCGGGGCTCGGCACAATTCTGGTGGGCGAGGATCCAGGTTCGGCAGCGTATGTCCGGCTCAAGCACAGCGACTGCGCGAAGGTCGGCGTCAATTCGATCCGCCGCGATCTGCCGTCCGACGCCACGACCGCCCAGTTGAACCAGGCGATCGATGAGCTCAACGCCGATCCCGCGTGTACCGGCTACATCGTGCAGCTGCCGTTGCCGAAGCATTTGGACGAGAACGCCGCGCTCGAGCGGATGGATCCGGAGAAGGATGCGGACGGTCTGCATCCGGTGAACCTGGGCAGGCTGGTTCTCGGCAAATCTGCCGCATTGCCGTGCACGCCGCAGGGTGTGCTGCATCTACTTCGCCGCTACGACGTGCCGATTGCCGGCGCCCGAGTGGTCATCGTCGGTCGTGGCGTCACCGTCGGTCGGCCGCTCGGCTTGCTGCTGACGCGGCGTAGCGAGAACGCGACCGTGACGCTGTGCCACACCGGCACACGGGATCTGGCGGCGGAGGTTCGGCGAGCCGACATCGTGGTCGCGGCCGCCGGAGTACCCGGAATCATCACCGCGGACATGATCGCGCCGGGCGCGGCGGTAGTCGACGTCGGAGTGAGTCGTGGCGCGGACGGCAAGTTGAAAGGCGATGTCGCGGCTGACGTTGCCGAGGTCGCCGGGTTCCTGTCGCCGAACCCCGGCGGTGTCGGGCCGCTCACTAGGGCGTTCCTGATAGCGAACGTCGTCGAGCGGGCCGAACGGCAATGAGCCGGCGGCAGAGTATCGCCCATTACGTGCGCGCTCATGTGCCGCTGGTTTTCGTCATGATCGTCATCGGAGTGGCGGTAGTGCTGGTGTTCTCGGACCGCTGGCGTCGCGGTGCGATCATCTTCGGGGTTGCGACTCTGCTAGCCGCCGCATTCCGGCTTTTCCTGCCCAAGGATCAGGTCGGCTTGCTCGCGGTGCGGGGTAAATGGTTCGACGCCGCAGCGCTGTTCACGATCGGCACTGCGATAGTCGTGCTTGCGGCGTCGATCGACCCGCTCGGTACCGGCTGATCAGCCTTTTCGCGCCAACGCAATCGTTTCGTGCAGGAGCTTGGCGACGGCCGTTGCTTCGGTGAGGAAACCGTCGTGGCCGTCCCTCGAATGCACGACCTGCAGACCCGCGCAGCCCGGCAGTCCATCGGCCAATTCTTGTTGTGTGCGTAGGGGATACAGCCGATCGGAATCGACTCCACCGACCACGCAGGGGACCGGCGTCGCGGCAAGTGCTGCCTGGACTCCGCCGCGGTTACGGCCGACGTCGTGGCGGTTCATCGCCTCCGTCAGCAGTACGTAGGTGGCGGGATCGAAGCGGTTGATGAGCTTGTCCGCTTGATGCTCGAGATAGCTCTCCACCGCGTATCGGCCACCGTCCCAGGGGTTTTCGTCGTCCTGGGCGAAGTTCTCGAAGCGATGGTCGAGCTCGAATTCGGTGCGGTAGGTCAGGTGCGCTATCCGGCGGGCGATTCCCATGCCGGTATACGGTGCGCGACCGGTGCCGTGGTAATCGCCACCTTGCCAGTCCGGGTCGGACCGGATTGCCGCAATTTGTGTTGTCTGCGTACCGATCTGGTCTGCGGTCGCGCGCGCACCGACGGCGAGAATGAGGGCGGACGCGACCCGATCCGGTTCGGTGACCATCCACTCTAGTACCCGCATGCCGCCCATCGACCCGCCGACGACCGAGGCGAAACGCTCGATGCCGAACAGATTGGCGAGTTTGACTTCGGCCGTTACCTGATCCCGGATGGAAATCTCGGGAAACCTTGAGCCCCAGACCTTTCCGTCCGCGGCGATGGAGCCCGGCCCGGTGGTGCCACGGCAGCCGCCGAGGACGTTGGTCGCCAGCACGCACCATTCGTCGGTGTCGATCGGAGCGCCGGGACCGACCATCCCGTTCCACCAACCCGGTGACGGGTGCTCCGCATTGGCGGGTCCGGTGACGTGCGAGTCGCCGGTAAGCGCGTGCTCGACGAGCACAACGTTGTTCTTGCTCGGCGACAGCTTGCCCCACGTCTGGACTGCGAGAGTCACATCGGGGACGACGGCCCCGCTTTCCAGGGTCAGGTCGCCGATGGAAAAGCTGCAGAGCCGCCCGTCCGGAGACGGAAAATTCGTCTCCGGACGGGCGGACTGCGTTCGGCCGATTGTCAAGATGCCGCCGCCGCGAAACCGGTATCGAGATCGGCGAGGATATCGGCGATTCCTTCGATGCCCACCGACAGCCGGACCAGGCCTGGGGTGACACCCGACGCGAGCTGCTCTTCAGGCGTGAGCTGCGAATGCGTTGTCGAGGCGGGGTGGATGACGAGTGAACGCACGTCGCCGATGTTGGCCACATGGCTGTGCAGGGTCAACGCGTTGACGAATCGCTTTCCAGCGTCGATTCCGCCGGCAAGCTCGAAGGCCAACACGGCGCCGGCACCCTTAGGCGCCAGTTGCTGCCCGCGCTCGTACCAGGGTGAGGATTCCAAGCCTGCGTACGCCACTGTCGTGACGGCGGGATGCGCCTCGAGGTACGCGGCAACCTTCTTTGCGTTCTCGACATGCCGTTCGATCCGCAGGCTGAGCGTCTCCAGACCCTGGCTGATCAGGAATGCGTTGAATGGAGAGATCGCCGAGCCGTAATCGCGCAGCAGCTGCACCCGCGCCTTCAGCGCGTAAGCGGGCGCTCCGAGGTCAGCGAACACCGCGCCGTGGTAGCTCGGATCAGGTGTGGTGAACCCGGGGAAGCGTCCTTGCGTCCAATCAAACGTGCCACCGTCGACGATGACGCCGGCGATCGCAGAACCGTGTCCACCTAGGTACTTAGTGGCCGAATGCACGACTATGTCCGCACCGTGAGCGAGTGGCTGGATCAGGTATGGGGTAGCAACGGTGTTGTCCACGATCAGGGGAATTCCCGATTCGTGGGCGACCGCGGAAACGCCGGGGATGTCGAATATGTCGTTCTTCGGGTTCGAGATGGTCTCGCCGTAGAACGCCTTGGTGTTCGGACGGATGGCGGCGCGCCACTGCTCGAGATCGTCAGGATCCTCGACGAAGGACACCTCGATACCCAGCTTGGGCAACGAGTAGTGGAAGAGGTTGTATGTCCCGCCGTACAGGCGCGGGCTCGACACGATGTGGTCGCCGGCGCCGGCGATGTTGAGAATCGCGAAGGTCTCGGCGGCCTGTCCCGATGCGACGAGGAGGGCGGCGACGCCACCTTCGAGCGACGCGATGCGCTGCTCGACCGCATCCTGAGTCGGGTTCATGATGCGGGTGTAGATGTTGCCCGGCTCGGCGAGGCCGAACAGCGCAGCGGCGTGTTCGGTGTCGCGGAACGTGTACGAGGTGGTCTGGTAAATCGGCAGTGCGCGGGCGTTTGTCGTGCCGTCGGGCACCTGGCCCACGTGGACCTGCTTGGTCTCGAATGCCCAATTATCCTGCGGATTTTGTGGCAGGGCTGTGTCGCTCATCTTCTTCTACTCCGGAGGTTGTATCGAAAGGTAGGTGTTGGGGTCTATCGGATACAGCAACACATTCTTTTCAACCTCCTGGTTGGCGCGCGCTTGCTTTCGGTTGGTTACCGAAAACCTTGTCTTCACCCGGGGCACCCCACCGCGGTTGGAGGGTTGCCGATCAGCGAGCCGGGGCTTACCGCTGATACTCATGACCTGAGGCCATGGTAGCGGGTCCGAAACGCGGACGGGAAATCGACTAGCGCGGCTGGCAGATCCGCGCGTTACCCCTGACGTACGGCTCGCGACGAGGACCCCTCACCGCAAGCCGTACGCGCGTTATGTTTAGTATTGGGTGTCACGTGCATTGGCGGCGCCGTATACGTTGTCAGTTGAACAGTTACGCGTACACCCACAAGGTGTAGTTGCGGGCCGCAGCACCGAGGGAACACCTTCTCAGGAGGACGCGAACAACCCATGTCAAAGATCAAGGTCGAGGGCACTGTTGTCGAACTAGACGGCGACGAGATGACGCGGATTATCTGGCAGTTCATCAAAGACAAGCTGATTCATCCGTACCTCGATGTGAACCTCGAGTACTACGACTTGGGGATCGAATATCGCGACCAGACCGACGATCAGGTCACGATCGACGCGGCGAACGCCATCAAGAAGCACGGCGTCGGCGTCAAGTGCGCGACCATCACTCCTGACGAGGCGCGGGTCGAGGAATTCGGTCTGAAGAAGATGTGGCGCTCGCCCAACGGCACAATCCGAAACATCCTCGGCGGCACCATCTTCCGTGCTCCGATCATCATCTCCAATGTGCCGCGACTCGTTCCGGGCTGGACGAAGCCGATCATCATCGGCCGCCACGCCTTCGGCGACCAGTACCGCGCAACAGATTTCAAGGTCCCAGGACCGGGCACCGTCACCATTACCTACACCCCGGAGGACGGCAGCGAGCCGATCCAGCACGAGGTCGTGAAGTTCACCGAGGAAAGCCTCGGCGGCGTGGTGCAGGCGCAGTACAACTTCAACCAGTCGATCATCGACTTCGCGCGGGCATCGCTCAACTACGGCCTGCAGCAGAACTACCCGGTGTACTTGTCGACCAAGAACACGATCCTCAAGGCCTACGACGGCCAGTTCAAGGACACGTTCCAAGACATCTTCGAAAAAGAGTTCAAGGCTGAGTTCGACGCCGCGGGCCTGACATACGAGCACCGGTTGATCGACGACATGGTGGCCTCCTCGATGAAGTGGGAGGGTGGCTATGTCTGGGCGTGCAAGAACTACGACGGCGACGTCCAGTCCGACACGGTTGCCCAGGGCTTCGGCTCGCTCGGTCTGATGACCTCGGTGCTGCTGACCCCGGACGGCAAGACCTGTGAGGCCGAGGCAGCGCACGGCACCGTCACGCGGCACTTCCGCCAGCATCAGCAGGGCAAGCCGACCTCGACCAATCCGATCGCGTCGATCTTCGCGTGGACTCGTGGCCTCGAGCACCGCGGCAAGCTGGACAACACTCCTGCGGTCATCGAGTTCGCGGGAGCACTCGAAGACGTCGTGATCAAGACCGTCGAAGGCGGTCAGATGACGAAGGACCTCGCGTCGCTCGTCGGTGGGGATCAGGGCTACCTGACCACCGAAGAGTTCCTCGGGGCGCTCGACGAGAACCTGGACAAGGCGCTGCGCTGAGTGTCGTGACCTAGTTCACGCAAAGCCCCGGGATGTATTCGGCGTTCTGCGCTGTTGACCAACAGCGTGCCCAAGTCCCTAGTGTCACCCGCGATGCTGGCACTTGCGCTCGGCGGATTCGGGATCGGCACCACCGAGTTCGTCGCGATGGGCTTGCTGCCCGATATTGCCGCCGGGATCCACGTTTCGGAACCCACCGCTGGGCATGTCATCTCGGCATACGCACTCGGCGTCGTGGTCGGCGCACCACTGATCGCCGCTGCGACGGCGCGTTTACCGCGCAAAGCGGTACTGGTCGGGCTGATGGTCGCGTTCACACTCGGCAACGCCGCGACTGTCTTCGCTCCGACCTACGGCTCGCTGATGATCTCGCGATTCGTCGCCGGACTGCCACACGGCGCCTATTTCGGGGTGGCCGCCCTAGCTGCGGCATCGCTGGCTCCCCCGGGGAAGCGGTCGAAAGCCATCGCCTTCGTGATGCTCGGTTTGAGCGTCGCCAACGTCGTCGGAGTGCCGGCCGCCGCTGCGATCGGACAGCATTTCGGATGGCGATCGGCGTTCGGGATCGTGACTGTCATCGGTGTTGTCACAGTCATCGCTCTGCTGCGCTGGGTGCCTGACCTGCACGGGGTGCGGGTGTCGAATCCAGTCACCGAACTCGGGGCCCTGCGCCGCACGCAGGTCTGGCTCACCTTGGCCATCGGAACTGTTGGCTTCGGCGGGATGTTCGCGGTCTACACCTACATCAGCACCACACTCACCGATGTGGCGGGCGTTCCTATCTCGCTCGTCCCCGTCGTCCTCATGATCTACGGCGCAGGCATGGTGATCGGCAACCTTGCAGGTGGGGCGCTTGCCGATCGGGCGTTGATCCCGAGTCTGTTTGCGCTACTTGCCGCGATGGCTGCCGTGCTTGCGCTCTTCGTCGTGGCCGCGCACAACCCGTACACGGCCGTGCTCGGTGTCTTCCTGATCGGCGCGGCGGGCGCTGCTCTGGTTCCCGGATTGCAGACCCGACTGATGGACGTTGCCGCGGACGCACAGACGTTGGCAGCGGCGCTCAACCATGCCGCGCTCAACATCGCCAACGCCGGGGGCGCGTGGATCGGTGGCGTGGTCATCGCCGCCGGTCTCGGCTACACCGCACCGGCAATGGTCGGCGCAATGCTGGCAGTCGGCGGACTCGCCGTGCTGAGCGTCGCAGTGCTGTTGGAGCGGCGAACTCCGGTTGCTCAGACGGCGCGCAGTCGCGGCCGGTAGGCGCCGATGTGTTCGGCAATCAGGTTCGCGATGCGCTCCGGATCTTCGAGCATCGGCACATGCCCGACGCCGTCCAGAGTGATCCGATCCGCATCCGCGGGCAGGTCCTCCAAGAACATGCTGCCGTAGCGCTTCATCGGGATGATGCGGTCGAATTCGCACAGCAACAACCGGACCGGCACCCTGACGTCTGCGAGACCCGTCACGCCGCCGCCGCGAAGGCCAGTCCACAGCACAGGCAAGATCGCCGAACAGTGTGTTGCGGCAAGGACGAGAGCTTCCGCGTCCTCCCGGCTGACCGCGGAAACGTCCTTGCTCACCAACGGCAAGAAGATGCGGTGCACCAGCCGGTTGCTAACGGCCACGTCACCGAGGAGCTTGCCGGCGCCGATCAGTGGAGCTAGCGAGAGGAATTTGAGGCCGACCCTGATCGCATCGAGGTTGACCTTTCGCCAGCCGCCGGCAGGTGCCACTGCGGTCAGCGTCCGGGCCCTTCCGCGGCGTTCCAGCTCGAAGCCGATCCAGCCGCCGAGGGAGTTGCCGACGATGTGACAGGTCTTCCAGCCGAGTTCGTCGAGCTGCTTCTCGATGCCGTCGGCCAGCATTTCGGGGCTGACGTTCCAGTTGTCGAGCTTGGGACCACCCCAATGACCGGCGAGGGCAGGCGCGAATACCTCGTACTGCTCGGCGAGGCGTTCGGCTACTTGCTTCCAGACGTGCGGAGAAAGCATGAACGGCTGGATGAGCAGGACCGGCTCGCCTTTACCCAGATGGAATGCGGCAGTTGGCTTCGCGGTTACGGAACTCTTGGACACGGGTTTCAACCCCTCCTCGACAACGTTGTCTGAGACGAAGGCTCACATACATCCGATTGTCGGCGCAAGTGGCTGGTCAGGCTTTCGGGACCTCGAACATATTCATGAAGCCGGCGGCAAAGCCGATCGAGCCGGATATCTTCACCTTGCCGCGGACGAACATCATCTTGGCGCCCGCATTGCCTGTGGCGAGTTTGAGCAAGCTCGCTGGGCTCAGTGTGATGGTCGTCTTCGGATGATCGGCCAGCTCCTTCGCCACCGAGCACTCTCGGTTCTCGATCGTGACCGCGTAATCCTCGGTCGTGGAGCCCTCTTTGACACGGAACTGCATGACCACCTTGCCGTCGCGTGCGCGTTCGGGAAGGAAGTGCGACGACATACGACGGAATAGTTCGTCGAGGATGCGGGCGCGCAACGCCGGCTCTTCGGTGGCCGCCTTGATCTGGTTGTCCGAAGCGCGGGCAATGATCTTGGCGAAGTTGGTCGCATCCATCTTCGACAGATCGAGTTCGGCGCCACCGTCGGCGAGCCGGCCGAGATTGCCGAGCAGCTCCGCGAATTCACGGTCCTTCAGCTTTCGGGGGTCAATCTGCCGCCCGATCACGTCGATGTCGAGCTGGCCGAGTGCGGGGTCGTCGGGCTGCAAGCGTTCGAGCAAAGCGACGAGTTCGCTCGAGCTCAGCTTCGCAATCGCAGTCTCGCTCAGATCTAGTTCAGGCACTCGACAACCGTAGGGCGTTGTCTTCGCGAAGCTGTCGTTCGGGTCCGATACCGTGCTCGGGTGCCGCACATCATCTCCACTGTCAACGTCAACGGGGTTCGCGCTGCAGTCCGGAAGGGTCTTCTGGACTGGCTGTCCTCGAGCGAGGCCGACGTCGTCTGTCTGCAGGAAACTCGCGCATCGGATGCGGAAACAGCGGCTGTGCTCGCTCCTGCGTTGGCCGCAGGCTGGCATGCGGCCTCCGCCGAGCCTGCCGACAAAGGCAGGAGTGGGGTGGCCGTAATGTCGCGGCGGCCCGCCGATGCCGTTCGAATCGGACACGGCGACAACGAGTTCGACGCACTGGGGCGGTACCTCGAAGCCGACTTCGACGACCTTACCGTCGGCAGCCTATATGTGCCGTCGGGCGACGTCGGGACGCCGCGCCAGGATATGAAGGTGCGGTTCATGGCGTCGTTCGGTGCCTACCTCCGCCGCGCCGCGGAATCGGCTGCAGGCGATGGCCGCGACTTCGTCGTGTGCGGCGACTGGAACATCGCACACACCGACCTGGACTTGAAGAACTGGAAGGCGAACCGGAGTTCGTCCGGATGCCTGCCGGACGAGCGAGAATGGCTGGATTCGTTGGTGGGTCCCGGCGGACCGCTGGTCGACGTTGTCCGGACGATGCACCCTGAGAGTCCTGGTCCGTACTCATGGTGGTCGTACCGAGGCAGGGCGTTCGACAACGATGCCGGCTGGCGGATCGATTACCAGATGGCCGGTACCGCGCTCGCCGCACGAGCCAAACACGATCGGGTCGACCGCGCGCCGTCCTACGACACCCGTTGGTCGGATCACGCACCCGTCACCGTGCAGTACCGATAGGTGATCATGAGGCCGAAAGTAATTGCCGCTGTCCTTGTTTCCCTACTGATCGCTTCCGTCGTGCTGGTGTTTTCTCTGTCGACGGGTGGGGTTCGGGACACAGCGCCTGCTGGAAATGTGCCGACTGCAAATGTGCCCGCCGCGGCCGTTGCGACGCTGCAGAAGATCGACGCGGGGAAATGGCCTGCGGCTGCGAATCCACCGGGTACAAAGGGTGGCGACACCTGGCGCAACCAAGATCGCGACCTGCCGGCCAAAGATTCTGCGGGTAAACCGATCTCGTATCAGGAGTGGGACGTGAATCCGAAGCAGCGGGGCCAATCTCGCGATGCCGAGCGCATCATCACCGGTAGCGACGGTTCCGCCTGGTACACCGGTGACCATTACCGATCATTTACGAGGATGCGCTGATGCCGACTGTCGCGAGTTTTGCCGCGAAACTCGAAGGTCCAGTTTTCGGTCTGCTGGCAGTCGAGCGAGGCGGGGAGAGCGCAGTTCGCTATGCGCTACTCGAGTTGGGATACCTGGTGCGCGAGGTTCGCGGGACGAAGATGGCGACCGTCCCCGAGCTCTTCGATGAGTTCGCCGCCGCCTTCCAATTCCCGTACTACTTCGGCGAGAACAAGAATGCCTTCGACGAATGTATGCGTGATCTCGACGAGTTCGTCGGGGCGGCCAAAGGGTATGTCGTCGTTGTGCGTGACGCTGCCGAGCTGTTGCGAGACGAACCCGCACAGCGGGCATGGTTTGTCGATGCGATGGC
>JBBSKP010000179.1:0-10344 GCA_038256175.1 Mycobacteriales bacterium
AAGTGTCCGCTGCCAGTAGTCGACTTGCCGCGCGATAAGCGATTCCGGATCGTCCTCCGAGCCGAGTACCTCACGCTGCCACAGGGCGTAGTCGGCGTACTGCACCTTCAGCGGAGCCCACGACGGTGATTCGTCACGAACGCGCGCACCGTATGCGGCCATCACGTCACGCGCCAACGGAGCCATCGAGAATCCGTCACCGCTGATGTGGTGGACCACAATGGCCAGCACATGTTCGGCGGCGCCGGCACTGAACAGCTGCGCCCGCAGCGGCACCGCCGCACTGACATCGAAACCGCCCGAGACGAATTCGGCTACGGAACCGATCAGCCGCTCGGCGGCAACCTGTCGCACGGGAACGTCGGGCAGCGCCTTCTCGGCCGCGACGATCACCTGGTACGGCGTGCCATCGTGCGCCGGGTAGTACGTGCGCAGAGCCTCGTGGCGACGGACGACGTCGATAATTGCCAGCAGCAACGCCTCGCCGTCGAGTTCGCCCGAAAGCCGGATCGCGACGGGCAGGTTGTACGCGGCCGACGACGTGTCGTATTGGTTCAGGAACCACATCCGCTGCTGCGCATACGACAGCGGAACATGGTCCGGTCGCGGGCGTGCGCTCAGCGCTACGTTGCCGGGACCGCCGGTGTGGGATTCCAGCCGCGCGGCCAGCGCCTCGACCACCGAAGCCTCGAACAGCACCCGGACCTGCACGCGCGCATCGAGTGCGGCACCGATTCGCGACACCACCCGGGTGGCTATCAACGAGTTTCCACCGAGATCGAAGAAGTCGTCGTCGAGACCGACGCGATCGACTTCGAGTACCTCCGCGAACACACCGGCCACGATTTCTTCGACCGGCGTCGACGGTGCGCGGAACCGGCGCGCCTCGACCGACGGTGCAGGCAGCGCTTTGCGGTCCAACTTGCCGTTCGAGGTCAGCGGAATACCGTCGATTACGACGATGGCCGACGGCACCATGTAGGCCGGCAACAGGTCTGCCGCGCCGTCCCTGACGCCCTCGACATCGACCGTGGTGCCATCCGCGGCAACCACGTAGGCGACGATGCTCTGGCCGCGGGCGGCGTCGTCACGCACGATCACCGCGACGTGAGCGACCGAATTCTGTGCCAGCACAGCGGCTTCGACCTCGCCGAGTTCGATGCGGAAGCCGCGTAACTTGACTTGGTCGTCCGCGCGACCGAGGTACTCCAGCTCACCGGCGCGGTTCCACCGGGCAAGGTCACCGGACCTGTACAGCAGCGATCCGGCCTCGCCATATGGGTTTGCAACGAATCGTGCCGCACTCAGCGCGGACTGGCCAAGGTAACCGCGCGCCAATTGCGATCCGGCAACGTACATCTCGCCCGAGACTCCGGCCGGGACAGGGGAAAGCCTGGTATCGAGGACATAGATACGCAAGCCCGCAATCGCCCTGCCGACGACGCTGCTCTTTGCAGTCTCGGCGGTTGCGCTGTCCAGTTCACGATGGGAGACGTGCACGGTCGTTTCGGTGATGCCGTACATGTTCACCAGGACCGGGGCGTCGGCGTGCCTGCTGTACCAGTCGCGTAAGCGCCGGACCTCCAACGCCTCACCGCCGAAGACGACGTAGCGCAATGCGAGCGGCGCCGCCGCCAGATCGGCGTACCGGTCGACCTCGGAGAGTTGATAGAACGCCGACGGAGTTTGATTGAGGACCGTGACCCGCTCGCGCCGCAAGAGTTCCATGAACTGCTCCGGCGAACGCGACGTGTAATAGTCGACGACGACAAGCGTCCCGCCGTGCAGCAGCGGCCCCCACAGTTCCCAGACCGAGAAGTCGAACGCATAGGAGTGGAACATCGTCCAAATGTCGTTCTCGTCGAACCTGAACTCCGACTGCGTGTTCGCGAACAGCTTGACGACATTGCGGTGCGGAACGAGCACCCCTTTCGGGCGGCCCGTCGAGCCCGATGTGTAGATAACATAGGCGACGTTCGCCGGGCGCAGTAGCGCCAGCCGCTCGGCGTCGGTGATGGGCTGCGTACCGATTCCCGACTCGTCGAGCGCGTCGATGTCGATGACGGGCAACGTGTCCGGCAGCTCCACGGCATGTTCCGAGCCGGTGAGCACGCAGACCGGCTTGGCGTCACCGAGCATGTACTCGACCCGCTCAGCGGGGTAGGTCGGATCGACGGGCAGGTAACCCCCACCTGCCTTGACCGTCGCGAGCAGCGCGACCACGAGGTCGACCGAACGCGGCAAGGCAACCGCGACAAGCGATTCCGGCCCGACGCCCGCGGCGATCAGGTGTCGGGCCACCTGGTTGGTCCGCTCATCGAGTTCCCGGTAGGTGACCGACACGTCCTCGAACCGAACCGCGACGGAATCGCCGTACTCGGCGGCTGCCCGCTCGAACAGCGCCACGAGGTCGCCGTCGACGCCGGTATCGGCACCCACGGAATTCCACACCTCGAGCACCTGTGCCCGCTCCGCGGCGTCGAGGATCTCGACATCGCCGATCGGATGCTGCGGCGCCGCGGCGACAGCCCGAAGGATTCGCACGAATCGTTCCGCGAAACCCGCAACTGTCGACTCGTCGAAAAGGTCTGTCGCGTAGGTGAACTGACCGGACAGCGGTGTCGGCCCAGCTCCGCCGATTTCCTGGATCGTCAGCTGAAGGTCGAACTTCGCTGTGCCCGTGTCGAACTCCAGCGGTTGCGCAACGAGGCCCGGAAGGGCGAAGCTGCCACCGAACGCGTTTTGGAAGGTCAGCGCAATCTGGAATAGCGGGTGATGCGCCTGCGAACGGGTCGGATTGAGCACCTCTACGAGCCGCTCGAAAGGGACATCCGCGCGACCGAAGGCGGCCAGGTCGGTTTCCCGCGTGGCTGCCAGCAACTCGGCGAAGGTCTGCGCCGGATCGATCTGCGTGCGCAACACCAGCGTGTTAACGAACATGCCGATCAGGTCATCGAGCGCCTGTTCGCCGCGCCCTGCGATGGGTGTCCCGATCGCGATATCGGTGGTTCCGCTCGACCTCGCCGCCCATACGGCGAGTGCTGAGTGGATGACCATGAACAGCGACGCACCGCTGTTGCGGCCGAGGTCGACGAGGCGGTGGTGCAAGTCTGCGTCGATCTCGAAACTCACCGTGCCACCGCGAGTGGTGGCCACCTCGGGGCGTATCCGATCCGCCGGGAGTTCCAGCACATCGGGCAGATCCGCCAATGCGCTCGACCAGTACGCGATCTGGTCGGCGATCAAAGAGTTCGGGTCGTCCTCGGTACCGAGCACCTCGCGTTGCCACAACGTGTAGTCCGCGTATTGAACTTCCAGCGGCTTCCAGTCCGGCGCGTCGCCGTAAGTGCGCGCCGAATACGCCGTCATCACGTCGCGCACCAACGGGCCCACGGAGAACCCGTCGGCGCTGATGTGATGGACGACCACCACGATCACGAATTCCGTAGCGGACAGCTGCAAGAGCCGCGCACGGAACGGGAGGTCCTCTGTGAGGTCGAAGCCCGTCGTCGCCAGTTCGACAACCCGATCCTGGAGGCCGGCGGCGTCGGTCGATTCGATCTCGATCTCGGCGACGGCCGACACGATCGACAGAATCACCTGCGACCCAGTTCCGTCCACGTCGGGATAGATGGTGCGCAGCGATTCATGTCTGCCAAGGACGTCGCTCAACGCGGCCCGTATGGCACCGACGTCGAGGTCCCCCGACAGCCGGACCGCCACCGGGATGTTGTTCGCGGCGGAGTCCGAGTCGAACCGATTGAGGAACCACATCCTTTGCTGTGCAAGGGAAAGCGGAATCGTCTCGGGCCGCGGCCAGGACATCAGGGCCGGCCGGCCACCGGCACCGGCGTGCTCCTCTACGCGGACTGCGAGGGCGCCCACCGTCGTCGCCTCGAACAGCGCACGCACGGGCACTTGAGTGTCGAGCGCGGAGCCGATCCGCGACACGACCTGAGTCGCGATCAATGAGTTGCCGCCGAGTGCGAAAAAGTCGTCGTCCAGCCCGACCCGGTCGACACCCAGTACCTCAGCGAGGATCGTCGCAACGATCTCCTCTACCGGCGTCGTCGGCGCGCGAAACAGCGTCGCCTCGAAAATCGGGGCCGGCAACGCTTTTCGATCCAGTTTGCCGCTGGCGTTCAGTGGGAACTCGTCGAGGACCATGATCGCCGACGGCACCATATAGCTCGGCAACTCGCGACCGACGAACGCCAGAAGGTCCGCCACGTCGACAACCCCACCCTCAACTGGCGTCACGTAACCGACTATCTGATCGCCGGTATGGGGATCCGAACGGACCACCGCCACCGTCTGGGCAACCGAATCGTGGGCCGCCAACTCGGCCTCGACCTCGCCCAACTCGATGCGCAGACCCCGCACCTTCACCTGGAAATCGGTCCGGCCGATGTACTCGAGCTCACCATCAGCTCGCCATCGCACCAGATCACCGGTCCGGTACATTCGCTCGCCAGGTTCACCGAGCGGGTTCGCAACGAACCGGTGAGCCGACAACTCCGGCTCCCCCCAGTACCCGTGCGCCAGTTGAGCGCCCGCCAAGTACAACTCGCCGGGCACCTCGGGAGGAGTTACGCCAAGTCTTGAATCAAGCACCAGTGCACGCGAATTCCATACCGGTGCACCCATTGGTATTGCCGCGCTTACCCGCTCGGGCACCTTGTATTCCGTTGCGTGCACAGTGAACTCTGTGGGGCCGTACAGGTTGTGCACGGCAGCATCGCAGACACTCCGGATTGCTTCCACCGCCGTAACCGGAAGCGCCTCTCCCGCAACCAACAAGACCCGCAGCGAGCGCGACGTCTCCGGCGCAAGACTGTTCGCAAAGATCGACAGCATCGACGGCACGAAGGACGTCAAAGTGACCGACCGATCGGAAATCACCGTCGCGAGATAGTGCGGGTCCCGATGGCCGTCCGGCGCCGCAACGACCATCGCCGCACCAGAAGTCAATGAACTGAACAGCTCCCAGACAGAAACATCGAAGGTCGACGGAGTTTTGAACAGCACGACGTCGGCCGGTCCGATGTCGAAACGGTAGCTGATCCATTGAATCTGGTTGACCACGGCCGAATGCGGCACTGCGACACCCTTGGGACGTCCTGTCGACCCCGAAGTGAAGATGACGTATGCGGTGTTCTGTGCGCGCAATGGTGCGATCCGGTCCAGATCCTCTACTGCCGCAGACGAATACACACTCAGGTCGAGGGTGTCAATTCTGATTACCGGCACGGCGCTGCCGACAGCGAAGTCGGCTGTTCCGGATGTCAACACGCAATGCGGAGCAGCTGACCGGAGGATGTGCTCGATCCGCTCCACCGGATGGTCTGGGTCCAATGGCACGAACGCGCCGCCCGCGGCAAGGACCGCGTATGTCGCAACGACCAGATCGGTCGACCGACGAATCCCCAGCGCTACCAGCGACTCTGGACCGACACCAACCAAAATCAGATACCTGGCGAGCCGATTCACCCTGCCCGCGAAGTCGTCGTACGACAGCTCGACGCTGTCGTCATAGATTGCGACGGCACCCGGTGTGCGGCGGGCTTGTGCCTCGAACATCGATACGACATTTGTCGGACTCAGCGGATGCGTCGTCGCATTCCAATCCGCCAGCACGCGACGTCGCTCGGAGTCATCGAGCAAATCGATGTCGCCGACCACCGCGGCGGCGCTGGCCGTAACGGTTTCGAGCACTCGCCGAAATCGGTCCGCGAATACCGCGACAGTGCCTTCGTCGAACAAGTCCGTGGCGTAATTGAACTCCGCACGGAAACCGGCAAACTGAGCGCCGCTCGCGATCTCGGACAGGGTTAGCTGCAGGTCAACCTTCGCCATCCCAGGGTCGAAATCAATGTTTTCGACCGACAGGCCAGGCAGTTCGACCGATTGCGTAGCCAGGTTCTGGAACGCGAGCATCACCTGAAAGAGTGGGTGCCGCGCCCGCGATCGTGCCGGGTTCAACACCTCCACCAGCCGTTCGAACGGAATGTCCGCGTGGCCGAAGGCCGCAAGAGCGGACTCTCGTGCGGCGGAAAGCAGCTCGGCAAACGTCCACGAAAGGTCGATGCGCAAACGAAGCACCAACGTATTGACGAACATCCCGATCATGTCGTCCAGAGCCGCTTCGCCACGACCAGCAACGGGCGTCCCGATCGGGATGTCGGTGCTGTTGGACAACCGGGACAACAGAGCGGCCAGGGCAGAATGCATGACCATGAACAAGGACGTGTGGCTCGACCGTGCAAGTTGCGCCGATCTGCGATGCAACTCAGGAGAAATTGCAAAGACGTACGTCGCGCCCCGCTCCGATGCGACCACCGGACGCCGCCGATCCGACGGCAAGTCGAGCTGATCCGGCAGATCCGCCAGTTCCTCACGCCAGAACTCGATCTGCTGCGCTGCGACCGAATTGGGGTCGCTCTCGACACCCAGGACCTCACGCTGCCACAGGGCATAGTCCGCGTACTGCACCTGTAACGCCGCCCACGAAGGCTCTCCGCCGTCGACCCTTGCGGAGTATGCCGCCATCACGTCACGCGCCAGCGGCGCCATCGACGCGCCATCGGCTGCGATGTGATGAACAACGATCGCCAGCACATGCTCGGTCGGGCTCACCTCGAACAACTTGGCCCGGAACGGCACCTCGCTAGAAACGTCGAATCCAGCGACTACAACTTCGCCTATGCGTTCCAACAGTTCGAACTCGGGCACCTCAGCGGCGGACAGGTCTGGAATCACACGTGCCGTGGGAACAACCAGCTGATACGGCACACCATCGTCGTCCGGGTACATCGTGCGCAACGATTCGTGCCTGGCAAGCACATCGGCCACTGCAACCTGCAGGGCCTGACGATCGAGCAGGCCCGACAGGCGGACCGCCAGCGGAATATTGTTCGCTGCTGACGCCGTGTCGAATCGGTTCAGGAACCACATCCGCTGCTGCGCGAGCGAAAGGGGCACCCGTTCGGGCCGATCGTATGGGACCAGCTCTGCCCGAGTTCGGGTGCCGACGCTCGACTCGGCACGCTGCGCCAGCGCCGCGACATTCGGAGCCTCGAACAACTCACGAACACTGATTGCTGCATTCAGCGCAACGTTGAGCCGCGCCACGACCTGTGTCGCAACGAGCGAGTTACCCCCGAGGTCGAAGAAGTCATCGTCGATACCGACACGTTCGACGCCGAGGACTTCGCCGAAGACACCGGCGACAATCTCCTCCCCCGATGTGGACGGCGCGCGGAAGACGTGCGCGACGTACTCGGGTGCGGGCAACGCGTTCCGGTCCAGTTTGCCGGAGGAGTTGAGCGGGAGCTTGTCGAGCACGACGAATACGGCAGGCACCATGTACGACGGCAGCCGATGCGCGAGCACAGTTTTCAAACCGCCGGTTTCAATGGTCGCGCCTGGAGAGCCGACGAGGTACGCAACCAACTGGTCGCCCACCAGTGAGTCGGTGCGCACGACGGCGACCGCCCCAGCGACAGACGGCTCGTCCAGCAGCGCTGCTTCGATCTCCCCCAATTCGATCCGCAGACCACGCAACTTCACCTGGAAGTCTGTGCGGCCGATGTATTCGAGCACTCGATCGCCGGTCCATCGCACGAGATCGCCCGTGCGATACATCCGCTCACCGGGGCGGCCGTAGGGATCGGCGACGAAACGCTCGCCCGTCAGATCCGCCCGGCTCGCATAGCCGCGCGCCAACTGTGCACCCGCCATGTACAACTCGCCCGCAACACCCACAGGAACAGGGTGCAACCGCGCATCCAAGACCAGCGCCCGCGCATTCCACACGGGACCGCCGATCGGCACCGTGAGTCCCAGGTTCGTGGGCACCGCGTATGCGGTCGCATGCACAGTGAACTCGGTCGGTCCGTACAGATTGTGGATCGCGGCACCCGACACCCCGCGAACCGCGGCCACTGCCGACGCGGGCAGCGCCTCACCCGCAACCAGCAACGCGCGCAACGAACCCACCGCCACGGTCGTAACACTGCTTGCGAACACCGACAGCATCGACGGCACAAAAGACGTCAGGGTCACCCTGTGCTCGGCGATCACTTCCGCGAGATACACCGGGTCCCTGTGTCCGTCCGGCGTGGCGACCACCATAGAGCCACCGGTTACCAACGGCCCGAACAATTCCCATACCGAGACGTCGAAAGTCGGCGGCGTCTTGAACAACACCACATCCGCCGGTCCGATCTCGAAGCGGTCGCAAATCCACCGCACCTGATTGGCAACGGCCGAGTGGGTCACCACCACGCCCTTCGGGCGGCCTGTCGAGCCCGACGTGAAGATGACATAGGCGATGTTGCCGGGCAGGAGTATCCCGAGACGCTCGGAGTTGTCGATCGGAGCAGCCGAATAGCCGTATACATCAAGCGATTCAAGTGGCAGAGCGGTAAAAGTGCCTAGCGCGGGCCCATCCGACTCAGTCGTCAGAACGCACACTGGTCGTGCGCTCTCGACGATGTGCGCAATCCGCTCGGTCGGTTGATCCGGATCCAGCGGCACATATCCGCCGCCTGCTTCGAGAACCGCGAACATCGCCACTACGTAATCGAGCGAACGCCGCATCCCGAGGCCGACGAGAGTGTCCGGCCGGACCCCGCGGGCGATCAGCGCACGAGCTAGCTGGTGCACTCGTTCGGCAAAGTGCGCGTACGACAAGCATTCCGATCCGAATCGCACCGCGTCGGCCCCGGGCGAACGATCGACCTGCGACTCGAACAGCGAGACCACAGTCGCGTTCGGATCGACATCGTGAGTGGTCGAGTTGATCTGCTCGAGAACCAGGGTGCGCTCCGCGGAATCGAGCAAATCCAGATCTCCCACCGGCACAGCGCAATCCGTAGTCACCGCCTCGAGGATGCGCACGAATCGCTGGGCAAAACCGGATACCGTCGACTCTTCGAACAAGTCCGTCGCATAGGTGAATTCAGCGCTCAGGCCACTGAAAGGCTCGTCGCCGAACACCTCCGACAATGTCAGCTGCAGATCGAACTTCGCCAGGTGTGCATCGTATTCGACGCTGTCGACCCGGAGGCCAGGCAACTCGAGCACGACGCGGCCAGTGTTCTGGAATGCGAGCATCACTTGGAAGAGCGGATGGCGAGCCTGCGATCGGGCGGGGTTGAGTATCTCGACGAGCCGCTCGAAGGGAACGTCCGCATGGCCAAAGGCAGCTAGGTCGGATTCCCTTGCATCGGAGAGCAACTCGGCGAAAGTGCGCGACTTGTCAACGTGCAGTCGCAGCACCAGCGTGTTGACGAACATGCCGATCATGTCGTCCAATTCTGCCTCGCCTCGCCCGGCCACCGGGGTCCCGATCGGGATGTCACTTCCACCCGACAGCCGCGACAGCAGCAGCGCCAAGGCGGCATGCATCACCATGAACAAGGATGCGTTGTTTGCGCGCGCGTACTCGACCAGGCGACCGTGCATCTCGGCCGAAATAGTGAAGGAGTAGGTCTGACCGAGATAGGACGCAACCGGCGGGCGCAGACGGTCCGACGGCAAGTCCAACTGATCCGGGAGCTCAGCCAGAGCGTCGGACCAATAGCGGACCTGCTGGGAAATCAGCGAGTCTGCGTCTTCCTCCGAACCGAGCACGTCACGCTGCCACAACGCGTAATCGGCGTACTGCACCGGCAACATCGCCCACGCGGGCGCTTCCCACTCCGTTCGCGCCGAGTAAGCAACCATGACGTCCCGCGCCAACGGCCCGACGGACCAACCGTCGGCCGAAATGTGATGCACGACGAGGACGAGGACGAATTCGGACTCGCTGATCTCGAATAGGCGGGCGTGCAACGGCACCTCGGACGTCACGTCGAATCCGATCGACGCCAGCTCGATCAGTTGGGAATCGAGATTGGCGATCGTAGCCGGCCGTGGGGTGAGGTCCGGAACAATCTGAGCAGCGTCGAGGATGACTTGATGTGGACCGTGCGGCGAGTCCGGGAACACACTTCGCAGCGACTCATGCCGATCGATGACATCTATGACGGCGACCTGAAGCGCGGCGACGTCGAGTTCACCGGTAAGCCGGATCGCGATTGGAATGTTGTTCACTGCAGATGCACTGTCGAATCGGTTCAGGAACCACATGCGCTGTTGAGCGAGCGAAAGCGGGATTCGCGCCGGGCGTTCCTGTGGCGCGAGCACGACGTGACTGCGCTCACCCGCGTGCGATTCGACACGCGCGGCGAGCGCACCAACCGTCGATGCTTCGAAGAGCATGCGGACCGGAACCCGCGTGTCGAGAATTGTGCCGAGCCGCGAGACGACCTGGGTCGCGATAAGCGAGTTGCCACCGAG
>JBBSKP010000180.1:0-10323 GCA_038256175.1 Mycobacteriales bacterium
CCCCGTTTCGTCGACCTCGAGGTCGCCCGCATCCGCCGAAACGACCTGTCTGATTGCCACCTCAGCGGCTTGCCCGCCAGGTTGGTAAGCGCTGCGCCCACGCAGTCCGTCGACAGAAACGACGCCCTTCATAGCCTCGGCCACGACAGCTTCGCTTCGCTCCGCGTCCAACCGGCCATAGGTGTAGCCGGTGGGTAACACGATCATCGACGGGGCGAATCGGTGGCCGCCGGTATGCGAGCACTCCCATACCGCTTCAGGGAACTTGTCACCGAGATAGGCGGCGATCGGTCGGCCGAAACGTGCGCAACACTGGTCGCGCTTGCCGTGCGCGCAGACCAGAATCGCCGGTTCTTGCAGCTCCGTACCGATGCCGGGAGCGTGACCGTCCATCCGAGTTAGGTCGAGCGCAAGCAGCTCGTCGAGATTGTCGATATAGAGCCGCTCACACCACGTTCGACCGGGCACCGAACTCGCCAACAACACCGTGCGGCGCGTGATCGCTGCCGTCCGTCCTGGCTTGCGGATCAGCATCAACCGCACACCGGCGGCATCGGTGCGACGGGCCAATTCGGTCGAAAGCTCCGCACCGAGCACCGCGTCGCCGAGCACATCGCGACCCCACGCGCCCGGGTGCTCGACACAGAGCCACCGAGCCACCTGGGCAGCGGTGCCCGGTAGCGGTTCGTCGAGTGCCGATTCGGCTGAGCAGGTCACCGCCTCACCATAATGAACCGCCTCAGTGGAACTTCTTGCCCTCTGCGAACATCTGAACGAATTTTGCGATCCGCCGCTGCCGCGTCTCGGGTTTCGTCGCATCGTGGAGGCGGAAATGCACGGCGTACCGGTTCTGCTTGTCGAGGGTGTCGAAGAACGCCTGCGCCGCAGGGTTCTTTGCCAGTTCGTCGAGGAAGTCCTGCGGCAGCGTGGCATTACGTTGGCCCTCGTACGCGCGATCCCATCGGCCGTCTTGCATTGCGCGGTCGATTTCGGCTTGCCCCGCGGGATGCATCAGTCCTTGCGCCGTCAGTTCCGCGACCTTGCCCTGGTTGCGCTTCGACCACGGGCTACGCGCGCGACGCGGAGTGAATCCTTGCAAATAGAAGTCGTCGTCGATCCGCTTCGTCTGGCCATCGATCCACCCGAAGCAGAGCGCCTCGTCGAGCGCACCCGCATAGTTGAGCGAGGCGATCCCGGAACCCTTCTTCGCGAACTTGATCCAGATGCCGTTCGACACGTTGTGATTGCGCTCCAACCATTCACGAAACGATGCTTGGTCGACGAAGAACTCGGTTGTCCGTTCCGGTGCAGCCATGCCATCACTTTAGAATCCTGCGCCATAGAATCGCGTCGTGACCGAAGAAACAGACGCGCCGCGGGGCGAGCCGAATGCACTTCTTCGTCCCGACCTCGCCGAACCGGTGCTCGATCTGAGCCGGCACCACCCCCGAGAGTCGTTGCGGCCCTTCGTGGACTACCTCTGGCTGGTGCGGTGGACCGTCTCGAGTGAATACCGCCAGCAGGTGTTGCCGCAGCCGAAGATTCACATCGCAGCCGAGGACGGCAGGCTCCGCGTTCAAGGTGTCAGCCGGGAGCCGTTCCATCGGACGTTCACCACATCTGGACAGGAAATCGGTGCTGCGTTTCGCCCCGGCGGATTTCGGCCGTTTCTGCGGTCGAGCGTCGGCGCGCTGGAGGGCAAAGTTGTACCGGCCGGCCAACTCTGGCCTCTCGACGATGCGCCGGTTGCGCGAGCGGTGCTCGCCGAGACGGACAACGCCGCGATGGTGTCCGGGCTCGAAGACTACCTGGAAGACATTGCGCCCGAACCAGATCCGATGGTCGATGAGGTGGCCGAGATCGTCGCTCGGATCGAGCGGGATACCAGCATTCATCGCGTCGAGCAGGTCGCATCGTTTGCCGGTATGAGCGCGCGAACGCTGCAACGGTTGTTCAACGACTACGTCGGGGTTGCGCCGAGTGGGTCATTCAACGTCGCCGATTGCTCGACGCTGCAGAGCGCGCACACAGTGGTCCGGTCGTGTGGTCGGAGCTCGCCGATCAGTTGGGCTTCAGCGATCAAGCGCACCTGATCCGCGCGTTCACTGCGGCGGTCGGCACTCCGCCGGCATCCTATGCACGACAAACACACGGCTGGCGGCCGCGCGGCTGAGCTCAGGGTGCCGTCAGGAAGGGCAGCACCGCATGTTCGAAATCGCGATACCGATCGCGATGAATGCTGTGCCCAGTCTTGAATCGGATCACCGTGCAGTCCGCGATCCCTGCGACAACAGCCTCGAGCTTGACCGGATCGACCATGCCACCCGACCCGCCACACAAGATCAGCGTGCTCGCCACGATGTCCGGAAGCCGTTCCCACCACACAGGATTCGGCTGTCGGAACTGGCTGAGCGCCGACGATGTCATCGACCGATCGAATGCGAGCACGGCTCGCGGGTGCCGGGCAACGCTCGAAGCTGCGTGCCACAGCTCCGGCAGCGTCGGGAATCGGCCGGTCAACGGCGCAGGCTGATCGCCCGGCCGCAACGGTAGCGGGCATTCTTCGATCACCAAGCGGCGAACCAGGTTAGGACGTTGCTGCGCGATCGAGGAGGCGGTATAACCGCCAAGTGAATGCCCGACGATGTCGAGCCGCGACAGCTGCAATCTGTCGCACAACCGGCGCACGTCGTCGCCGAATTCGTCGAACAGGTACGTACTCGTGTGAGCACTTCGCCCGTGACCACGTAGGTCCGGGATGATCACGCGGCGGCCCTTGTGAACCAGCGCGCGGGCGAAATGGTCCCACGTGTGACCGTCCCCGCCCATGCCGTGCACCAAGAGCACAGGGACCTGATCTGCGCCGCCGGAGTCTCGGTAGGCGATGTCCACTCCTGCGAGCGAAACCTGCGTCACCGTCATCTCCACGTCCGCAAGCGTAGCCACTCGCTATTCATAGACCCCCTCTACGCTCCAGGTACTTCCGTGGCAGATCAGTAGCAGCGCCTTCGTTTCGCTTTCCCCGCCGAGCAGCACTTGCGCCCGTGCAGCGCTGTGCCCCGCAGCCTGATCCCACCAACGCTCATCGACCAACCACGGTCCCGCCCAACCCTGCAATCGCCAAACCTTTGTCCCCCAACGCAATCGCTCCGGTACGGCACTGAAAGCACCGCGGTCGGTGATCAGTACCGGCACGCCGTTGCCACCTTCGAGCTCCACCGCTGCCAGGCTGTCGAGCACTGCCGCCGGCGCAGGCACGGGCAATCTTCCCGGCCACGGCGCCGTGGGGTCGGCCTCCGGAACGAGTTCGTCACCAAGCGGAACCAACGTGATGCGCTCGCCCGGTCCCCTCCCTCCGCTGAGCACACCCACCTGGACGGCCTCGCCGCCGAGCAAACCCTGCACCCGGACCAGGGCACGCCGCGCCCGTTCGTCCTCGTCGCCGACCCCACCCCACAACCCGAGTTGCAGCGCACCCGCGGCTACCACCTCGACGGGCTCCAGCCGAAGCCGAACGATGCCCGCTGTCGGTCTCGCCTCGCTGCGACCAGTCAGCCAACCATCGAGCTGCCAGCGCACCCTGTCCGCGGTGCCCTCGGGTGTCAGCGGCTCCGCACAACGCCACGTACGCGAAAGATGTTCGCCGTTGCCGGTGCTCGCTTGCACGAGCAGTCGAGTGCACGCCACGGCCGCTGCCGCCAATCTGACGTGCAGCTGTTCGGCGAGCGCACGCCCCGCAAAGGCAGCGGCATCGACTCGATCGATCGGTGGATCGCAGTCCTGCTCCACGTTCAGGTCCGGCGGGAGTGTGCGAGCAGACGGCGGGCGTTCCGGCTCCCCGCGCGCTCCCCGATGAGCCAGCACAGCATCGGTGCCGAATCGCGACGCGACGTCGATCGGAGACAGCGCCGCGAAGTCGCCGATAGTACGTAAACCTAAGCGGTGCAACAGATCTACCAGATCCGCACGCTCCGGAGCTGCCAGACTCGGTTCGGCCGCAAGCTCGGCCACCGGCAATGGGGCGAGGAACTGAGCCCCGCCTCCCCTCGGCACGATCGCTGCTTTGCGAGCAGCTATCACCGCCGTGGTCAGTTCGTCGGCGATTCCGATCTGGCACTCCACGCCGGCTGCCGAAGCCTCGTCGACGAGCCGCTCGGCAGCGACATGCTCGGAGCCGAAGTACCTACCGACACCTCGCGCCGACAACACGAGCAGTCCCGGTCGCAGCACCTCGACGCCTGGAGCAGCCGCGTCGATCGCCGCAACCACCGGTTCGAACAAACGCGCGTCGCGATCGACGTCGGCGAGGGCAATATGCAACTGCGGGCATTGCGCCTGAGCTTCGCGGCGCCTCAGTCCACGTCGGACTCCCTCCCCACGCGCGGTGGCAGAGCACGCGATCACTCGATTTGCCAGGGTGACCGCGACCGGATGTGTAGCAGGAAGGTCCGCCAGTGCTGCCGCGGCGACGGCCGGCCAGTCGGGGCACCACAGCGCAAGTACTCGCGCATTCACAACGAGACAGCTTTCGGCAAGGCGGCAACAACCTCGTGCGCACTCTCCGGCACCCACTCCACCCGGCCGTGCGCCGGTTGCAAGTCCAACCGGGCAGTGCAGGGTCCAAATGCCCGGCCTTGGGCTCGCACAGCCAACCGCATCGACTGCAACCTGCCCGTACCCTGTCCCAAACCGCTGTATCCGACGATCTTCGCTTCGAGTCGAAGCTCAGCACCGCTCCAGTGACCGTCGGTTACCAGCAGGGTGGACCCTTTGCTTCGAGCTCTGGCAACTACTGCGCGCGCCCGCGACGGGGCGACCGTTGCGCCACCCAACCCGAGCACCACCAGATCCATACCGTCGAGCAGGACAGCAGCCACTTCCACAGGGTCTGGGCCCGGATCGGGAACGAGCGCGATCCGCTGCAGCTGCGCACCCATCTCGATGGCAGCGAGCAGGCCGAGCCGAGGCCTGCCTATCACCACCGCATGCCCACCGCTCGCGGTCACCGAAGCAAGTACACCGAGTAGCAGCGAACTCGCTCCCGAGAACGACACCACCGAACCCCTGACCAATCCCCGCCTCGGCAGCAGGTCCGCGAGACCGGCCGGCACCTGAAGAATCTCTGCGGCTGAACCGTCTTCGCCAAACGGGGCCTGCTCGGTTACCGCCTCGCCACGTGCAGGAACAGCAGCTATTCGACGCCGAAGCTGCTCCAACCGCTCTTGCCGAGACAGCTCGGCAAGCTCCGCGAATTCAACTGGAACACTCAATCTCGACCCCTTCAGCTCTGCTACCTGTGCCGTTCACGGCGGTCGGCAACCACGGGGAAGTCGCGGCGATTCGAACACACTTTCGAACTTACTCAAGTAAAGCCCCTCTGCGATAGCAGCGTCAAGCCCGCAGGTAGATCGCTTACGGGAGAGGTGTGCACACACTGAACACCAGTCCGATAACCTCGCTTGAGTGACCGAACGCGCACGCCATCGAGTAGGCCCCGACCACCTCGTCGCAGGCCGCTATCGGTTGCGCGCAAAGCTGGGCGGCGGCGGTATGGGAGCAGTCTGGCTTGCCCATGACAAACTCTTGGATCGCGACGTCGCGATCAAGCAGATCGTGTCGACTGCCGGGCTCAGCAACGATGAAGCAAACGCCATCCGTGCTCAGACCATTCGTGAAGGCCGGAACGCCGCACAGCTCTCCCACAGTCACGCGATCGCCATGTACGACGTTGCGATCGAAGCCGGCGAGCCGTGGCTCGTGATGGAGTACCTGCCGTCACGCAGTCTCGCCCAGGCGCTCCAACGCACCGATGCACTCCCGCCGCTCGAGGTTGCTCAGATCGGCGCACAGATTGCCGACGCGCTCACGCACGCCCACACCGCCGGGATCGTGCACCGCGACATCAAGCCGGGAAACATCCTCGTCGTCGACCGCGGCCGCCACCTCGGGCTGGTGAAGATCAGCGATTTCGGAATAGCGCACACGAAGGGCGACGCCCCAGCCGACACGGACGGCGTCATCACCGGAACACCGGCGTACTTCGCACCCGAGGTCGCCAGAGGCGACGATCCCACCGAGGCAAGCGACGTATTCTCACTCGGCGCAACCCTTTACACGGCGACCGAGGGACACCCGCCGTTCGGCATCGACGGCGATTCCCACGAGCTGCTGCAACGAGTCGTGCGGGCTGAAATCATTGCGCCCCAACGCAGCGCAGAGATCACCGACGCACTGTTGCATATGCTCGAGCCCGATCCCGCACGACGTCCGACCATGGCGCAAGCTCGCGACGAGCTTCTCGCCGCGGCAATCGGGCCCGGCGCAAATGCTGCCTACCTCCTCGGTGCACCGATCCGATCCGCAACGGGATCGGTGCCGGGCTGGGCACAGCGTACAACGACATACATCGAAAACCGACCGACGCAACGGCTCGAAACACCTGTGCGCGAGGCAAAGTCGACTGCCAGACCGGTTGTACTCGCGATCGTGTTGATGGTCGCCACGCTGGCGACCGTCGCGTTGATCGTCTTGCTGATGACGCAGTCCTGAAGCCCGTCAGTCGATTCGGCGCCGATGTGCCCACCTGGTCAGCGCATTTCGATTCGATTGCTGCGTCTTGCGGAGCACGTTGGATGCATGTGTCTCAACAGTTTTCACGGAAATGACCAGATCTTCCGCGATCTCGCGATACGTGTAGCCACGGGCGAGCAGCCGCAGTACCTCGAGTTCCCGCGGCGTCAGCGAATCCAATTCGGGATCGAGCGGCGGTTCGGGAACAGTCGAGCGGCCCGTGAACGAGTCCAATACGAAGCCCGCCAGGCGCGGGCTGAACACCGCGTCACCACCGGCTACTCGCCGAACACCGTCGGCCAGTTCGGTTCCCGAGATCGTCTTGGTGACATAGCCACGAGCTCCCGCGCGGATGACCGCAATGACATCCTCGGCAGCATCCGACACACTCAGCGCAAGGCAGACCGGACCCGTATCGATGCCGTTGAGCACCGCGACCCCGCCGCCGTCGGGCATATGGACGTCCAGCAGAACGACATCCGGCCGTGTCGAATTGATGCCGGCGATCGCCTCCCCGACTCCACCCGCTTCGCCGACCACATCGATATCGGGCTCGCGTCCGAGTTCTACGCGAACTCCCGACCGGAAAACGGCGTGATCATCGACCAGAAAGACTCGGCACGACGGGGTAGGCGACCTTGGAACGGGCGCAGTCACCTCGGTTGCTCCTCTGGGGTGGGGTGCGGGGTGGACCCCCACTCTAGATCAGCTGCGGTGCGCGGCATCCGGATTCGAATCTCCGTACCCTTGCCAACGGTCGACCGGACCTCCACCTCACCGCCTCGACGCTCGACGCGGCCGCGGATCGACCTCGACAATCCCTGCCGGTCAGGTGACACCGCGTCCACGTCGAAACCCGATCCGCGATCCCGCACGAAAACACTGACCTGATCGGCCTCGGCCTCCGCGAACAGATCGATATCGCTGACACCGGAATGCTTTGCCGCGTTTACCAATGCCTCCCGTGCCGCGCCGAGCAGCGCGGTGAAATGCTCCCGTGACAGACCACCCTCGAGTCGACCCATGGTCACGTCCCCGACGGTCACCGGCGTCACCTTCACCCCGTGCTGATCTTCGACTTCGCCGGCGATGGTGCGCAGCGCCGCAGCGAGGCTGGAGTGTGCCGTGTCCCCGCCGCTGAACAACCACTTGCGAAGCTCGCGTTCCTGCCCACGGGCCAATCTCATGACCTCCTGCGGACTTTCGGACTGTTTCTGAATGAGTGCCAGCGTCTGCAACACGGAATCGTGCAGATGCGACGCGATCTCCTCACGTTCCTCGTTACGGATGCGAGCAGCCCGCTCCGCGTTGAGCGCCCGAATCGTGCGCAGCCACAGCGGGACGGTGAGCAGGCCCGCCCCGATCAGAGTCACGAAAACTGCGAGCAGCGCCGAGCCGAGCGAGTTCAGGTCGATCCGAGCAAGAATCACGACGCCGAGACCGACGACGATAAGCGTTGTCCCGCCAAGGATCCGGGACCACGTGAGCACCGTCGGACGTTGCGGCAGACCCAGCACCGAACGCGGGCCCTCGGAGTCGAACTCGCGCCACACCAGCGCCGCACCGACCGCGACGATGATGATCGGCATGATGATCTGAGCTGCCGTGCCGCTCAGAATCCAGGACAACGCCGCAGACAACCCGAGGCCCATGATCGCCAGCCCGTACGCCTGCCTGCGTTCGGCCGCCGTCGGCCGCTCGGCGTCGGTACCGCTGGACGTGAAGATCCAGAGCAACCCGTACGCGACGATTCCAGAGCCCGCCAGCGCGGCGAGAAAGACGAACGCGATCCGCACCTTGAGCACGTCGATACCCAAGTGATCGGCTAGGCCCCCTGCGACCCCGCCCACGATCCGCCCACCCGATCGCCGGACCATACGTCCGTGCGCGGGTTCGGGAACGAGAAACTGACTGGCAGGGGGCGGCACATATTCGATACTGCCCGATCCGGCGCGCCACGGCATCGGGGATGTCCTACAAGAAAGATCAGGGTTCCCCCCGATGCGCGCACGCACTCTTGGCGGCCACGATTACTGCATGACGAAAACGAGCTTCTCCGAACAGCTCCAAGCGATGTGGCGCACCCGTCCCGTTCGGTTTCCCCGCAAGGGTCCGGTGGCCGGAGTCGCAGCCGGGATCGGCTACAGATACGGCGTCGATCCAGTTCTGATCCGCATCGCGTTCGTCGTGTCGACGATATTCGGCGGCGCGGGCATCGTCCTGTACCTGGCAGGGTGGCTCCTCCTCAACCAAGCCGGCGATCCATCCTCGGCGGCCGAGTCGTTGTTCGGCAAGGGCCGCAGCTCGGAATCGCAGACCAAGACAATCGTTCTCGTCGTCGCGCTGGCCATTTCGGTCAGCACGATCGGTCCGGTGGGCATGGGGCTCGGGGGCTCCGGGCTGATCAGCGCATTACTGATGCTCGGCGGATACTGGCTACTGCACCAGCGTCAGCCCCTCCCGCCGCCACTCGCGACCGGCGACTACGGCTCCGCCGCTTCGGTAACCGGATACCCCGGTGCGGATTACCCTGTTGGCCAATACAATCCAGCGGCGAACGCATACAGCCCCTACACCAGGCTGCCGGACAGCTACGTCCCAGATCCGCCTACCCCGCAACCAGATCCGACTGTCACACAAGAAAACATCGAGACCCACCCGACCATAAGGCTCACCAAGCCGGAGGCCGACTCCGCACCCAGCGACCCGTTCAATAGCCTGTCGATGCCGCCGTCGTGGGATCCACTCGGTGTCGCGCCGTTCGCCTGGGATCTTCCCGAGCCCGCGGGTCCTGTGGCCACACCCGTCAGGATCGAACGCACACGATCACGGCTGACGTCGGTGGTGATCGGCCTTGCAATCCTCGCGGCTGCTGGGACCGGCGCCATGGCAGCACTGGGAGCCGATTGGCTCACTCCCGGCCGGATCGGTGCAGTCGCGCTCGCGGTGGTCGGGCTCGGACTGGTCATCGGGGCGTTCCTGCGCCGCGGTTACGGTCTGCTGATGGTGACCGGCCCGCTGATCGGCTTCGTCGTGCTGGCATCGATGATCGGACCGATCGACTTCGACCGCACAACTATGGGTGAGCACAGCTGGAAGCCGACCACCCTCGCGGACCTGCAGGCGGACTACGAGGTGGCCCTCGGATCAGGCAAGCTCGACCTGACGTCCCTCGATTTGACGAAGGACGCAACCGTGAAGATCGATGCTCAGCTGGGCAACATCGAAGTGCTGCTGCCGGCAAACATGAACGTGCGCAAACAAAGCACCATTTTCGCCGGTGAGACCACAGGCATTCCCGATGGGCTAGACGGCGGCGGGGACGGCACGTCAGGCCCCGTTCTGACCCTGGATATCGACAGCCGTTTCGCAAGCGTGGAGGTACACCGTGGCTAAGAACCGACCGTCGGCACTACTGCTCTTCGCCGGACTGATCGCCCTCGCCTTCAGCGCGTGGGCGTTGGCCGGACCCGATACGTGGGGCGCGGTTGCAGGTAACAACGTCGGCTGGATCGTCGTCCTTGCAGCGATCGTGGTCGGGGCAGTACTCGTCCTGTCCCCAAGCAGGCGATAGGCGGCTACGCCGCTCGTGAGTCTTTTCGGAGGTCGGACCCTCCTGTGATGTCTCAGGACATGTTGAACAAATGTGTCTCAGGACTTCGTGGACGATTTTTTGGTGAGCAATTGTGAGGTTACCGTTCTGTCGAGGGTCAGGGTGCGTGCGAGGCGGTCATCGACCATGATGGTGACCTC
>JBBSKP010000181.1:0-10322 GCA_038256175.1 Mycobacteriales bacterium
AAGATCACGATCGGCCGCAAGTGGGCGAACAAGACCGCTCTCGTGCACTGGCGCGGCGACGAGGTCACCATCACGGTCGATGACCGCCTCGCACGCACCCTGACCCTCGACAGAACGGTAACCTCACAATTGCTCACCAAAAAATCGTCCACGAAGTCCTGAGACACATTTGTTCAACATGTCCTGAGACATCACACCCCAACCGGCGCGGGTAAAACGCGCACAGGCAGCTAGCTGCTTTCGCGCTTGCGCTCCGCCTTGCGGCGCGCGTCGTAATCACGCATTCGCTGCGGGTATCCGGTCTTGCGAACGTCGTACACCGGGATGTGCAGGTCCGGCGCCAGCCTTCGAGCGCCGCGCTCGCCGACGATTCGCCGAGTCCATTCACCGTCGTTCGCAACAAGCACGACCGTGACGTCGGTGACGGTCGTCTTCGGCTCGATGTACCCTTCCACCCCCATATGCGTTTGCGTCCAGTTCGCGAGGTACTGCGCGTCGCCGCTAGCCGTGCCCCCACCGCCGGACTTTCTGCGCGTGAAGCGATCGAACAACCCCACCGTGTGCCTCCTTGTTGGTTGCGTCGCTTTAACCCCCAGAGCGACGTCTCTCGATTTTGCCAGCAAACACGCGGACACCGGTTCTGCCGCGCTGAAAAGCCGACTCGGGACATCCGCCGCGCGGCTCAAATCGGGAGATGGAAGGATGAAGATCACGGCAAGACCCCGCGGGAAACGCAACAGCAAAGCACAATGGTGAGCGACCAAAAGTCGAGCATCAACTCGGAACCCAACTAAGCGTCGAGGAGTCAACAGACATGGCCTTCTCCGTCCAGATGCCAGCCCTTGGTGAGAGCGTCACCGAGGGAACGGTGACTAGGTGGCTAAAGCAGGAAGGAGACACGGTCGAAGTTGACGAGCCATTGTTGGAAGTCTCCACCGACAAGGTTGACACCGAAATTCCTTCGCCTGCAGCTGGCGTCCTGACCAAGATCACTGCGCAGGAAGACGACGTCGTCGAAGTTGGCGGCGAACTCGGAGTGATCGGTGACGCCGGCGAGGCGCCGAGCCCCGCTGAGCCGTCGGACTCCGGATCTGCTGAACCCGAACCGGAACCGGAGCCAGAGCCAGCTGAGGCGGAGTCCGCCCCCGCCCCCGCGGCCGAAACCGAGCCTGAACCTGCTGCGGCTTCCGGCGACAAGGCTTCCGGCACGTCGATCACCATGCCGACTCTCGGCGAATCGGTCACCGAAGGCACCGTGACGCGTTGGCTCAAGGCAGTCGGCGACTCGGTCGAGGTCGACGAGGCGCTTCTCGAAGTGTCAACCGACAAGGTGGACACCGAGATTCCGTCTCCGGTTGCTGGCACGCTGCTGGAAATCACTGCTCAGGAAGACGACGTCGTCGAGGTCGGCGGTCAATTGGCCGTTGTCGGTTCCGGTACGCCTGCCAAATCCGAATCCAAGCCCGAACCCAAGGCCGAGTCGAAACAAGAGCCGGAACCCGAACCCGAGCCTGAGCCGGAACGGAAACCTGAACCGGCACCCAAGCCCAAATCTGAACCTGCACCTCCGGCGCAAGTTCCGGCGGCCGAATCCAGCGATTCCGGCGATGGGTCGCCGTACGTGACCCCGCTCGTTCGCAAGCTCGCAGCGGAGAACAACGTCGACCTAGCGTCGGTCACCGGCTCCGGCGTCGGCGGTCGGATCCGCAAGCAGGACGTGCTGGCAGCAGCCGAGGCCAAGAAGGCGCCGGCTGCCACTCCCGCACCCGCGGCGGCGCAAGCTGCACCGCCGAAGCCTGCTGCAGGTGTCCGTCCCGAACTCGCCGCCCTCCGCGGAACTACGCAGAAGGCCAATCGGATTCGGCAGATCACCGCGATCAAGACTCGCGAGTCGCTGCAGACGACGGCACAGCTGACCCAGGTGCACGAGGTCGATGTCACCAAGATCGCGGCCCTGCGTACGCAGGCGAAGTCCGGGTTCAAGGAGCGTGAGGGCGTCAACCTCACCTTCCTTCCGTTCTTCGCAAAGGCTGTTGTCGAGGCCCTCGGGGTACACCCGAACGTCAACGCAAGCTACGACGAGCCCAACAAGACGATCACCTATCACGCGGCCGTGCACCTCGGCATCGCTGTCGATACCGAGCAGGGCCTGCTGTCGCCGGTGATCCACAACGCCAGTGACCTGTCGCTGGCCGGGCTCGCGCGAGCGATCAACGACATCGCCGACCGTGCTCGCAATGGTGGGCTGAAGCCGGACGAACTGTCCGGAGGCACGTTCACCATCACGAATATCGGCAGCGCGGGCGCGTTGTTCGACACCCCGATCTTGGTACCGCCGCAGGCGGCGATGCTGGGCACGGGTGCCATCGTGAAGCGTCCTGTCGTGATCACCGACGAGCTCGGCAACGAGTCGATCGGTGTGCGCTCGATGTGCTTCCTCCCGCTCACCTACGATCACCGACTCGTCGACGGCGCTGACGCAGGCCGCTTCTTGACGACGATCAGGCACCGGCTCGAAGAGGCATCGTTCGAGGCGGACCTAGGGCTGTAGCCACCGGATGAAAATTGCGATCGCTGGTTCGTCCGGACTGATCGGGACGGCGCTCGTGGCGTCACTGCGTAGTGACGGACACGATGTGGTGCGTTTGGTGCGCCGCTCGCCCGCCGGTCCGGACGAATTCCAGTGGGACCCCGAGCATGCGACTGTCGACGAGCACGCACTCCAGGGCGCCGACGCCGTCGTGAATCTCTGCGGCGTCGGCATCGGCGAGAAGCGTTGGTCCGGCACGTTCAAGCAGTCGTTGCGCGACAGTCGCATCACGCCGACCGACGTGCTTGCGACGGAAGTTGCGGCGGCGGGTGTTCCGGTGTTGGTGAACGCCAGCGGAATCAACTTCTACGGCGACACCGGTAACCGCGTCGTCGACGAAAGTTCGCCGGTGGGAACGGGATTCTTCGCAACGCTGTGCCGCGACTGGGAACAGGCCACAGAGCCGGCCAGTTCGGCGGGCGTACGGACCGTGCTGTTGCGCAGCGCGCCTGTGCTTTCCCGCAGGGGCGGCATGCTCGAGCGACTAAAATTGCTCTACTCGGTCGGACTCGGCGGTCGGCTCGGCAGCGGTCGGCAGTACTTCCCGTGGATTTCGATGGACGACGAGATCGGTGCAATCACACTCGCCCTCACCGATGATCGGCTTTCCGGCCCGGCAAATCTGGTCGGTCCGGCACCGGCCACCAACGCACAGTTCAACAAGGCGATGGCGAACGCGCTGCATCGTCCCGCGCCGTGGGTGGTTCCGAAGTTCGCATTGACGGCTGTACTCGGCGAGCTCGCGAAGGAAGGACTCCTCGGCGGTCCGCGGGCTATTCCACAGGCGCTGGAGAATGCCGGATATACGTTTCGCCACAACACGATTGGCGAGGCACTCGACGCGGTGCTTGCCTAGGCCACCACCACCGCGTAGCGAACCACCGAATTCGACGCGTTCCGGTACGTGGTGTCGACGGGCTCGCCGATCCGCAGACAGTCACCCGCGTGCAGGACGTGGCTGGCTGCCCCTTCGTGGAATGTCAGGGTCCCGTCGAGCACCCACACCATGCGCGTGCCGAATGCGAGAGCCGCTGCGGGATATGCAACTTCGGCGCCAGGCGGGAGTTCGACCTCGGTCAGGTCCAGTCGCGGCCCAGCGACGTCCGGCGAAACTTGTTGCCGGACATAGCCGGTTGCGGGATCTTCCCATCGCGGCCGATCCGCGAACCGTCTGATGCGCCCCGGCTGACCTTCGGCTCGTGCGACGAGTGCCGAAATCGACAGTTCGAGGGCTCCGGAGAGTTTGCCGAGCAGCGCGGCGGTCGGGCTGCTCTCACCGCGCTCGACCTTGTTGATCATCGCGCGCGACACCCCGGAACGGTCCGCGAGCGCACTCAGCGACAGCCCTCGGTTCTCGCGTTCGATCCTGATGCGGGCACCGATGCGTCCCGTCGGATCCACCGCACGCGGGACACTATCGGGGGCCGCGCGCAGGGACACACCATCGTCTACTATATGAGACATCTGTTTACTATAGGAGCAATAATGCTGATTCGCGACACTTTCCATGCGGACCTGCCTGCGATCCTCGACATTCACAACACTGCAATCGCCGAGTCGACTGCGATCTGGGACACCGAACCGGTCGATCTGACCGATCGCACTCGGTGGTTCGATGAGCGTCGCGCGGCAGGATTGCCGTTGATCGTCGCTGCGGAGGGTGAACGCATCGCGGGCTACGCGACCTACGGACCGTGGCGACCGAAGTCCGGATACCGGTACACCGTCGAGAATTCCGTGTACGTACACAACGACTTTCACCGTCGCGGCGTCGCAACACTCCTGATGACCGAGCTGATGGCCCGGGCGCGCCGCGCGGACGTCCATGCCGTGGTCGCGGGCATCGAATCGGCCAATCACGTGTCTATCGCATTGCACGAGAAGTTCGGCTTTCGCGTCGTCGGCGAGCTACCCGAGGTCGGCTGGAAATTCGACCGATGGCTGGACCTGACGCTCATGCAGGCCACGCTCTAACTCCGGGCGTAGCCTTGTCGTCCATGAGCAGTGCAGGCCAATCGGCGCGGTTCGACAACAATCCGCTCGTCGTGGACAACCTCGGCACCATCGACTACCACGATGCGTGGGAGTTGCAGCGCGAGATCGCAACCGAGCGCGCCCAGAACCGGGGCAGCGATCGGCTGCTCCTGCTCGAGCATCCGTCCGTCTATACCGCAGGCAGACGTACTGCACCCGAAGACCGCCCTACCGACGGCACACCTGTGATCGACGTAGATCGTGGCGGCAAGATCACGTGGCACGGTCCAGGACAGTTGGTCGGCTATCCCATCGTCAAACTCGCCGAACCGGTGGATGTGGTGAAGTATGTCCGCCGACTCGAAGAGGCGCTCATATCGGTCTGCCGCGACCTCGGCATCGAGTGTGGGCGCGTCGAGGGTCGGTCCGGAGTCTGGTTGTCGGCATCCATGGACGCTGGCACCTGGAGGCCCGAACGCAAGATCGCCGCGATCGGCGTTCGCGTCCAGCGCGGCGTCGCAATGCACGGCTTCTCGTTGAACTGCAATCCCGCCTTGAGCGCTTTCGACACCATCATCCCGTGCGGCATAGCGGATGCCGGCGTGACGTCCCTCTCACTGGAATTGGAGCGCGACGTCACAATCGCCGACGTGACTACGGCCGTTACCGATGCTGTAACACGCGCCCTCGACGGCACTTTGCCGGTCGCAGTGCATGACATCGACAGAATCACCTTCGGCGAGGCCACGGCTCCCCCGACCTTCACAACTCTGCGCTTCGGCTGACGCCCGCTCGGCGCGTCACGCGCGGGCGTAGCATCGAGCTCGTGACTGTAGCCCCAGAATCAACCCCCGTCGCTGCGCTCGCCCCTGTCGGCCGGAGGTTGCTCCGCCTCGAAATCCGAAACGCGGAGACCCCGATCGAACGCAAACCCAATTGGATCAAGACACGAGCCAAGATGGGCCCGGAGTACACCGAACTCAAGAGCCTCGTCAAACGCGAAGGCCTGCACACGGTTTGCGAAGAAGCTGGCTGCCCCAACATCTACGAATGCTGGGAAGACCGCGAGGCCACGTTCCTGATCGGCGGCGAGCAGTGCACCCGCCGTTGCGACTTCTGCCAGATCGACACCGGCAAGCCCGACGCACTCGATCGTGACGAACCACGACGGGTCGCCGAGAGCGTGCAGGCGATGGGTCTGCGGTACTCGACCATCACCGGCGTCGCGCGCGACGACCTCGAGGATGGCGGCGCGTGGCTCTACGCCGAGACCGTTCGCCGCATTCACGACCTCAACCCTGGCACCGGCGTCGAGCTGCTGATCCCGGACTTCAATGCAACCCCGAAGCTCCTCGCGGAAGTGTTCGAATCACGCCCAGAAGTGTTGGCGCACAACCTCGAAACGGTCCCGCGGATCTTCAAGCGGATCCGCCCCGCATTCCGGTATCAGCGTTCGCTCGATGTCATCACTGCCGCCCGCGACGATGGCCTGGTAACCAAGTCGAACCTGATTCTCGGCATGGGCGAGACTCCCGACGAGGTCACCGAGGCACTTGCCGATCTCCACGACGCCGGCTGCGACATCATCACCATCACCCAGTACCTGCGCCCGTCCCCGCGGCATCATCCGGTGGACCGCTGGGTCAAGCCCGAGGAATTCGTCGCACACTCGAAGGCGGCCGAGGAGATGGGCTTCGCCGGCGTGATGGCGGGTCCACTGGTCCGCTCGTCCTACCGTGCGGGTCGGCTCTTCGCGCAAGCGATGAAACATCATGGCCGCGAGTTGTCCGAAAACTTGGTTCACCTCGCTGCGGAAGGCACCGCATCGCAGGAGGCCAGCTCCCTGATCGCTCGTCTGGCTGCGGCGCCCGCGAGGTAGTCACCCAGCGGTGAACTCACGCCGTTGCTGACGGCTTATCCTTGAGCCATGGCGAACAAGGGCGCTAAGCCCAGCAAAGAAGCAAAGGCAGCGGCGAAGGCAGCGCAGAAGCAGGCGTCCAAGGAGCGCAGGTCGCAGCTCTGGCAGGCGTTCAATCTGCAGCGCAAAGAGGACAAGTGGCTGCTCCCACTGATGATCGGTGCGCTGCTGATCATCACGATCGCATTCTTCGTCATCGGATTGTTCCTCGGTCTGCAGTGGTTCTTCCTGCCGATCGGCGTTCTGCTCGGTGTTCTGGTCGCCTTCATCATCTTCGGCCGTCGCGTGCAGAAGTCGGTGTACGGCAAGGCCGAGGGCCAGGCCGGCGCGGCCGCGTGGGTACTGGAGAATTTGAAGGGCGGCTGGCGCGTCAGTAACGCGATCGCCGGAACCACACACATGGACGCCGTGCACCGCGCAATCGGCCGCCCAGGCATCGTCCTCGTGGCCGAAGGTGCGCCGCACCGCGTGAAATCGCTACTGGCGCAAGAGAAGAAGAAGACCGCTCGACTCGTCGGCGATACACCGATCTACGACATCGTCGTCGGCAACGACGAGGGTCAGGTTCCGCTCAAGGACCTGCAGAAGTACATGACGAAGCTGCCGCGAAACATCGATTCCAAGCGGATGGACACGATCGAATCCCGGCTTTCGGCGCTCGGCGCCCGCAGCGGGCCCGCTCTACCCAAGGGGCCGATGCCTGGTGGCGCGAAGATGAAGGGTGTTCAGCGGACCATTCGCCGCCGCTGACCCCACTTCCGACCCGACGAGAGTGCCGTTCGTTCGATTCATCCGAACGAGCGGCACTTTTGTTCGATCAGGTCTCAGCGATTGCGAACCAACCCGGTACCCGTCGCCCGGTCGTGCATGCCGCGGCCGTCGACGTCGGTGAACAATGCCGGCACCACCCACATCAGGATCAGCGAGCGAACGAGAGCCCGGACGAAGCCGACTCGCGCCGGCTGGTCGACTCGTGCGACCTGAATCCCGGCGAAGAACTGTCCGGGTGTGAACGAGAACAGACTCACGGCAGCGATGCCGATCAACACCCAGACGAACAACGTGATTGTCGACGTGGCTGAGCTGTAGCGGCTGTCACCGAAGATCAGCGCCGCAATACCCAGCGCCATCAGCCAGTCGATGAACAACGCCGCGACCCGTCGGCCCGTGCCGGCAAGCGATCCGGGCCCACGTTCCGGGAGGCCCAGTCCCTCACCGCGATAGCTGTTCGCAGTCGACGTGCGCGAGTCGTCGGGTAGCGCGGCGGACGGCCCTGAGAGCCACGAGCCGGTAATACGTGCCATGTGTCCAGGATAGGCCCCGGTCGGCTCACCCTCACGCCGCACTATTTCCCGGTCGTTCTGCTCATTTCCCTGCGCTCAGCGGCGCCCCCGAGTCGCGGGGCCACAACGACGGTGGCAGTATGAGGGCGCTCGGTCACCCTGTCCACGCAGTTCTGCAGGGAGATCGTCAATTTCTCAACGTGTAACACTCGCGAAACACAGCCTTGACTGCTGGGCAACACCGGATCCATACCGTCGGGCCCGACGAGCTAGCAGGCACATGGCTGGGAACCGAACCGAAGGAGCAAAGCGTGGCGTTCACCACGGCCGAAGAGGTCATCAAGTTCATCGCCGAGGAGAACGTCGAATACGTCGACGTCCGCTTCAGTGACCTCCCCGGCATTCAGCAGCACTTCTCCATCCCGGCAAAGTCTCTGACGACAGACCTGGCGCAGGAAGGACTCGCGTTCGACGGATCTTCCGTCCGCGGCTTCCAGTCGATCCACGAGTCGGACATGCTCCTGCTCCCCGACTTCACGACGACGCAGCTCGACCCGTTCCGCGCCGCGAAGACGCTGAACATCAACTTCTTCGTGCACGACCCGTTCACCCGTGAGTCCTACAGCCGCGACCCGCGCAACGTCGCACGCAAGGCCGAGGAGTACTTGGCCAGCACCGGCATCGCCGACACCGCGTTCTTCGGTGCCGAGGCCGAGTTCTACATCTTCGACTCGGTCAACTACGAGTCCGGCGTCAACCACGCGTCCTACGAAATCGACTCGGTCTCCGGCTGGTGGAACACCGGCAAGAAGACCAACCCGGACGGCACCCCGAACCGCGGCTACAAGGTTCGCCCGAAGGGTGGATACTTCCCCGTCGCGCCGTACGACCACTACGTGGACCTGCGCGACACGATCGCCACGAACCTGCAGAACGCGGGCTTCGAGCTCGAGCGTGGCCACCACGAGGTCGGCACCGCCGGCCAGGCCGAGATCAACTACAAGTTCAACACGCTGCTTGCGGCTGCGGACGACCTGCAGCTGTTCAAGTACATCGTGAAGAACACCGCCTGGGAAGCCGGCAAGTCGGTCACCTTCATGCCGAAGCCCCTCTTCGGCGACAACGGCTCGGGCATGCACGTGCACCAGTCGCTGTGGAAGGACGGCAAGCCGTTGTTCCACGACGAGGCCGGCTACGCGGGTCTGTCGGATCTGGCACGTCACTACATCGGCGGCATCCTGCACCACGCGCCGTCGCTGCTGGCCTTCACCAACCCGACGGTGAACTCCTACCACCGCTTGGTGCCGGGCTACGAGGCGCCGATCAACTTGGTCTACTCGCAGCGCAACCGTTCGGCTGCCGTCCGTATCCCGATCACGGGCAACAACCCGAAGGCCAAGCGTCTCGAGTTCCGCGCTCCCGACTCGTCCGGTAACCCGTACCTGTCGTTCGCCGCGCAGATGCTTGCCGGCCTCGACGGAATCAAGAAGAAGATCGAGCCCCAGGCACCGGTCGACAAGGACCTGTACGAGCTTCCGCCCGAGGAGGCCAAGAACATTCCGCAGGCCCCCACGAGCCTGGCTTCGGTCATCGACCGCCTCGAGCAGGATCACGAGTACCTCACCGAGGGTGGCGTTTTCACCGACGACCTGATCGAGACCTGGATCTCGATCAAGCGTGAGCAGGAGATCGCGCCCGTGAACCTGCGGCCGCATCCGTACGAATTCGAGCTCTACTACGACGTCTAAACGTCGCTCTCCCGAACGGGTGGTTATCGCGAATTCCTCTTGGAGTTCGGTCCGATAACCACCCGTTCGGCGTTGGCGGAAGAACGACCCACGAAAATGCCCGAACTTGATGCCATATCGGCAAAGTAGGAGAACAATCAACAGAAGTCGGGCATAAAGAAGGGTCTCCTCTTTTGATGCTGTGGATCGGAATCCGGTGACGGCTCCGCAGTCGCACCTCGGACATTTCCGGCATGCCCGAATCGCCGCGGCCGAATCGAAGGCCGCCGGACCGGTACAGGCTGCGTGGGACCGGGAGGCGTCGAGACTGGCTGAGCTGATTTCGGAGTGCGCGATGGGCGACCGCAAAGCGTTCGCCGAGTTGTACGACCGAACGAGTAGCCGAGTGTTCGGACTCGTACTGCGTGTGCTGCGGGACAAGGGATTTGCCGAAGAGACCACCCAGGAGGTCTACCTCCAGGTGTGGCGGAACGCAGGCAAATTCGATCCGGAGAAGGGTCCGGTGCTGTCGTGGCTGACGATGCTCGCACATGCGCGAGCGGTCGACCGGGTACGTGCGGAACGGTCGCACACCGACCGCGAAGGTGCCTACAACAGCCTCCAACTGATCCCGAGCTTCGACGACGTCACCGAGGAAGTCGAACGCCGCCTGGAACATCGCTATGTCGTCGAGTGCTTGGACAACCTGACCGAGACGCAGCGGGAATCGATTGTGTTGGCCTACTACGACGGTCGCTCCTACCGTGAGGTCGCCGCGTACCTCGGCGTCTCGTTGCCTACCATCAAGTCACGCATACGTGACGGTCTCG
>JBBSKP010000182.1:0-10295 GCA_038256175.1 Mycobacteriales bacterium
CTCGAACTCGTCCTTGAATTCACCGGTCGAACCGTCGAGCACGTCCTTGAAGTACGCGTCGATGTTCTGCCAGTCGATCTTGACCAAAGTGGGCGAGAACGCGCACAGCGCCTGGCTGGCCTCCACGCCGGCGTCGTTCTTTTCTTTCTCGTCGTTGTACTCGAGGAAGAAGAACACCGCTACGGCGATCGCACCGACAAGCAAGATCGCGACTGCGGCAATGCTTGCCCACAAACCGGTGGAAAGCTGTGGAAGTCTCTGCGATGGCGGTGCTGGGGCAGCCTCTACTTCGTCCGAATTCGCCCCGATTGTTGTGTCGTCAGGATCGGGCGACTTGATCAAATCGGGCTTTTTCTCAGCGTCCGCAACATTCGCTGCGTCGTCGGGATTCTTTGCGTCGGGACGGTCCTGCTCATCTGCCATAAGCTACATCTCAGACTTTCTCGGCGCACGCGCCGGTTACCCATTTGATTGCTTGCGCGTTTAAGCAAGCCGTTCCGCAGCCAGTATGCCTGGCGCGAGAAGACTAGTTCGGCGGGGTCGAACGCTCCAGACCGGTCGCGCCAGGAGGCGGGCCAATCGTGTTGTCAGGGATATTCGGCCGAGGCGCATGTTCGTCATTTCGTCAACCCCAGCATCGCCTCGGTCAAGCCCAGGTCCGGCCCAAAATCTTCGATCTTTCCGGTACGGCAACCGGTGGCCTTCATCTGGATTCGTTCGCAGAACTCGTTGACCAACTCGCTATCGAGCAGAATCTTGTTGGTGAGCACATGCGCGCGAATCTGACCGGTCTGCCTATTGGTTGCCCGGTCGAGGTTCTGGAAGAGCAACGGCGTCACGTCGAGGACTTCGTTCAGCTGACGGGCGCTGGCCTTCAGGTTGTTGGTCACCGACTCCAACCCTGTCATTGCGGTACCGAACTGCTCTTTGTTGTTCGCGAGCACCGTGGCCGTGTTTGCAAGGAAATCGTTCAACTGCGCCAATACCGCCTGCATGCCAGGCGCTTGATCACCGAGAACCTTTGTCAGGTTGGTGATTCCGTTGCTGAAGTCGCGCGTCGCCTGATCGTTCTCTGCGAGTGTCCGCATCAGCTCGTCGAGCTTGGTGATGATGTTCGTAATGCCGTCCTTGTTGTCCACGCCGATCTTGATCGCGGCAGCCAACGCTTCTACGGCCTTCTGAATCTTCTGGCCGTTGCCATTCAGTGCCTCATCGAATACTCCGATCGTGTCCCGCACCGGCCCACCGCCCTTGCCGTCCCCTGCCATTGCCCCGGCGATCTTGTCCAGGGACGCAAGCACACGATCGAGTTCAACCGGGGTTCTGGTGCGGTCCAACGGAATTCGGTCGCCATCTGCAAGCGTCGGACCATCCCCCGTGTACACCGGCGTCAGCTCGACGTGGCGGTTGGTGACCACCGACGGCGACACCAGCGCCGCGATCGCATCCGCGGGGACCTTAACGTCGCCGTCGAGAGACATCTTGACCTCGACGTAAGCGCCCTTGGACTCGACGGACTCGATCGTCCCGATCGGCATGCCGAGAACCGACACCTCGTTGCTCACGTACATACCCGCGATATTCTCGAATTCCGCTGTGACATGGATCTTTCCAGTCAACGGATCGGAGATCGCGCTCGGAACCAACGCGCATCCACCGGCGAATGTGGCGATCGCACACATGGCAATTGTCTTACCTAGTGTCATTTTTCTCATCACTGGCACCCAGGGATCACGTTTGCGAAGCACAGCCAATTGTCGGGAAACAATACGAACGGCGCGTACACGTCTACGTAAGGACCGTTGCCCGCTGCGTTGTTCCATTGCCGAACCGTGGGTGGAAGTAGCTCGAGCATGCTGTTGAGTTTGTCCTGATTCTTTTGCAAGCCCTCGGACATCGTCTTGAGATTCACGACCAGCGGACCGAACTGACCGTTGTTCTCGCCACCCATCGCCTGCAGCTGCTCCGATAGCGCCGCGACGTTGTCGAGCAAGTTCTGCAGCAATCCCTGGCGCTCGACAATGCGATTGGCGATTGCCTGGCCTTGAGTGATGATCGTCAGGATGTTGTTGCGGTTGTCGTCGAGAACCTTTGTGACGGTGTCGAAGTTCTTCAGGAGCGCGTCGACCTGGGCGCGGCGATCCATGATGATCTGAGAAAGAACGCCGATGCTGTCGAGCGCATCGCCAACCATTTTCGGAGAGTCACCCAGTTGCTGCGTGAGGGTATTCAGCGACTGAGCCAGTTTGTCCGCGTCGATCTTCTCGAGAAGCGGAGTGCCCGTCTCGATCGTCTTGGCGAGGTCGTAGGGGACCGTCGTATTGGTGATCGGAATGCGGTCGTCCTTCAACCCGCTTCCGTCGCCCGGCACAAGGTCGACGTAGTGCGATCCGAGGATCGTCGCCATCTTGATGGTCGCGTGCGCGTCGGGACCGAGTTTGACCTTGTTCTCGACCTGCAATGTCGCGAGGACGTGATCGCCCTCGAGCTTCATCCCGCTGACCTTGCCGACCGGGATACCGGCGACTCGAACCTGATCACCGTTCCGCAGACCCGCCGCCTGCACGAACTCGGTCTTCACATCGCGGGAGCCGATGCCGATCATTCCGAACAGGGATGAGCCGATCACAAGTCCACCGATGACCAGGACACCGATGATGCCAAGCCAGAAGTGGCGATTCTTCTCGAAATTGGGTCTCAGCGCCATCAGCGGCACACCTCCGACTGTTGGTTTCCGCCGACTTGACTGAACAGGCCTGGGGGAACAGCACACCCCACAAGGACACATCGAGCCTGCACGGGTAGAGGTTGATGTACGCACCGTTACTCGACACACGCGACAGGTCATTGAGGAGCGCCGGGAACGCGATCGCACCCTGGTCGAGTTTCGGGCCGGTGGCGATAAGCAAGTTGATCGCATCGTTCGTCGAGTTCGACGCCCGCTGCAGTCCCGGCCTGATGCTCGTCACGAGGTTCAGGATCGAATCCGTTGCCGTGCTGATTGCTTGCGTCGACTGTTGGAGTGACTGGCCTTGGTCGTACAGCCCGCCGACCAATTCTCTTGTCTGCGCGATCAACGTCTCCAGCTGCGAACTGCGGCCGGCCAATCCGGTCAGCACACCGCTCAGGTTCTCGATCACCGACGAGATGATCTGATCGCGATCGGCAAACGTGTGCGCGAGTGCAGCAGCATTGGTGATGAACGCGCTGAGCGAAACACCGTCGCCCTGCAACGCCTGAACGAGAGTGTCGGACAGTTCATTGATCTGCTCCGGCTTGAGCACATCGAACAGTGGAGCAAATCCGTTGAGTAGCAAGGACACATCGAACGAGGGCTCGGTCCGATCGACCGGAATCGTCGAGTCTGCCGCAAGAGGCGCGGCGCTGCCTTCACCCGGTGCAAGCGCGACGTATCGCTGCCCGATCAGGTTCTGGTATCGCACAAGGGCTTTGGTGTTGTCGAACAAGGTCTGGTCGCTCTGGACCTTGAAGTCCACCTGCGCCTGGCTGTTGTTCACCAACTCGACTGCCTCCACCCGGCCAACACGAACACCAGCCATACGCACATCGTCACCGACCTTGAGGCCGGACACGTCGGTGAAGACTGCCGAGTAGTTCGTCGTGTCGCCCGACACTGACCTTTGCAGTGTCGACCAGATCAAAAAGGTCACGAGGAGCGCAACGATCGTGAACAGCGTGAAACCGATCAGAGGCTTTCTAATACTCACTATCGCTCACCATCCTCTGTCTCTTGGTGCGGCGCCTCTTGGTTCGGCTTAACAGTCACGTCGAGTCCGGTCAGCGCGGAACCGAGGAGCAGCGCTTGAGAACCATTCGGCTCTGCGCCGAGCACGGTGCCCAACGCGGCCGGCTTGGTTGCCGGTGCGGGCGGAATGATTCCGGGCAGCTGCGGCAGTCCAGGCAACTGGATTCCTGGAATCCCGGGGAGCAACCCCGCCAGTGGCGGCGGCGGCAACAGCGGGGCCGGAGCAGCGGCCGGTACCGGAAGAACGGGTGCAGGCCCAGCGGACTCCAACCATTTCGGGATCAGTCCCGGCGGAAGGAAGCCCGGGCTGGACTCGATTGGTCCACCGCAGCGCGGTCCGTACATATCGCCGTAGTGCGGGCAATCCGCGGGGCCATAGGTCTTGAACGGCGTGAACGAGACATCGCCATGTATGTGAACCTGCCCGTTGAAGTTGAAAATCGGCAACAGAGCGCGCAGTGCTCCCTCGAACCCGGCAACAGATTCAGGGATCGCCGCAGGATTCGCCGCCAGACCGCCGAACACCTGACTCAGGCCACCGACGAGTTCGATTCCCGCTCCCGGTGCTTGCCGCGAAAACAATGTGTTGACCGTGCCGACCGTGTCGCCGGCGCCGACCAAGAGCGCGGCTAGCTGCGCGCGCTTGTTGGCGATCGTCCTTATAGGTTCGATGGACTTGCCGAGCACCGTGATCAGCTCGGGTGCCGACTCGTTGATGCCATGCAACGCCGTGCTGAAGTTATCGAGGCTTTGCTCGAGCTGGCCGTCGGGGTAGACCTCGGACAGCATGTTGACGAACCGGTCGAACCGTTCGATCGATGTCCCAAGCTTTGCGCCGTTGCCGTCGAGGGCATCGGCGATCGTGCCGAGGACGCGACCGGTCTTCGCGGGGTCGATCGCCGAAAGGATGTTGTTGAGCGACGTCATCGCGGTTTGCAGCGCGATGGTTCCCTTGCTCGTGTCCTCATGGATTACGGCGTTGTCTTCGAGCCCAGGACCCGGGCCGTTGTCGACGAACTCGACCGACGTGACGGCGAACAGGTTGCTTGGTACGACGCGTGCGGTGACGGTGGACGGGATCGAGCTCGCGAACTCAGGCTTGAGCCTGATGTCCACATTCTGAATTGTGCCGAGGGCCGCTACTTCGACACCACGGACGGTGCCGACGAGGACACCTCGGTACTTGACGTCCGCGTTCTGCGGCAGACCGTCGCCTGTCGTAGTTAGCGCGGCGACAACCGGAACGTACTTCTCGAACTTGCCCTGATAGCGCATCAACAGCAGTGTCAGTGCCAGTACGAGTACGACAACGAATATGAAGCCGTACAAGATCAATTGGCGCATCGTGGAGCCTCGCCCGCTCGGATCGATCAACATGTGCGGCCCCTAGCCCGAGATTCGAATGCCGGGGTCGATACCCCAAATAGCCAGTGTCATAAAGAGATTCGCGAAAACAACGATGATGATCGTCATCTTGATCGCCCGCCCGGCCGCCTTACCGACGCCTTCCGGGCCTCCCGATGCGAAAAATCCGTAGTAACACTGGATGAACGTCGCCAACATGACGAAGACGACCGCCTTCAGGATCGACCACAGAATGTCGCCACCGACGATGAACTGATAGAAGTAGTGGTTATAGGTGCCAGACGACGCGCCACCCAACAACTGCACGGTCACCTGGCAGGAGAGGTACGCCATGCCGAGCCCGACTGTGTACAGCGGAACGATTGCGACCATGGCCGCGAACACCCGGGTGCTCACCAAGTACGGCAGCGGCCGAATAGCGACCGAGTCCAGTGCGTCGATTTCCTCGCCGATACGCATCGAACCCAATTGCGCTGTAAACCGGCAACCGGCCTGCGCGGCGAACGCAATTGCCGCCAAAATCGGCCCTAGCTCACGAGTGATCCCGAAGGCCGACACAGCGCCGACCAGCGGGCCCATCCCGAGTAGGTTCAGGGCGTTGTAGCCCTCGAGGCCGATGGTTACACCGACGAAGGTCATCAGCAGCAGAATGACGCCGATGGTGCCGCCACCCACGACGAGCGAGCCGTTTCCCCACGTCACATCCGAGATCAGCCGCAACACTTCTTTGCGGTAATGCTTGAGCGCCAGCGGAATCGCGACGATCGCTCGGATGAAGAAGGACACCTGATGGCCGGCGCGCGCCAACGCATTGCCAGGGGCCTTGCCCGCACCCTTGAGCGCGTTCAGCGGCCGCAGTAGTGGTGGCACATATGTCGACGAACTCATCAGACCACCTTCGGCGGGAACAGCACGCTGTATATCTGCGTGATGATGATGTTGACCGCGAACAGCAGGATCACCGAGTTGACGACCGCTGAGTTGACGGAGTTCGCCACCCCGCCAGGGCCGCCTCGAGTGTTCAGCCCGCTGTCACACGCGATGACCGCCACGAGCAGTCCGAAGATGACGGATTTCAGCAGCGCGACTACCAGGTCTCCCGCGACCGCGAACGAGGCGAACGTCTGTAGATATGAACCAGGGGTACCTGCTTGTACGAAGACGTTGAAGATGTACCCGACAAGGAATCCGACGAAGCAGATGCACCCGGTGAGCAAGAAGCTGACGATCATCGCCGCTGCGAGCCGTGGGGCGACGAGGCGTCGCATCGGGTCGACGCCCATGACCTTCATCGCGTCGATTTCTTCGCGCACTGTCCGCGAGCCGAGGTCGGCGGTGACGGCGGATCCGACGGCGCCGGCGATCATCAAGGCGGCCGCGAGGGGTGCGCCCTGCCTGATGATTGCGAGGCCGTTGGCCGCACCCGCGAACGAGGTCGCGCCGACCTGGCCGGCGATCGATCCGACTTGAATCGAGAGCGTCACACCGATCGGGATAGATACGAGGACCGTGGGGGCGACTGCAACGTTCGCCATGAACGCGCACTGCTTGATGAACTCGCCGAAGGGAAACTTCCTCCGGAAAATATCGACAATTAGCTCGGCGATCGCCGCGATCCCCATTGTGATCTGCCGACCGAAAGTTTATATCGACTTACGAGGATGATCGCGCCAATAATCCTTGGCCCAGTCCGCCGCGGCCGAGGCCGACGACGGATTGGGTGGACTTTCGGTCGTATGCACGCGAACCCCTCACCTCCCGTGGGTTCACGCGAACTGAGTATGCCTCGCGAAGGACCTAGGGGTCTGTTCCGCGCCGGACCAGTCTCGTCCCGTGGGTTCGTCCTAACCCGGGGTGTGGCGCTCGATCGCGGATTCCAAGAGTTGCCGTGCCGCGTCGGCGTAGCGGATGGCCGTCTTCTCGTCGAGTCCGAAGACGACGCACAGGTGCAGCGGGTCCGGGCCCTGGGTGAGCGCTTCCTCGAGTTGGCGGTCGACGCGGAGCTGTTCGAGGGTGACGTCCTGTCCGCGGAAGCTTGCGGCGATCCAGTGCTGGGTGACAGAGCCGAGTTCGTGCGCGGTGATCTGATTGATGACGAGATGCGGGTTGGCGGTGTTGGGCCAGCGGGTTCGGCGGTAGTCGAGCCACGCGAGAAGTGCGTGGTGGGTCAGCGCGTCGAGCGGGCGGGCTCGGCCGGCAACGGTCAGGCGCCGGTTTCCGAGGTCGACGTCGTCGAGTTGCAGGGCCCGGATTGCTCCCGTCCTGGCGGCGTGGACGGCGGCGAGCGCGACAATCAGCCGGTCCGCTGGCCTGGTCGCTGCGGCAACGGCCGACTGGATCTGCTGCGGACGTAGTGGCTCGATGAGCTTCGATTTCCGTTCCCCGACCCGGATTCGGCGGGTGGGGTTTCGGAACACCACCCCGTTCTTCGTACAGAATCCGAACAACGACCGCAGCGCGATCAACGTGTGCTGACGGGACGGGCCCGTGAACGAGTTCAGGGCGGTGAGTACGTCGGCGTGAGTAATTTCGCGCAGATGGTCGTAGCGCGATGACCATTGCCGCAGAACCGGACACACGACGTTCGCGTATATCCCGACGCTGTTGATGCTGTGCGGACGGACCCGAAACCCGCCGTCATGCAACGCTCGTAGCCACATCTCGGTTTCCCGGGCGATGCCTGGCGCGATCCCGTCGAGCTTGTCATCGAGCCAGTCCTCGAACGCGGGGCGCCGGTCGTCGACGAATATGCCCATTTCGTCGAGGACGTCGGTGACACGTTCGACATTGAGATCACGGTCCCGCAGGGTGATGCGCATCGCGGAGTAGTGCACCACCTCACCCTCGCCGTGACCCGACAGCAGGATGATCAGCGACCGCGGCACGTCGGTGCTGACTCGTCGGGACCAGCCGCGACGCTCTGCGAGCCGGTGCGCGAGGTATTGGCCCCAGGCTAGCCACGGGTTGTCGAGGTCGACGTCCACACCCTCGTCGAACCGGGTGTACTGCCGCCGAAGATCGGCGAACAGCGACAGTTGCGTCCACGTGGTGTCGGGCCGTGCGGCCGGGGCTGGTGAGTACTTGCGCGGTCTGCCGCGCTGCTGAGGCCGGCGTGGCGGTGTCGTGGTCGCACCGCGGGTTGAGACCATGTTGGCGAAGAACAGTTGGTGGTGCCGGACCTGGTGCAGGTAGTTCGCGGCCTTGGCATTCGCTGTGTGCAACAGGTTTCCGCTTTCCCTGGCCAGTGTTCGGGCCTGACACCAACACAGCCGGCAGTACTGGTTGCGCACCGGCTCTCGGCGTCCGCAGCCGGCGCACTCGCCGGCGGCGTGTCCACCGGCGAACAGGCGGCAAGCCGGGCACAGACCTCGACCGGACCACTGACCCCAGGCCAGACAGCTCACGCAGCTGTGCATTACCCCCAGACTGCGCTGCATCCTCACACCGGCGGCAACGACCGACCGTCGCGACGCCTGGGCGTCACCACCGGACCGACGCTTCCCGTTGTCGCCTCGGAAACCGTTGCGCCTTTCGGCTTTTGAACTTTCTCTGGTTCGGGGATGAGCACGTCGCCGATCTCGCAGCCGAGGACAGCGCAGATGACGTCGAGGTCGTCGAGTTTGATGCTGGCCGGGTTGCCGGACCACAAACCCGACATCTTGCCCGCGGAGACGATCAGGTCACGCTCGGCGAGCATGCGTTGGAGTTCGCTGGCTTTCCAGATGCCTCGGTTGGCCGCGGCGAGCCGCAGGTTCCACTTCATGACTGTAGTAGTCCTTCCAGGCGCTCTGCGGCGCGCTGCTGGCCGGCGATCCAGGCGTCGTCGATCCGGGTGTGGTGCACGTGAACGTAGTTCAGGGTCGACGCGAGCCAGGAATGACCGAGTAGCTCCTGGATGGAGATCAGGTCCAAACCGGACAGATAGAGCTGGCTGGCGCAGTAGTGCCGCATGACGTGCGGGGTCAGCGTGCCGGCCCAGGCCGGCAGGTGAGCTGCTGTTGCCTCGGCGAGGCCGCCGCGCAGGGCGTCGTCGCCGACTCGACGGCAGGTGCCGTCGGTGTTCTTGCGTTCGGAGGCGAACAGCGGCGCACCGGGACGGGTATGGTCGTCGTCGAAGTGGCCCCACACGTCCTCGACGAACCAGCGCATCGTCCGGTCGGCGCCGTTGATCAGCGGCACCATCCGTTCCCGGGGGCCACTGCCTCGGGCGCCTTTGCCCATGCGGACGTGCAGCTTACCGAAGCGTCCCAGTTCCCATTTTATGTCGGCAAGGTTGAGGTTACGGGCCTCGTTGACCCGTAGCCCAACCTCTGCCATCAACCGGGCGGCGACATAGTTTCGGGCGGTCGGGGGAAATTTGCGGCAGGTCGCGAGTTCCTCGCGCCACCCGGCGAACAACACCAGAATTTCGGCCTCGGTCGGCGGGATCCGCAACGCAGCCTGTTTACGGCCGCGCGGCTTGTTCATCTCGTCGATGGGGCACTCGACGACACGACCGGTCAGCTGGTGGATCTCGACCTTGTGGCGGAGCTCGAGGAACGCGAAGAATGTCGTCAGTGCCTGTGCCCGGCCGAGGCGGGTGCCCTTTGCGCTACCGCGCAGCGCCTTGCCGAAGTAGGCGTCCGCGTGTGCGGGTTCCATATCCCACAACGGTTTCCCGAGCCAGGTCCGCGTCTGCTCCAGGTGTCCGACATCGCCCCGGATTGTGCTGTCGGCCAGCCCGGCCGAAGCCCGCGCGAGGACGAAGCCAGCCAGCACATCGATTTCGAACAGGGCCACGTCCTCCGGACTCACCGGCTCCCGCGCAGTACGCAGATCCCGCACCACCGCTAGATTCACACCCGCAACCCCACATTCGGCTCTGCCAGTATTTCCTCGATACTATGGAGAATAGCTCACTAAAACCGAATTTTCGTCAAAAGTTGGAATGCCCCGCCAACAGGAGACAAACCCCCTTGTCGCAAGCCGGACCAACAGTCGGCTGTCCAACCGAGCAATCACGGAACTTGCGGGTTATCTCTTATCAAAGCGTCGCCGTTGAAGCCGGCGATCATGGCACCAGCGCACCCTACTATGCGTGCACACACATCACGTCCCCGAGTGTGATTTGGATCATAACTACAGAATCCTTATCGCCATGCGGCTTCGCCCGATGTTGCTCGAC
>JBBSKP010000183.1:0-10167 GCA_038256175.1 Mycobacteriales bacterium
AGTTCGGTACGCATCGGCTCCGACGGTGCGGCTGGGCGCTCTATGTCACTGGCTTCGATGGCACGCTGCGTCGCCTGCGGCCTTCTACCGGCGTCGATCTCGCACCTGTCCGAACTCTCTGAGATCTCGCGCCTGCCGAACTGGATTTCACGATCAAAGCGAGGTGCACATTCGTGCATGGAACGAACTCGACGCCGCCGAGTTGCAGTCTCGCCTCACTGCAGCAGCCCGACGCCATCACCGTCGAGCTCATCGATCACACTGGCGACCCGCCCGGTCATCGCCAGTAGGAGAGCCTCGCCGGGTCCCCGTGCCTCGGGGCCGTGGCCGGCGGACCAGTCCATGTCGTTGGCGACCAACCGCACTCCGCGAGTCCGGCGGGAACCGCCGATGACGGGACTGATGCGGGCGTAATTCAGCGACACCCGCAGCCGTTCCACGGGAATATCACGGGGCCGATTCAGTGGCCGCCGGACGTCCTGCTGATGGATCAGGCACTCAATCAGCGCTACTCGAGCACCGTAGAGGGCTCCCGCGCCGGAGGGTTCCACACCCTGGCGCATCAGCTCGATCAGTCGCCCTGGCGGCAGCCCCGCGTGTTGTCGCAGTCCGTCTGCATTGAGCCGGTTCACATCCCCACGCGCCCGAATCATGTTTGTAAGCAGGCGCATTCGAGTCTGCCCGAGATAAGCGACCGTGTGCGTCACTACATCTCGTACGGTCCAACCGTCGCACAGACTTGGCATGTTCCACTGCTCTGCTGTCAGCCCGTCCAACAGATCGACGAACTCCGCCCGCTCAAGTCGGGCCATGCTCTGAACGGATGTCACCAGTTAAGAGTAGGGAATGACGCGCCTGCAGGTTTCAGCCCTCGCCGGCCCGACCAATCGCTCGGAATGAACCCCGGGCCCTTCATACAGTCCGCGACACGATCATCACTACTACGCCGGCCAACCACGGTGCCGCAGCGGACAACATTGGCCCCTGGTCACAATTCAACCAACGCAGAACGTTCTATAGGTCCCGCTCACCCGCACAACTCGCGTCATCGCGCTGATTCGCTGTCCAGTCGCGGATCGCGGCGACGAACTCGTCGGGCGCGTCGGACTCCGTGTAGAGACCGGCGCCCTCGACGATGACGGTCTTGTGGTCGGGAAAGGTCGTTTCCAGACGTTCGCGCTCCTGGGGACGGAAGGCGATGTCGGCATCACCCCACACGATCAATGTCGGCAGGTGGGCAAGGCCGGCCTCGACCTCGGCGAAGAAGGCCCGGCTGGCGAGTACCTGCCCGGGGAACACGGCAGAGGCGTGGCGCCGCTCGGGGGTGTCCAGCGCCCGGCGGTAGTGCGTCATCTCGGCTTCGGTCAACTTTCGCCTCCGGTGGCCTGCGGGCATGAACCAGTTGACGAGGACGTTGTGCCGCCGGACCAGGAAGCGGAACGGAAGACCGCCGATGATGCGACCGAACCATTCGAAGTGGAATACTCCGTTGACCGGCCAGGCCCAGGTGTTGGCGAGGACCAGCCGATCGAATACGTTCGGCCGCCGCTGCACGGCGGCAAGGCCGATCATGCCGCCCCAGTCCTGCCCGACCAGCGTGACGCCGTCGAGGCCGAGTGCATCGACAAACGCGGTGACCACGTCTGCGTGCTCCTCGGGCAGGTAGCGGTAGCCGGGCTTCGGCGTCGACAGCCCGAATCCCGGGTAGTCGAGGGCTATACACCGGAAGTCATGGCGCAGCGCGCGAATCACGTCGCGCCAGAGGAACGACCAGGTCGGGTTGCCGTGCAGGAACAACAATGTGGGACCCGACCCCTCATCGACGTAGTGGACGGTGTGCCCATCGATATCGACGAAACGACTCTCGAACGGGAACAGACTGTCGTCGACCCAGTCGGGCCGCACGCTCTTCGTCATATCGGCCATCGCGGCTCCTCTAGGCGTCGGTCGTACGGTATACTTGAACTTCTCACACACGCTTGAGAACGTCAAGTAGGGACACGATGCGTAGTTACGGCCAGTACTGCGGGCTCGCCCGCTCCCTCGAGATCGTCGGCGACCGGTGGAACCTGCTCATCGTCCGCCAACTCCTCATCGCACCCGCCCGCTACCGTGACCTGATCGACGGTCTCCCCGGCGTCGCGACCAACCTGCTCGCCGACCGCCTCCGCGACCTCGAGGCCGTGGGCGTGGTCGAGCGCCGACTGGCCAGCGAGGGCAGTGTGGTCTCCTACGCCCTGACGCCGTGGGGTGCCGAGCTTCGTCAGCCGATCGAGAGCCTGATCCGTTGGTCCACCCCGCTGATGCTCCGCGGTCCCGAGGGCGACTCCTTCCGCCCCGAGTGGCTCACCCTCGCTGTCCCAGCCCTGCTCGATAGCCGAGTCAAGATCCGCCGCACGGTGACGGTCGGCCTGGAGATCGGCGAGCAACCCCTTCAGCTCCGCGCGACGCGCTCCGGCTTCGAGGTCGGCCCTCAAGACGGCCGCGAACTCGACGCCACCGTTCGCGCCGACCCCGTCTACGTTCTCGGCCTGGCCGCCGGCGCCCTCACCCTCGACGACGCCCGCGCCCTCGGGGTGGTCCAGATCGGCGGCGACGAAGTCGTCGTCCGTACCGTCTTCGCCGCCTAACTGGACCACCCCGTCCAGGCCGCACGGTGGCACCAGCCGGTGAACATACCGCGGCCAGCTGCTGGTCGGCCGTCCTGTGTATCGCAGCCGCACCCATCGGCGAGTGGTGAGCAATCCACGACAGTCAGATGGTCATGTGCGTGGGGTCGATCCGCTCCTCGTCGAGTGCTGAATTTGACGCTGACGCGTGCCCCGGACCGGCGTTGGGTCCGAACGCCGAATAGGGACACGCCCGGGGAAAGTTGTCATCACCGTGTAAGCGTGCTCGAGTGGACGCGAGGGCGATAGCTTTTAGCCTCGGCTAGATCAGCTGCGTTCCCAGTCCAGGATCGTCGCAGCGATCACCTCGCCGCGGTCCTCCTGCAGGAAATGGGCTGCACCTTCGATCGTGACCTGGTCGCCCGCGCCAGGTATGAGATCGCAGAACACTTGACCCGACTTCGGCGACGGAAATACTGGGTCGGAATCGGAAAAGGCGACGAGCACAGGCTTCGTCCAGCGTCCCAGCGCTTCGGCTACGGCCCGCATCTGTGCAGCTCCTGGCGCGTCCTCAGTCATTGGCACCAGCAGCGGGAACGTGGCCGCTCCGGCCTTGGACTCGACTGTCGGAAATGGCGCCTCGTATGCGGCGACGACGTCGGCGGGCAGGTCGGTGGTCGTCGCTCCTTGCACGATTACCCCGATCGGCAGGTCTGGGGTGCGCTCGGCGAACGCCCGCCATTGCAGGAAACCCTTGCTGACGCGACCGGTGAACAGGCCGGTGTTCATGATCACGATCCGGTCCACCTGGTCGGAGTGCTCGACTGCCCAGCGCAGGCCGATCGGCCCGCCCCAGTCCTGCACAACGACGGTGACACCGCCGAGCTCGAGCGTATCGAGCAGCCCGGTCACCTGGCTCATGTGACGTTCGTAGCTGTACCACCCCGGATCGGTGGGTTTGTCGGAACGGCCGAAGCCAACCAGGTCCGGACATATGACCCGGTGGCCCGCATCGCGCAACGGTGGCAGCATCGCGCGGTAGAGGTAGGCCCACGAAGGCTCGCCGTGAAAGCACACGACGGGCGAGCCTTCGCCTTCGTCCAGGTAGTGCATTCGTAGCCCGTTCACGTCGACGTAGTGCGGAGCGAAGTCGTAGCCAGGCAGTTTCTCGAAACGTTCGTCGGGCGTGCGGAAAGCATCCATGCTCCGACGGTACGGCTTTCCTCACAGACCCGGGGGATTGTCGGTCGTCTGACAATCCCGGCAGATGGCAGCGCCGAACTTGATGAGCTGGAGTCTGGGGATCGAGGAGGCAGACATCTGTGCCACAGCCGCTCGCAGGCCCCGAGACCAAACGGCCGTACCGCCATGGGACCTGCGAGCGGCGTTGATCGAGACGAGTTTCGAGATCCACACCGCACCCGGACAGGCCGTCGTCGATTCCGGGCTCTATCGGTTCATCCGACATCCGTCGCACGCCGGCGCCCTTATCTTCGCACTCGGACTTACCGTCACCCACACCAATTGGCTTGCGCCACTGATGGTCCTGGTCCTCACGTACGGCTATGTACGGCGCAATCCCGCCGAGGAAAGGCGCTGACCGATGGTCTCGGCGAGCCATAGGAGCGGTCGTCCCACACGAAACGGCTGATCTCAACCTTCGTTTTGTGAAACCCCGAAACAGTCGAGGTTGCCGTAGCTAGCCGATGCTGCGAACGACCTCGGCGGGTACGCCGACGGCCAGCACCGCTCGGGGGACATCGCGCGTGACGATCGCGCCTGCTCCGATGACGGAGTTCTCCCCAATAGTCACCCCTTGCAGGATCATTGCCCCCGCGCCGATCCAGACGTTTCGCTCGATCCGTATCGGGGCTGCGACGATGCCGGAGCGACGCAACGACGGGTCGACGGGATGCCCCGCCGTGATCAGTCGTACTCCAGGCCCGATCATCACGTCGTCCCCGATCTCGATGCCACCGATGTCGTCGAGCCGGCACCCCTGGTTGATAAAGACGTTGCGGCCGATCCGGATATTGACTCCGTGGTCCGAATAAACCGGTGGTATGAGATTGAACGTCTCGTCGATGGGCTGACTTGTCAGCTCACCCCATGCCTCGCGGATCGCATTACGATCTGCATATGGCAATGCGTTGAGCCGCTCTGTCATACGGATCGCTCGTTCGACCCTGTCGCGGAACCCCGGACCTCTATGCGGGTCTACATCGGTCGAGGGTTGGTCGGCCACTGCCTCTCCTATCTCGTCCTGCGGGGTCTGCCTCTTGGCGTCTGATCAGCTGCCTGTCCTCGGCTGAACCGCGACGCAGATGTGAATGCAGGATATTCGCCGCGCTCTTCATCGCGTTGCTGCACCTCGACTGTAGAAGCGAGACATGCGTAAGGGTGCGTGGCAGGTCCCCGACGATCTGGCCCTGGACCGTCGAACGGCACAAGCGGGAACTGTCGAGAGTGAAGAACGGCGACTGGAGCATCGAGCGCGGAATCGTCAGCTCAACGCCTTGCGCCGCCAGGTAGTCGTCCGGGGCATTTGTTGAGGCCGGTGAAGCGCTGTGTGATCTGTTGTGGCGACGACGTATCTGGCTATTGTCGCGGTGTTCTGGGCGATTCGCGGCAGGTGCTACGAATCGGATTCGTCGGCAGAGTTTCGGGTGAGCGGCATGAAAAGAAGATACGAAGACAACGGTCGCCCAACGGAATCAGCGGGCAAGCAGGTCCAGGGTCTCGCCGAGGATCAGCAGCCCCGTGCTGCCAGGAACGGTACGCAGGTCGCCGCCGCGTTGGGCGGGGGAGCCGGGGGATCAGCGTCGCTTCCGATACGAGGTTGCCGCGTTCGCGAGGGAACAGGTCGATGCCGTCGTCGAAGTTTTGTTGGCTGTGGATGAGCCAGTCGGATGAGTAGGCGATCTTGAACATGACGGCATCTCGGTGGAGGCGGATGCTCTCGCTCGCGACTGTCATCGGGGGGGTCGGCAGAAGCGCCGTGAACGCGAAAACAGCCGCGCGACGATCGCAAGCCAGTGGTCCACGGCCGGCCGCACCTGCGAGGAAGTGGGCCTGTGCTGCGCTACTGGTGCCCGTAGTCGTTTTCGTATTCCTCGCGTTCGCGCTGGGCGCCGTGGCGGGTGCGACTGACCAGGCTCGGGTCGAGTCCGTGCTCGAGGAGTCGGAATCGGCGGTAGACGAAGTCCAGCGCTAGCGTGAAATAGATCGTCGGCACCACCAGGAGCAGCATCATCGCGAGACCGACCCATATCGGCCCGGGGAACAGCAGAAAAAGCAGTAGCAGCGGCATCGGTAGCAGCACCCGCAGCAGATAACGCACGTTCGCGCCGCGCCCGGTGAGGTCCGCGCGTACCCAGTCCTGCAGGTCCGAAGGCAGGGTTCCGCCCAGGTTGTACCAGAGGCGCTGACGTATCGATGGTGTGTCCATAATCCGAATCTAGGAACCGGCCGGGCGTGGCAACCGAGGACAAAGTCACCAACACATCCACCTTGGTCACCAATGTCTGCGAAACAGCGTGCCTGTCCACACAGCGCTGGTTCCGCTGCACTGCGACCTCACGGCGGTGACGGACGATTACTTGAGCCTGCCCACCGCCGACTAAGCTCCCATGGCGTACCAGGGGGTGAACCGTCTCGACCGGTCGGTCGTGGACGGAAATTGCCGACAGGCTGCAGCGAACCGCCATCCAACGGGATGTTTGGTGCAGGATTGTCGACATGCCAACCCACCACGCCGGAACCGACACCGAATCCGATCAGTGGAAAGACGAAGGGTTGCAGGTGCGGGTGCACAGTCCACGTAAACGGGCCGGGATTTCGTCGTGCCCACAGGTTGAAGCGGATGCACCGAACATTGTGTGGGCGTTGGATTTTCAGTTCGACTCGACTGTCGACGGGAAAGCGATCAAGATCGCGTCGACGATCGATGAACACACCCGGTTGTCGTTGCTGAATATCGTGGAACGCTCGATCACCGCCGAGCGACTGGTCGAGGGCGTGGAGAAGAAGTTCGCGTTGTGGGACGGGCCACCGCTGGTGCTGCGGATGGACAACGGTCCCGAGTTCATTTCTCATGCATTGCAACAGTTTTGCGCAGGAAAGGTCGGCCTCAGCTATATCCCGCCGGGAACGCCCTGGAACAACGGCTACATCGAATCGTTCAATAACCGGCTACGAAAGGAGTGCCTCAACCGCAACCACTGGACCAACCTGCTCGAAGCCCGCGTGGTGATCGGCGATTTCAAGGACGACCATAATCAGCGACACCGGCATTCATCGCTCGGTTACCGGACACCGGCCGAGTACGCTGCCCAATGCAGCCACACGCACACCCCCGTGAGCTGCGAGATCGACTGAACTGACTCAATCACAACGTGGCTCTAACACCACGTGGACTCAGTATCGGGGACCTGCCACCCCTACTGACTCGCGAATTGGTCCATCGGTATATCGCCGCCTGCGCCCCGAACGCGGCGACCGCAGCAGCGTCGTCACCGCTGTATGCCGACCTTGCCGGTTTCCCGCCGCTGGTGATCGATGCGGCAAGTGATGACATTTTGATAGGCGATGCACGTCGGCTCGCCGAGCGAGCCCGCACTGCAGGAGTCGCGGTCCGCTATCGGGAACACCCGGACCTCGGCCATAACTTTCACCTGGCAGCTGGAATGTGGAGCTACGCCGACACGGCTCTCGATGACTTCGCCACTGATCTGTGTGCCGCGTTGGGTACGAACGACACGACTGTTGGTGTGCCCTAGCCGGTGCGGATCGTGGCGTCGATATCGGATTCGCTGATCGGTCGGGTGCAGAAGAACCAGTCCTGACATTCGATGTCATCGTCGCGGCCTGCCATCCGTTCGGCGGCAGTGCCGCACGACCCTGCGGGGGGCACGATCACTCGGTCGCCCGGGCGCCAGTCGGCTGGCGTCGCAACGTCGAATGCGTCTGCGGTTTGCAGCGCTTTCACAAGCCGCGGTAGTTCGTCGAAGTTGCGACCCGTACTCAGCGGGTAGTAGATGATTGCCCGGACGACACCAACGGGGTCGATGACGAAAACTGCGCGAACAGCTTTGGCGGAGCTTTCGCCCGGCATGATCATCCCGTACATGCGCGCAACGTCCATGGTGACGTCCTCGATCAGCGGGAAAGTGATTTCGACGTTACTCATCCCGTTGTAGCTGATCTTGTCCTTGATCGTGCGCAGCCATGCAATGTGGCTGTAGAGACCGTCGACCGACAGCCCGACGAGTTCGGTGTTGTACTGCAGAAATTGGCCCTGCATAGCAGCGAAGGTGATGAACTCGCTTGTACAGACGGGCGTGAAATCCGCTGGGTGGAAAAGAATATGACCCACTTGCCGCGGTAGTCGGCGGGGAAATGAATCGGACCCTGAGTGGTCACGGCGGTGAATTCCGGTGCCTGGTCGCCGATTCTAGGGCGCGAGACCAACGTCGGGTCTCACCGTAGTCGGGCGACCACCACTACCGCCCGGGTCTATTGGCACCGATCAGCTGCCGAAGTGCCCGCGATCCACAGCCCGCGGATCCGGTTCTGCGGACGGCTTGAGGCAGTTGGGCGGTAAGTGGAACCAGCGCAGCGCTTCGAAATCCTCAGTGAGCCCCGTGGTTCCGGTAGCGATCCGGTCGGCGCGAGCGCCCAGAATCGTTGCGGCGTCGGCAAGGTGGGCGGCGAGCGCATCTTCACCGAGCGTCGTCCGTGGCGCTACGACGACGGACGGCTCCGGGTCCAAGTGCATGTCCGTCAGGCGCAGCAGTGGGCGAGATGTGCCGACGTGATGGCGCCACAACCCGGTGGTCGGTTCGAATCTGTAGTCCTCCAGCAGGCGATGACCTTGCCGCGCAATAAGATCGACCGCGTCGACGAGGTAGTCACGCACCGCGTCGGAAATGAAATAGTTGAAGTTCAGCCGTGCCCAGCCGGGTTTGATTCCGTCGCAGCCGATTGCGATCTCGTCCCGGAAGGCGTCGGAGTGCGTGGCATCGATTGCGAGAAGCCGATGTCCGTACGGTCCGGCGCACGAACACCCGCCGCGCGCCTGGATGCCGAACAAGTCGTTGAGGAGGGCGACGACGTAGTTATGGTGCAGGTATCGGCCCGCGACCCGGATGCGGAACGACACGATCGACAAGCGCCGCGAAACGTGATTGCCGAGGATTTCGATGTTGGGGTTTTGTGACCAACGAGCAAAGGCATGTCGCCAGAGTCGCTCTTCGTTGGCCTGGATCTGGTCTGTGCCGACCGCATCTTTGAGCGCGAAGACCAGGCCAGCCCTTATCGATTCGACGATGGCCGGCGTGCCGCCTTCTTCGCGAGCGACCGGGTCGTCCAGATAGCGGTGACTCGTCGGACCGACGAACGCGACGGTGCCGCCGCCGGGAACGGTGGGTACACGGTTGCGGACGAGTTCGCGTCGCACCACCAAGACCCCAGGGGTCTGTGGTCCGCCGATGAACTTGTGGGGCGAGAGGAATACGGCGTCCTTGTGGTCCCGGCGGCCGGGCACAGTCTCGGACACTCGTATCGGCGTGTACGGTCCAGCGGCCGCGTAGTCCCAGAACGACAATGCACCGTGTTCGTGGAGCAGTATCGCGATCGCATCGACATCGGTGAGTAGTCCGGTGACGTTCGAGGCGGCGGAGAAGCTGCCGATCCGCAGTGGCCGAGCGGAGTAGGCGTCGAGCGATCGCGCCAACTCCTCGAGGTCGACATGCCCATCGGCATCTTCACCGATGACCACTACATCGGCAACCGATTCCCGCCACGGCAACTCGTTCGAATGATGCTCGTACGGCCCGACGAATACGACCGGTCGCTGTTCGGGCGGAAGCGGGTCGGCCATCGGTCGACGCAGTTCGAGGATGTTCACCAGTTTGTTGACCGCGCCCGTGGCGCCGGAGCCGCAGAAGATCACCAGATCATCGACGCCCCCGCCGACCGAGCCCCGAATAAGGCTACGCGCATCTTCGCGGAGCAACGAGGTTTGCAGTCCTGTGCCAGAACTCTCGGTGTGCGTGTTGGCATAGGTCGCCAGCACGTGGCCGCGAATGAAGTCCTCGATGAAGTCGAGCGATCGGGCCGAGGCGGTGAAGTCGGCGTACACGATGCGCCGGATGCCGTAGGGGCCGTCGAGAACCTCGCCATCACCGATCAAGCCCCGTCGTATGCGCTGCACCAACCGGTCAACGGCACCGGTGTCGTCGAGCGCTGCGCCGGCCATGTCGATGGAGTTCACGCCACGTGCCGCAGGTCAGCGCCGAACAGTGTGAACTCGGCAACACTCATCGGGTCTCCTTGCCGATCGACGGACGAACCACCATCCATGGTTGCACTACCGACTCGCACAGCACAGGAGGCGAACGTCAGCGACGGACGAGTCCTAGGGCCTTCCGCTGGACGGCCGGCACTTGTTCGTCAGGCCGCCCTGCGAGTGAGAGACGTCACCGACGCGGTGGGTACCCCCCGGGGTATATTGGAGCCAGGAACCAGATACCCCCAGGGGTACTCCCCGCAGGGGATG
>JBBSKP010000184.1:0-10165 GCA_038256175.1 Mycobacteriales bacterium
CGTCGCGTCCGACAGCTCGGTTGCCGATGCCCGATTTGTCCGGATGCCTCCGAGCTGTATGGCACAATGGGGTCAGGAGGGGAGTATCCCCACTGCTGTGGCCATCTCGTCAACACGATCGACATCATTGACGATCCGGGGTGGTCGGCCCGAGTTCGTGGGGCGGGAGAGACCTCCGGTGCCGATGTCGGTCTTCCGGAGGTAAATAGTGAACGTGTCAACGTCGGGCTGGATCATCACGTGTGCCGTGATTCTGGGCCTGTTCGCCTTCGACTTCTTCGCCCATGCGCGGGTTCCTCACGCGCCATCGTTCCGTGAATCCGCTTTCTGGTCCGCGGTGTACATCGGCCTGGCGATCGCTTTCGGTCTCGTAGTCATGTGGCTGTGGGGCGGAACCTACGGCGGCGAGTACTTCGCCGGGTACGTCACCGAGAAGGCGCTGTCTGTCGACAACCTCTTCGTGTTCGTGATCATCATGTCGACGTTCGCAGTGCCGCGCGAACATCAGCAGAAGGTTCTGCTCATCGGAATCGTGATGGCGCTCGTGATGCGCGGCGCGTTCATTGCGGTCGGCGCGGCCGCGATCAACGCCTACAGCTGGGTCTTCTACTTGTTCGGCTTCTTCCTCGTCTACACCGCCTACAAGCTGGTCAAGGACCACGGCCACGAGGAAGAGATCGAGGAGCGACGCGAGTCCCGAATCATCTCGATCGCCCGCAGATTCCTGCCGACCACCGACGAGTACGACGGCGGCAAGCTGGTCACCAAGATCGACGGCAAGCGCTTTGTGACGCCGATGCTGCTCGCGTTGGTTGCGATCGGCTTCACCGACGTCCTGTTCGCGCTCGACTCGATTCCCGCGATCTACGGTCTGACCGAAGAGCCCTACATCGTGTTCACGGCCAACGCGTTCGCGTTGATGGGGCTACGGCAGCTGTTCTTCCTGATCGGCGGCCTACTCGATCGGCTGGTGTACCTCTCCTACGGCCTGTCGCTGATCCTTGCGTTCATCGGCGCCAAATTGATCTTGCACGCGTTGCACGAGAACTCGCTGCCGTTCATCAACGGCGGCGAACACGTGAGCGTGCCCGAAATCTCGACTGCCTTCTCGCTCGTGGTGATCCTCGGTGTGCTGGTGGTGACGGCTGTGGCGAGCCTGCTGAAGACTCGCAACGCGACAGTGAAGACCTAGTCGGAAAACGCACCCATGACGGGCTTCCATTCGTTGATGCGGACGGCCTCGATCAGGTCCGCTTTGTGGAAGGGGTCGTCGGCGAGGTGACGCTCGACCACCTCGAGTGTTTCGGCCCGAACGAGAATCAGGGCACCCGTCCCGTCCGGGTACGGACCGGAAGACACGACGACGTCCTTCTCGACCAAGCCCCCGAGCCACGCACGATGTGCGGGTCGGTGAACGTCGCGGTCCGCGGCAGTTGTGCCGGAGTACGCGTATTCGACTGCGAACAGTGCCATGAGGTGGCCTTTCGTTCGGATCGGGCTTAGAGCGCGAGCAGCATTCGGGTGTTGCCGAGGGTGTTCGGCTTGACGAAGCTCAGATCGAGGAACTCCGCGACACCGGTGTCGTACGAGCGGCACATTTCCGCGTAGACCTCGGCGGTCACCGGAGTGCCCTCGATCTCGCTGAAGCCGCGGGCACGGAAGAACTCGACCTCGAAGGTGAGGACGAAGACGCGGCTCAGTTCGATCTCTCTGGCCACTTCGATAAGTCGTTCGACGATGATGCGCCCGACGCCGAGACCCTTGACGGCTGGATCGACGGCAACCGTGCGCACCTCACCGAGATCGGCCCACAAAACGTGGAGTGCACCGCAACCTACGATCGAATTGCCGCGCTGAGCGACCCAGAACTCCTGGACCGCCTCGTAGAGGGTCACGAGGTTCTTCTCGAGCAGGATCCGGCCCGAGTAGATGTCGACCAGGCGCTTGATCTCGGGGACGTCCGAAGTACGGGCGCGACGGACGATCAACTGGTCGTCCGCCAGCTGCGGCCGAGATGTCATGTGGTGCAGAGTAGTCACCTTGGTTACCGATAGTCTTGGTGGCGTGCCGGTCCGTCAACTTGCCCGCAAATGCGGCATCGCTTGGGCACCGTTGTGTTGCCATGCGGCCATGGAGGTTGCGGGGTGAGCACTCAGCGCGAAGATCTGGCTAACGACGACACGCCGCCGCACCGGCCCGTGCCGGTTCCGACGCCGACTGCGGCTGTCGAACACTTGGCCTCGAACGCCGATGTGCCACTGCTCAATATCGCGAATGTGCTGACCATCGCCCGAATTGCGATCGTGCCCGTGTTTCTGTGGGCGCTCTTCGCCGAAGGCGGGCACGACTCCTCGTGGCGGATTATCGCGTTCGTTCTGTTTGTCGTCGCGGCCATCACCGATCGCATCGACGGTCAGCTGGCACGGAAATACGGTCTTGTCACCGACTTCGGGAAGCTTGCCGATCCGATCGCCGACAAGGCCCTCATGGGCGGCGCGCTCGTCGGCCTGTCGATGCTCGGCGATCTGAGTTGGTGGGTCACCATCGTTATCGCCGTTCGTGAGCTGGGAATCACAGCGCTGCGCTTCAGCGTGCTGCGTCACGGAGTGATCCCCGCCAGTCGCGGCGGAAAGCTGAAGACGCTGGTCCAATCGTTCGCCATCGGCATGTACATCCTGCCGCTGCCTGAGGCCTTGGCGACCTTCAGCGCGGTGTTGATGGCGGCCGCTGTCGCGCTGACCGTGCTGACCGGCATCGACTATGTCCTGCAGTCGATCAGGCTGCGCGCTCACGTCCCGTCACCGCATCACCTGTTGCCATGAGCGATCCGCTGACAAGCGAGGTGCCGGCAAGCGACCTCGTGGCCGAGCTACGGCGCGCCGGTCAAACCGTGGCCACCGCGGAATCGCTTACCGCAGGGCTGTTGTCGGCAACGATCGCCGGGGTGCCGGGCGCGAGTGATGTGCTGCGCGGCGGGCTCGTCGTCTACGCGACGGATCTCAAACGGACGCTAGCCGGCGTCGATGCCGAAGTGCTTGCTGCCGAGGGACCGGTCGCGGCCACGACGGCCGAGCAACTCGCGGTCGGCGCGGCAACACGGTGCGGCGCGGACTGGGGCGTTGGATTGACCGGTGTCGCCGGCCCGGACACGCAGGACGGTTGGCCGGTGGGGACGGTGTTTCTGGCGCTCGCAGGGCCCGACGGTACCGAGGTGGTTCGACTCGCATTGTCGGGCGATCGGTGGCAAATTCGACTTGCGGCGGTACACGCCGCTGTGTCGGAACTGGTTAGGCGAGTTCGCGGACGCGGATAGCGCTAAGGTCGGGAACCAATCAGGCCTTTGCGAGCGTTCACGAAATGAACGGTAAGCAAACTAGGAACGGGAACGTAACAGGAGGAGCGACATGGCGCTGTTATTGCGTGAGGCAATCGGTGACAGCCTGCGGCGTACCCGGGTGTCACAGAGCCGGACTCTTCGCGAAGTGTCGAACAGGGCGCGGGTGAGCCTCGGCTACCTGTCCGAGGTCGAACGCGGACGCAAGGAGGCATCGAGCGAGTTGCTCGCGGCAATCTGTGATGCGTTGGCCGTGCCGATGTCGGACGTGTTGTCCGATGTCAGCGAAACGATGGCAGACGCCACGGAACGAGCGAAGGCAACCGAGCCTGCTCGCGATCGCAGTGCGGCCGCTACCAATCGGGCCGCCGCCGCGATGTCTGCGTCGACGCGGATCGCCGAAGAAACTCGCATTGTCATCCCAGGTCCCACTGCCCGGGCGCTCGCCGCGGCATGACCATGGCACGTCCGTTTCGCGCCGGGTTCGTAACGGGGGGTCCCTCCCGGCTGTGGTCGAGCGAAGAAACGGCTAGATTCTCCCGTAGGTACCTGACTGCTGGTCGTCTTTCGTGTCAGACGGTCGATAGGCGGGCCTGACGTGGTGAAGGCAGGAACCATGTTCCGATGCGTGACGGTCGCGCATCGGGTCGCGTTCAGCGCGGCGCAGCAGATGGAGGCGGGATCAACCGATGGCTAATCCGTTCGTCAAGGCCTGGAAGTATTTGATGGCCCTCTTCGACTCCAAGATCGAGGAGCACGCGGACCCGAAGGTCCAGATTCAGCAGGCGATCGAGGACGCGCAGCGCCAGCATCAGGCGCTTTCGCAGCAAGCTGCCTCGGTGATCGGCAACCAGCGTCAGCTGGAGATGAAGCTGAACCGTCAGCTCGACGAGGTCGAAAAGCTCAATGCCAATGCCCGGCAGGCGGTCACGCTTGCCGATCAGGCGGCTGGGGCCGGCGACACCGAAAAGGCGATTCAATACACGAACGCTGCCGAGGCGTTCGCTGCTCAGTTGGTCACAGCCGAGCAGGGTGTCGAGGACCTGAAGGTGCTGCACGACCAGTCGCTGCAGGCTGCTGCACAGGCGAAGAAGGCCGTGGAGCAGAACGCAATGGCGTTGCAGTCCAAGGTGGCCGAGCGCACCAAGCTGCTCAGCCAGCTCGAGCAGGCCAAGATGCAGGAACAGGTCAGCGCGTCGCTGCGCTCGATGGACAGCACGCTGTCCGCGCCGGGCAACACGCCCAGCCTCGACGCCGTGCGCGACAAGATCGAGCGTCGCTACGCCAATGCCCTCGGTTCGGCTGAGCTCGCGCAGAACTCCGTGCAGGGTCGAATGATGGAAGTTCAGCAGGCCAGCGTCCAAATGGCCGGCCATTCGCGGCTCGAGCAGATCAGGGCATCCATGGCAGGCAACTCGCTGCCGTCCGGTGGCGCTGCGCCCGCCGCAGCTCCGCAGCAGACGCCGCTCACCAAGGGCGAGACAGCACAGTAAAGCCAGGCTCCTCTATGTGCGTACCAAAGTAGACACGATGTTGCGAACCGTCCGAGAGTCGGTACTCGTCGCGGTGCGGCAATGGGCCGATCCGCGCGAGCGCGAACTTCGTAAGCGTCGACGTGCTCGTCGTCGCAGCATTCGCTTGGGTACCGCATCGGGATTCACGGCCGTGGGCGCCGCAGCACTGACCGTTGTTGCGGCGCCTGTCTGGGCTGTTGTGGTGACCGGGACCGGGGCGGTAGCACTCGTCGTGCCGGCCGCGCTGGCCACGAGACGCTATCTGCGCCTACGGGCAAAGCCGTTGCCTGCTGCCGGCGCCACCGCGCGGATGCTGCCGCCGATGACGTCTCGGGCCCGAGCACCCATGGTCCGGTTGGCGAGTTCGGAGCGCTCACTGCGTGAGGTCCTCGTCATCATCGATCGCTCGGCCCCTGTTCCTGCCGAAGACATAGCCGAAACCGTCGAGACAGCCGAGTCCGCCGCAACGGCTCTGCACGCCTTGTCGAAGGACATCATCGCGCTCGAGCGTGCTGCCAAGCGAGCTGGACCGGCGGCGCCCGAGTTGGAGCACTCCGTTGGTCTTGCGCTTGCGGAACTGGCGGCGGGAGTGCAGGAATACGAGAAGCTGCTGCGCGCCGCCGCACGGCTGACATCGCCTGCGTCGTCGGCCAGGCTGTCGGCGACGGAATCCGCAACATGGGAGCTGCGCCTGGCCGCGGACCGTCTCGACGGCTGGGCGGAGGCTCTCACCGAACTTGCCGACAATTCGAGGATTGCCTTACCGGCGCCTACGCGACGAGCCCTTGCACAAGGCTCAGGGTGAACCCTGATCTTTCCCTGATCTTGCCTCTGACCTGGTGATTTAGGGCCCGAGACGTGTCAGAGTAGTGCTGTGGCCGATCCCAAGATCTGGTGAATCGGATAAGCACCTGGAGGCATACGTGTTCTGGAAAATCGTAGGAATCGTCGCCTTGATCTGGATTGCGCTGGCAGTTGTCGGCGCGCTGATCAAGGGACTGTTCTGGATTCTCGTTGTCAGTGCTGTCGTGTTCGGGCTGTACATGCTGTTCAAGGCGATGTCGGGTTCGGACAAAAAGAATCTGTCGCCGACTCAGTTCCCGTGATGCGCACGAAAGTCCGTTCTCACGAAAGCGGCGCTCGCTCATATGGCACGCTGATCCGATGCGAGTTGCCGTAGTCGCCGGTCCAGACCCCGGGCACGCCTTTCCTGCGATTGCGCTGTGCCTCGCGTTTATCGAGGCGGGCGATGAGCCGATGTTGTTCACCGGCAGCCGCTGGCTCGATATCGTCAAGCAAGCCGGCATCCCCGTCCAGCGGTTGAAGGGTCTCGCGCCTCGTGACGAGGACGACGATATGGACGCCGGCCAACGAATTCACCAGCGCGCAGCCTATATCTCCACTGAACTTTTGCCTGATCTCAGCGCCAGCCTGCCTGATCTGGTCGTCTCCGACATCCTCACGGCAGGGGGCGGGCTGGCGGCCGAACGGCTCGAAGTGCCGTGGGTGGAACTGTCGCCGCATCCGCTGTACTCGCCGTCGAAAGCGTTGCCGCCCATAGGAAGTGGGCTCGCGCCTGGTGAGGGAATCCGAGGCCGGCTGCGCGACGGGCTCATGCGCACAGCGACTGCTCGATCGATCAAGCAAGGGGCCCGTCAGCGCAGTCAAGCCCGAATCGGCGTCGGGCTGCCCGAGCAGGGTCCGGGACCGGCCGCTGCGCTGATCGCGACGCTACCGGCGTTGGAGGTGCCGCGACCGGATTGGCCGGAGAACGCGCACCTCATCGGGCCGCTGCTCTGGGAGCCGACGACAGCGGCGCTGGCGCTGCCGGCCGGTGATGATCCGCTGGTGATGGTCGCACCGTCGACCGCATTCACCGGAGCTGTCGGAATGGTGGAGGCCGCGTTGCACGGACTCGACGGCGCCGGCGTGCGTGTGGCGGTGTCGACGTTGGACGCCATCCCTGCCGTTCTGCCGACCTGGGCGACCGCAGGACTCGGGCGTCAGGACACCTTGCTCGAGGATGCCTCGGTGGTTGTCTGCGGTGCTGGCCATGGGATGTTGGCCAAGGCGCTGATCGCGGGCGTTCCCGTTGTCGCGATTCCCGGTGGCGGCGATCAGTGGGAACTCGCCAATAGGGCTGCGCGGCAAGGCAGTGCGATCGTCGTGCGGCCGTTGACCGCAGAAGCGGTCCGCGCGGCTGTCCTGCGAGTGCTCAGCGAACCGACCTTCGCAGCTGCGGCGGCGACGGCGTCCGCGTCAGCTCGCGATGTCGAAGACCCTGTGCAAGTGTGCCGCTCGGTTATGAGTCGCCTCGCGACTTGACCGCCGCCGTGGGCAGCTGCGAGGCACGATACCGTTGCAGCGTGCGGTTGACCGATTTCCACGACCTGATTCACGAGACGTTCGGCGTGGCCCGAGCGGACTCGATTCTCGCCGACCACGTGCTGCACAACTTCGCGGGCAAGACCGGCGCGCAGGCGATTGCCGACGGCGTCGATCCGCGCGAAGTGTGGCGGGCGTTGTGCGCCGAATTCGATGTGCCACGAGCGCGCTGGTAGCCCTCGGATTCTCCCGGCGTGTCGACCGGGGATGTAGTTGACTCGAACAGGTGTTCCCCTATGCTGAGGCGTACCGGCGATCGAGAGCTGGATGCGATTTCACGAAGTTGTCGGTACCGACCTCTAACGTAACCGCCAATCGCTGGACAAGGACTTCGAGACAGGGGAACGACGATGGCACCACAGGCACACGATCGCGATAAGGCGCTCGATTTGGCGCTTGCGCAGATCGACAAGAACTTCGGCAAGGGGTCGGTGATGCGCCTCGGTGACGAAGTTCGCCCGCCCATCGGTGTGATCCCGACAGGCTCCATCGCGTTGGACATCGCACTGGGTATCGGTGGCTTGCCCCGTGGTCGAGTCGTGGAGATCTACGGCCCGGAGTCCTCGGGTAAGACGACGGTCGCGCTGCATGCGGTCGCAAACGCCCAGGCAGCCGGCGGTATTGCGGCATTCATCGACGCGGAGCACGCACTCGATCCGGATTACGCGAAGAAGCTCGGTGTCGATACCGATGCACTGCTCGTCTCGCAGCCGGACACCGGTGAGCAGGCGATCGAGATCGCGGACATGCTGATCCGTTCGGGCGCGCTCGACATCCTGGTCATCGACTCGGTTGCCGCGCTTGTTCCCCGAGCCGAGATCGAGGGCGAGATGGGTGACAGTCACGTCGGTCTGCAGGCTCGCCTGATGAGCCAGGCGCTGCGAAAGATGACCGGTGCGTTGAGCAATTCGAACACCACGGCCATCTTCATCAACCAGCTTCGCGAGAAGATCGGCGTCATGTTCGGTTCGCCCGAGACCACTACGGGCGGTAAGGCTTTGAAGTTCTACTCCTCGATCCGTCTCGACGTGCGACGTATCGACACGCTCAAGGACGGCGGCGACGCTGTCGGTAACCGCACCCGTGTGAAGGTAGTCAAGAACAAGGTCGCGCCGCCTTTCAAGCAGGCCGAGTTCGACATCCTTTACGGCTTCGGGATCAGCAAGGAAGGCTCGCTCATCGACATGGGCGTGGAGCACGGTTTCGTTCGCAAGTCCGGATCCTGGTACACGTACGAGGGCGATCAGCTCGGCCAGGGCAAGGAGAACGCTCGTAAGTTCTTGCTGGAGAACACCGATATCCGTGACGAGATCGAGAAGAAGATCCAAGAGAAGCTCGGTATCGGTGCCGACGTAACCGCACCGGATGCTGTACCCGCGCCGGTGGACTTCTAGGAGTCCACAGCATGTCGCGCGACACTCGCCGCAAGGACGAGAGCGAGCGCGTCGGTGGGAGTGAGGCGCAGGCGAAAGATGCATGCCTGCGCCTTCTCACCGACCGTGCCCGCAGCAGAACCGAACTCGAACAAAGCCTCGCCAAGAAGGGCTTCACTCCGGAGATCGCGGAGCAGGCCCTGGATCGGCTTGCCCATGTCGGCCTGATTGACGACGCAGCCTTCGCTGCGCAGTGGGTTCATTCTCGGCACAATTACTCCGGCAAGGGTAAGCGTGCGCTCGCAACTGAGTTGCGGCGCAAAGGAGTTGGCGACGACGACGCATCGCAGGCTCTTGCGCAGATATCGCGGGACGACGAGCGATCTCGCGCAGCCGAATTGGTGCGTAAGAAGCTCCGAACCCTCAGCGTCGCAGAGGAACCAGGGGAGCGTGACAAGGCCGTACGCCGGATGGTGGGCATGCTCGCCCGCCGCGGGTACGACCAGTCACTCGCATTCGAAGTGGTGAAGACCGAACTTGCACAGCTCGGGGCCGACACCGAAGATCTCTTCGATCAGTAGGACACCAGGCCTAGGGCTTGGTGATGTCCATTCCGGGGATACCTGCGCCGATTGATGTTGCGCTCACTGGAGCGGCCGCACCCTTCTTGCGACCTCCCGACCGGAGCCTCTTCTCGAGTTTCGTCGCGATGATGGTCAACGTGGTGTTGAGCGCGATCATGATTGCGGCCACGACGATGAGTGCAGGCAAGTAGTTGCCGAAGAACGAGCCGAGTTGCTGGCCGGACCGCACTACCTCGACGTAACCGATCAGGTAACCGAGCGCTGAATCCTTTAGCGCCACAACCATCTGCGACACGATTGCCGGCAGCATCGCCGTAATGGCCTGGGGCAGCAGGATCAACCGCATGATCAGGCCTTTGCGCATACCCAACGCAGCTGCCGCTTCGGTCTGGCCCTTCGGTAGTGAATTGATGCCGGCCCGCACGATTTCGGCGATCACCGAGCCGTTGTACAGGGTGAGGCCGGTGACCACTGCCGCGAGCGCAAGATCTTTCGATTTGAAGACGTCGTATTCGGCGTAGAGCTGATACGAGAAGATCATCAAGATCAGCACGGGGATAGCGCGGAACAGTTCGACGATGGTTCCCGCAACCACGCGCACGATCCTGTGATCGGACAGGCGCCCGATGCCGAGAGCCGCGCCGAGGATCAGCGCAAGCACGATGGAGATGGCTGCGGCGACCAGGGTGCCCTTGATGCCGGGCAGCAAGTACGTGGTCCATGAATTCGCGTCGGTGAACGGATTCCACTTCGCCGAGGTCAGCTGGCCCTTGTCGTCGAGGGCGCGGTATACCAGATAGGCGATGCCCACCAGAACCGCTGCCACTGCGGCAGACAAGATGTGATTTCGAATGCGCGCACGAGGACCGGGTGCGTCGTAGAGGACTGTCGCCCGAGAACTCATCGCGCCACCTCGAATCGTTTGCTCAGGTATCCGAAGAAGAGCCCTGTCGGCAGTGTGAGGACCACGAAGCC
>JBBSKP010000185.1:0-9940 GCA_038256175.1 Mycobacteriales bacterium
CCTCGCCGGACAACGCTCGACATCCGCCCACGCACGACGTCGGGAGCCCCGGCAGCGAAGACCGGGCGCGCACGCGGCGGCGGTGTCTGCTGCCGACGCGGCGCATGATCGCCGCCAAGCCGGATGCCAGGGAGGTCGGCAAGCACGATGTTCAGCTCGCCACGCGTCTTGGCTGCGAGGGCCGTGTCCATCCGTTCGGTGAACTCGCCAAGCGACAGCATCCCTTGACCGACTGCGCGCTGAAGTAGTTGTCCGACATGCTCGCGCTCGGCATCGGACACTCGCAGATCCCTCGCCTCCATGGAATCCAGAATAGCGGCGCTTACTCGAGACCCTGCTCGATCGCGTATCGGGTCAACTCCACCCGGTTGGCGAGCTGAAGTTTGCGCAACGTTGCTTGCACATGGTTCTCCACGGTGCGGTGGCTCAAGGACAAGCGTGTCGCAATCTGCTTGGCGCTCAGGCCTTTCGCGACCATCCGCAACACTTCGGTTTCGCGGTCGGTCAGCGCGGGCAGTTCGGGTGTTCGGTCGTCGGCTGGGGTCGACGCCATCCGCCGGTATTCGCCGAGGACCAGTCCAGCCAACCCGGGGGTGAAGACGGGTTGTCCGGCCGCTGTCGCGCGCACCGCGTCCAGCAACTCCGCGGCGGACGCGCTCTTGACTAGGTATCCCGACGCGCCGGCCTTGATCGCATCGAGCACATCTTCGCGTTCGGCCGATGCAGAGAGCACCAGCACCCGGCTGTTCGGCGAAACCTCGAGAACCTTCGCGGTCGCCTCGGCGCCGTTGCCGTCGGTCAGCTGCATGTCCATCAGCACGACCATCGGCTGCACCGCGGCAGCCCTTCGCGCTGCGGCCGCAACGCCCTCCGCGGTCGCAGCAACCGTGAATCCGGCAGCTTCGAGATCGCGGGACACACCATCGCGCCACATCGGGTGGTCGTCGACCACCATCACCGAAATCTGTGCTGCGTCAACGCTGTTGTCGTCGGTCACGTCATACCTCTCCCGCCCCGCGCGGTACCCGGAGCTCCCATTCTGTACCACCGTCGGGCTCGGTCAAGAGCGACACCGTTCCGCCGAGCGCTTCGACGCGTCCACGGATCGACTTCGATACGCCCATCCGCCCTTCGGCTTCGGCTTGCGCCAATCTGCCTGCGGCGATACCGGTTCCGTCGTCGCGAACGGTCACGATCACGTCCTCGCCCAGGTCCTCCAGCAGGACATAGGATTTCGCCCCCACGCCGGCGTGTAGTTCGACATTCGACAGCGCCGTCGCGACAGCGGCAGCCAACTCGCTGCCGACCCAACGACCGACCATCACCGGGTCACCCGGCGTCGAGATCGAGACCGATTGCCGCGCTTGGGTTCGCAACAGCGGCCGCAAGTCGACCGCCGCTCCGCCCGCGTCGGACTCGGCGCCCGCGCCTTGTTCGGAGATCAGCACCCGAAGCGCGACTTCCTGCTCGCCCGCCTTCTCGGCGAGTTCGAGTGCCGGCCCGCCGATTTCGGCTCCGCGCCGCTGGACATACGCAAGCACCTGCAGCACCCCGTCGTGCACCTCGCGGGCAAGCCGCTCCCGTTCTTCGGTTGCGGCGGCCAGCCGCACCGCCCGTTCGAGTTGCTCGTGGGATCGCTTGGCTGTGCTCGCTGCCAGGCCGATGGCCAATCCCGTCGAGATCAACACCGGCGCAGTCGCATCGCGCCACAAGTCGAAGTTGACCTGTTCACGAACCACGGCGCTGACGGTCGAGATGAACAGCCCCGACGCCATCCCCAGCCACGGGCCACCGAGAATTCCGGCCGACAGCACCGCATTGGTTGCCCACAGCGTCGTCGGCAGCGTCTGATGAGTGCTGTACCAAGCAGGTTCGGCAACAAGCCGCGTCGCGGCCATCAACCCGGCGACCGCGACCTGATCGATGACCACGACTCGCCAGCGCGGCGTCCCACCATGCGAAAGTAGCAACGCAGACCCGCCCGACCACACCGCCATCACCGCGACGAAGAACCAGCTCAGGCGCTGGCTCGTGTAGCTGTTCACCGTCGCAAATTGGTAGCTCACGGCGTAGGCAAGTGTCAGCAGTCGAAAGGCCTGCGATGCTCGCCACAGCGGCGCGATGGGGTCGGTACCGATCCCGGATGCGAAGCTCTGCCGGTACCGCTCGCGCCGCGGCTCAGTCCGCCGGTTCATCGGCGACGACGCCTTTCGAACCTTCGAATGGCTCTGTGCCGACATCATCGGGATCGTCGGCGAGCAGTGAACGTATCGCTGTGTTCAGCATCGCGACTACGGGCATCGCCAAGAGCCCACCGACGATGCCTGCCAGCACGATTCCGGCTGTGATAGACAACACAACGCCGAGTGGATGGACCCGAACCGCTCGTCCGAGCAGTAGCGGTTGCAGCACGTGCCCTTCGAGCTGCATCACGGCAACGATGATCCCGAGCGTGATCAGAGCCGTGATCATTCCCTTGGTGACGAGCGCGACGAACACTGCGACGAAGCCGGTCAGGAACGCGCCGATGATCGGCACGAACGCGCCGATGAACACGAGCGACGCCAGCGGCAACGCGAGCGGAACGCCGAGAATCGCAAGGCCCGCACCGATTCCGATCGCGTCGACAGCCGCGACGCCGACGGTGGCGCGAACGAACCCGACGAGCGAGCCGAACCCTCGCTCACCGGCGATGCGCACCCGCCGGCGCGCGTTCGTGGGAACGATCTTCGTGACGTATTCCCAGATCTGTGAGCCGCCGTAGAGGAAGAAGATCAGGATGAACAACGTCAACAACGCGCCGGTCAGAATCTCACCGATAACGGTGGCTGTTGTCAGTGCGCCGCTGGTCAGCGTGTCTTGATTGGATTCGATCGCGTGTCGGACCGAGTCACCGCCGCTGCGGATCTGCTCTTCGCTGAAATGCAACGGACCTTCGGTCAGCCAATTCTGGACGTTCTGGATGCTCTCCGTGAACTGGTCGGTGAGCTGGGGCAGCCCTTCGATGAACTGCTCGACGACGAACGTCAGAATCCCCGCGAGCACACCGATCGATCCGAGAATCGTGACGACGACAGCCGCCGAGCGCGGGACACCTTGGCGCTGCATCCAATTGACCATCGGCACGAGTAACGCCGCAGCCAACAGAGCGAGCGCGACCGGGATCATCACCGTGGAGAGTCGGTGGACGATGTACCCCAGCGCGAGGAGCCCCGCAAAAAGGACGAGAAGGCGCCATGTCCACTCGGCTCCGACCCGCACGAGCGGGAGCACCGCGTCTGCGGCGGACGCGGGTGTTCGTTCCGATCGCGGTGAGTTCGCGCTCATCCGAGCGAGCCTATCGGGATCGTGTCGAATTCAGATACTGGCGATCATGAGACGGCGCGATCACTCGGACCGCTAAATTGGTTCCGTGTCGGTCCCACTAGAAGCGGTCAAGCAGACAATGCATACGCGTTGGCCGCTCTATGTCGCGTCGATGACGCTTGCGAACGCGTTCGGCGCGCTGCTGGTGTACGCGTTCGTGCGGCACGGTCTGCCGGTTCCGCAATCCTCGGCGGTCGTCGAGGACCGCCAGAAGAACCTGACCGCCTTCGCTTTGATCTTGGGTAGCGGCGGCCTCGTGAGCTTGTCGTCGTCGGCGCTGATGCTGAGACCGGTTGTCCGCTGGCAACTGCGCGGTGGCCCACCGAGCCGGCGCGAGCAACAGGCGGCCCTGCACGCACCGCTGCGGCAAGCGATCGTCCACCTGGGTCTCTGGCTCGTCGGCGGAGCAATTTTTGCGATCCCGATCATCGCGGCGACGCCCGAGCTGGCTGTTGCGGTCATCATCACGGTGTCCATGGCGGCGATCGTGGTGTTCGGCTTCAGTTACATGCTCGGCGAGCGCATTCTGCGTCCGGTCGCCGCGAAGGCGTTGAGCGAAGGTAGCTTCCACCGGACCCTGACGCCGGGTATTGGCACTCGGATGGCGATGACGTGGGGGCTGGGTACCCTCGCGCCCTGTATCGGCATCGTGCTGCTGTGTGCGACGCAGATTTCGACGGACATTCAGTTCCCGTCGAACTCACTGGCCATCGCGATCCTGCTCCTTGCCTGTCTGGTGATCGTGCAGGCGTTCGCGTTGTCGATGCTTACAAGCGCGAGTATCTCCGACCCGATCCAGCAACTGACGCGCGCGATCGACAAGGTCCAGGAGGGTGAACCGGACGTCCAGGTCGAGGTCTTCGACGGATCGGAGATCGGACGGCTTCAGGTCGGTTTCAACCGGATGATGGAAGAAGCCTCCGAGCGTCGGGTGCTGCAAGAACTGTTCGGTCAGCATGTCGGCGAGGACGTAGCGCGGAGAGCGCTCCAATTCGGCACCGAACTCGGCGGTGAAACTCGCTTCGTGGCGGTCCTGTTCGTCGACATGGTCGGTTCGACGGCCGCCGCGGCCGAACGTCCACCGACCGAGGTCGTCAACCTGCTCAACGAGTTCTTTCGCGTCGTCGTCGAGGTGATCGACAGCCACCACGGCTTCGTCAACAAGTTCATGGGCGACGCCGCGCTCGCCATCTTCGGAGCGCCGCTTGATCGCCCGGATGCGCCGACCGCCGCCCTCAATGCGGCACGCGATCTGCGTGTTGCCCTCGCCGAGGTCAACGGGCTCGATATCGGTATCGGCGTATCCGCTGGTCTGGCGGTTGCCGGAAACATCGGCGGCGCGAACCGGTTCGAATACACGGTGATCGGTGATCCGGTCAACGAGGCGTCTCGGCTGACCGAACTCGCCAAACTCCAGCCGAGCCGCGTGCTCGCGTCGAGCAGTGCGGTCTACTTCGCGGACGAGGAAGAGCAGAAGCACTGGATCCTCGGCGACGAGGTTCAGTTGCGCGGCCGTCGCCGTCGGACCCATCTCGCCTCACCGGTCCTGGACGACTAGATCGTCTGTCCGTCCGGTTACCCTGACCTAGTGGCAGAGCCCGGAGCAGACGCGCCCGACGCTAAGCCAGCCAGGCGACGCGGCCGCTTTTGGTGGCTGAAGTGGATTGCCGGGGTGGCTTTGCTGGCGCTGCTCGTAGGGGAGGGCATCTATCTGTGGCCACGGCTGCACGAGTCGTGGCAGAAACTCAGCGAAATCCATTGGGGCTGGCTCGCGGTCTGCATCCTGGCGCAAGCAATCTCGCTCAGCGGTTTCGGTGCGTTGCAGAGGCAGCTGTTGCGGGCAGGGTCCGTTCGGGTCAGCCATCACAAGTCGGTAGCCGTCATCTATGCGAGTACGGCGATGTCGGTCACGCTCCCGGCCGGTCAGGTCTTCTCGACCGCCTTCACTTACCGCGAGACCCGGCGCTGGGGCGCGAGCCCGATCGTGGCGTCCTGGCAGCTCGCGATTTCCGGCGTGATCGCTGCCTCTGGGCTCGCCCTGCTCGGCGTCGGCGGTGCGATGCTCGTCGGCGGTTCGGTCAGCCCATTCACGCTGATCTTCTCCCTCGGCGGCGTCATCGCACTTGTGTGGGCTGTTCGGTACGCATCGACCCATCCGGACGCGATCGAGTCGGCAGTCGGCTGGATCATGGCCCGCGTCAACCGGATCCGCAAGAACGCACCGGACGCAGGGATGAGCCGGGTGCGGCAGATACTCGGTCAGCTCGAATCGGTGCGGCTCGGTCCGGTCGACGGTGCGTTGGTTGTGGTGTGGGCAGTGGTCCATCGCGCCGGCGACGTCGCGTGCCTCGCGTTCGCCTGCTACGCCGTTGGTGCCGATCCGCGACTTGCGGGTCTACTCATCACCTTCGCGATCGGGAAGGCCGTCGGCACCATCCCACTCGCCCCTGGCGGCCTCGTGTTCGTCGACGCGACATTGATCGCGACACTCACCTCGGCCGCAGGGCTTCCCGCGTCGCAGGCCGTTGCTGCGGCGTTCGTCTATCGCGGGGTCAGCTTCATCCTGGTCGCCATTGTCGGCTGGATCGTGTTCCTGTTCCTGTTCCGTACCCATCAGCACGAAGACCTCGAAGACGACGTCGAATTCGAGCGTGACGAGACGCAGGAATTGCGTCGTCGGGAGGGCTGAGCCCCGAATTTCACGCCCCGAATTTCAGGCCCCGAAGTTCAATCGTTGCTGGTCCGGGCGAATTCGCCTATCGCATCGGCTAGTTCGTGTGGGCGGTCCTCCGGGATCAAGGTGTAGGTGTCGTCGAGTTCGACGAGCGTCGACTGCGGATACACCTCCGCGAGCCGGCGTCCATGCTCCGGCGGCATGACGCGGTCTTCGGTTGCCCAGACAACGAGCACCGGTTTGTCGAATTCGCGATTCGCTTCGGCCCATGCCAGCAAGATCTCCTTGGGTGGCACTACCTTCACGTACATCGCGAGATCGCGACGGATCAATGGATCGGTCGTGGCGGGTTCGAACCAGTTGTTCATAACGTCCTTGGGTACCGGGCGTTTGCTCATCCAGCCCCACGACATCGGCGCGCGTCGAAACACGTTGAGCCGCAACGCTTGCATGACGACGGCGAACCTGCGGGGACTGGATGCCATCCACTTCAGTGGTCCCCCGACGATCCCCGGCGGGTAGTTGTCGAACGCCTCGCACGAGGTCAGTACCAGCGCGCCGATCCGGTCCGTTGGCCGATTGGCGATGAGGACTTGTGCACCGCCCCAATCGTTTTGGACCAAGACGACGTCGTGCAGGTCCATGCGTTCGAGAAATTCGCCGATGAGCGAGGCGAGCGCGAGCAGCGAGAGGTCGGCCTTGGGATGCATGGGTAGGCGATGCCCGCCTAGTGGCCAGGTCGGTGCAATACACCTGAAATCGGGGCCGAGCCGTTCGATCACCTTTCGCCACACTGTGCCATCCATCGTCAGGCCATGAACGAAGACGAGGGTGGGACCGCTGCCGCCGGTGTCCGTGTATTCGATCGTGCCGGCCGATAGCTCGACGGAGTTCATGCCCGACTCCTCTTGATAGATCGTTCTATTAAATTTCACCGTACGATGGAATCGGGTAGTTGCACAACCCTCGAAAGGGGCCGCACGTGGTCAGCACCAACACCGTCGACACGCGAACTCGGATTCTCGCTGCCAGCAGCGAACTGTTCCGCAGGCAAGGGCTCGCCGGCACTGGACTCAAGCTCGTCGCACAGACGGCCAAAGCGCCGTTTGGATCGATCTACCACTTCTTTCCCGGCGGGAAGGGGCAGCTCGCGGAGGAGGTCATCCGAAGCTCGGGCGCGTTGTACGGCAACCTCGTGATGTCGATATTCGACGCGTGCCCGGACTTGCTCACCGCTGTCGACGTCGCATTCGAGGGTGCGGCGGAATCCCTGGTCGCCACGGATTTCGCAGATGCCTGCCCGATTGCGACCATCGCGCTCGAGGTCGCCAGCACCGACGAGCCGCTGCGTATCGCCACCGCCGACGTTTTCGCCAGCTGGATCGACGCCGGCGTCGCGCGGCTTGCCGACACCGGACTGTCCGAAGCGGCCCGACGCGAGCTGATCATCGGTCTCATCACCAGCCTGGAAGGCGCCTTCGTCTTGAGTCGGGCGATGCGCAGTACCGAGCCGCTGATTGCGGCAGGGCGCACTGTTCGTTGTGCCGCGGAAGCTGCGATCGGGAATAAAGCGGACCAAGGTCCAGTTGGTGTAGAATGATGTTGAAGCATCAACTACTTCTAAGGAGCTTGGAATGACGAACACCACCACCGCACCCGCACTATCCGCCGGCACCTGGGCAATCGACCCGAGCCACTCTGCGATCACCTTCTCCGTGCGCCACCTGATGGTCAGCAAGGTCCGCGGCCGTTTCACCGACTTCGAGGGCAAGCTCGTCATCGGCGAGGACGGCACCGCATCCGCCGAGGCCGTGATCAAGGTCGACTCGCTCACCACCGACAACGCCCAGCGTGACGGCCACCTGAAGACCGCCGACTTCTTCAAGACCGAAGAATTCCCGACGGCAACCTTCAAGGCCACCGGCTTCCGCGCGAACGGTTCCGACTTCGTCGTCGACGGTGAGTTCACGATTCGCGGCATCACCCGTACGGTCGCCCTCGACGTCGAATTCCTCGGTGTCAACGCGGGCATGGGCAACGGCCCGGTCGCAGGTTTCGAAGCCAAGACCGTCATCAACCGCAAGGACTTCGGCATCACCATCGACATGCCGCTCGACGGTGGTGGCGCTGTCATCGGCGACAAGATCACTCTGACCCTCGAGATCGAGGCCGGTCTGCAGGCGTAGTCAGCTTGCGGGCGTAGCCTGCTCGACTGTGAAGAAGAAGTACGCGCTGCCGCTGCTTGTCGATGTCGTCCTCGTCGTTGTGTTCTGCCTTATCGGACGGCGCAATCACGACGAAGCCAACGCAGTATCGGGGCTGCTCCGCACACTGTGGCCGTTCATCGGTGGCCTTGCCGTCGGCTGGCTCGCGACGATCGGGCTCTACCGCGACAAGTTCGCAGGCGAGTTGGTAATCCCGACAGGGATACTCGTCTGGATTTCGACACTTGCCGTCGGTATGGGCCTGCGCGTCGTGAGCGGCCAGGGCACGGCTTTGAGCTTCGTAATAGTTGCAGGCACCGTGCTCGCGATATTTCTGATCGGCTGGCGAGCGGGCTACCGCCTGGTCGTAAAACGATCGGCCGTGTCGGACGCGTAACTGCCCCAACGGTGGCAGAGTTTGCGCAATGAGCGATCTGAAATCCCCAGATCAACAGGACCCAGATCAACACGACCGGGGCTTCTTCGGTCAGCCGTTCGCCCTCGCGAACTTGTTCGGTGTCGAAATGTGGGAGAGATTCTCCTTCTACGGCATGCAGGGCATCCTGATCTACTACCTCTACTACTCGGCGAGCGAGGGTGGCCTCGGCATCGCGCAGTCGTCGGCCACGAGCATCGTCGGCGCGTACGGCGGCACGGTGTATCTGTCGACGATCGCCGGAGGCTGGGTCGCAGACCGGTTGATCGGCTCCGAGCGAACGCTCTTCTATTCGGCGATTCTGATCATGTTCGGGCACATCGCCCTTGCAGTTCTGCCCGGCGTCTGGGGCGTCGGCGTTGGTCTGGTTCTGGTCGCGGTCGGTAGTGGTGGTCTGAAGGCCAATGCGACGTCGATGGTCGGCGAGCTCTACTCCGAGCATGACGAACGCCGCGACGCCGGTTTCTCGATCTTCTACATGGGTATCAATCTCGGCGCTTTCGTCGGTCCGCTGTTGACGGGCGTCGCCAAGGACGAGATCGGTTTCCACGCCGGATTCGGCTTGGCCGCAATCGGAATGGCGCTCGGCCTCACGCAGTACACCATTGGCCGAAAGCACCTGCGCAATATCGGTAGCACGGCACCGAACCCGCTTCCCAACGCCGAACGCGGCCGCTGGGTGGTCATCTCCGTCGCCGCCGTTATCGTGATCGCGACGCTCGCGGTCACGGGCGTACTCACTGCTGCAAACCTCTCCGACGTTGTCGTCGGCATCACGATCGTCGCTGCGGTCGTCTACTTCGCGGTCATCCTGTCCAGCAAGAAGATCGACGGCACCGAGCGCAGCCGCGTGATCTCGTTCATTCCGATGTTCATTGCCAGCGCGGCGTTCTGGTCGCTGTTCCAGCAGCAGTTCACGATGATCGCGGTCTATGCCGACAAACGTCTCGACCGCAATGTGTTCGGCTGGGACTTCCCCGCGTCGTGGGTGCAGTCGATCAACCCGGTGTTCATCATCATCTTCGCGGGAGTCTTCGCCGCAGTATGGACGAAACTCGGTCCGCGGCAACCGAGTTCGCCGATCAAGTTCGCGTGCGGCAACGTCATCATGGGGCTGGCGTTCCTCGCCTTTCTCCCCATCTCCGGTGGTGGCCCGAACAGCGCGCCGTTGCTCGCGGTCGCCGGTATCCTGCTGCTCTTCACCTTCGCCGAACTGTTCCTCTCCCCGGTCGGCCTCTCGCTCTCGACCAAGCTGGCGCC
>JBBSKP010000186.1:0-9660 GCA_038256175.1 Mycobacteriales bacterium
AACAGCTGCGACAAACTGTGGATCCATCGAAAACTCTGTTCTGGCCATCCCTGATCATCACAAGAACGAACCGGTCAGTGTCCACGATGTCCTGAGACATCAATTGCACGCGATGTCCTGAACAAACACAGGAGGGCGGGCCCTCCGCAAAGACTCACGAGGCGCGTAGCGCCCTAATGCAGCTTGTTCTGCGCCGCTTCGAGGCCGACCCGGAGCACTAACTCCACGGCGTCTGCCGCCTCTTCGCACACCACGCCAAGATCTTTGCGCTCTGCCGCAGAGAACGGCTTGAGCACGTACGACGCGGGGTCCATCCGCCCTGGTGGTCGACCTATGCCGACTCGGGCGCGTAGATAGTCTTTCGTGCCGAGCGCGCTGGAGATCGAGCGCAGTCCGTTGTGTCCACCTTCGCCGCCGCCGAGTTTGAGTCGGACGACGCCGAAATCGATGTCCAGCTCATCGTGTACGACCACGATGTTTGCCACATCGATGGAGAAGAATCTGGCAAGTGCGGCCACCGGCCGGCCGGAGACATTCATGAAAGAGCGCGGCTTGGCGATCACCACTTGGCGATCGCCGAGCCGCGCCTGCACTACATCTGCGCCGGACTTCTTGTGCGCGCTGAACCGGCCGCCGATCCGGTCTGCGAGCACATCAGCCACGAGAAAGCCGACATTGTGTCGCGTTCGCTCGTAGTCGGGTCCGGGGTTGCCCAGCCCGACGACGAGCGCCGCATCCATGTCTGCCACGCCTAATGCGTCCGAGAGAGTGGAATTACTCGGACTCGGTGCTCTGTGCCTCAGCGGCTTCGCCCTCAGCGGTGGCTTCGCCCTCAGCGGGCTCTTCCTCTTCGGCCTGCGGTGCGGTGATGTTGACGATCAGCGTCTCGGGGTCAGCCTGCAGAGTCGAACCTGCGGGCAGCTCGAGCTGGCCGGCCAGAATCTGCGTGCCGATCTCGGCGCCCTCGATGGAGACCTCGATCTGCTCGGGGATCGACATGGCGTCGGCCTCGATGGAAATGGAGTTCGCGTCCTGCGAAATCAAGCCACCGGGAGCGGGGTCACCCAAGACGACGACGGGGATGTCGACGGTGACCTTCTCGCCCTTCTTGATGACAAGGAGGTCGGCGTGCTCGATGTAGCGGCGAATCGGGTGCACGACGATCGACTTGGTCAGCGCGATCTGCTCTTCGCCGGCGATGTCGAGGGTCAGCACAGCGTTGGTGCCGTTGTCGCGCAACACCTTCGAGAATGCGCGAGCATCGAGCGCGAGGTGCTGGGGGTCGGTCTGGTGGCCGTAAAGGACAGCGGGGACTTGGCCGTCGCGGCGGGTGCGGCGGGCGGCGCCCTTGCCGAACTCGGTGCGCACGATTGCTACGAGGCGGTTGACGTCAGACGACATGTTGGATCGGCTCCTAGAACTTCGATTCGAACTATCCGGCGGTGGTCTTCTCGTCACGGCAGAGTGAACTGACGAGGACGGCCGGGGAGCCGTCGCCGCGTCGATCACGGTGAGCGAAGCAAGCTGATATTTCTTCGCAGTCACCCTCGCCGAGACAACGGCGAATACTTTACCGTACGCACCGATCCACCTGCGAACCGGCAGCTAACTCGGTGTTCAGAGGCCTCCGACGGCGTCGACGAAGGTGTCGAGATCCGCCTGTGAAACGAAGTAGTGCGGGGACGCTCGGACGACGGCGTCGAGGCCGCGCTTGCTCATATCGAGCAGCGTCGAACCGCGGTGGCTCACGCTGACCGTGATGTGTTTGCTTGCCAGTCGATCGCGAACCGTCGTCGCCTCGATGCCGGCAACCATGAACGACACGATGCCGCTGCGCGTGCGCCCGAGGTCGTGCACCGTGACACCTTTGCGGTCGGCGAGGCCCTCGCGCAGGTATGCCGCTCGGTCCGCCACGGCGGCGTAGACGGCAGCGGGGCCGAGGTCGAGTAGATAGCGAATCGCCGCGCCGAGGCCCAGTCTTCCGGCCACATCGCATTCCCAGAACTCGAACCGGCTCGCGTCGGTGGCCATCGTGTACGCGTCGGTGCTGATCCATTCGGCGCTGTGTAGATCCAACGCCGCAGGTTCGAGGATCCCGAGTGTGTCGGGATTCACGTAGAGGAATCCGGTCCCGCGCGGTCCGCGCAGCCATTTACGACCGGTCGCGGACAACGCATCGACGCCGAGTTCGGTCACATCGACGCGAAGCTGCCCTACCGACTGGCACGCATCCAGCAGCACGAGCGCGCCGAATCGATGCGCGAGGTCGGCGACCGCGCGGACTGGATTCACCAACCCACCGTTGGTCGGCGCGTGAACGAGCGACACGACGCGCACGCGTTCGTCGAGGAGTTGTTCGAGGGCGCTCACGTCCAGCTGACCGTCGGACTCACTCGGGATCACTTCGACTGACGCGCCGGTCGCGCGCGCTCGTTGGAGTGCCGCAATCGCGTTGCTCGCGTATTCGACCTCCGAGATGAGGACGCGATCGCCGGGAGCGAGCGGCACGGCGTAGAAGAAGTCGGTCCACGACCGCGTCGCACTGTCGCTCAGGGCGATAGTGGACGCGGATGCGCCGATCAGTTCGGCGATCGAGCTCTTCACGGCCGCAAGGTCGCCCAGCCGCTCGTTGGCGGCGCCATAGCCACCGATCTGTGCCTCGCGTCGCAGATATTCCGTCACGGTGGCGACGACGACCTCCGGGGGCAGGGACGACCCGGCGCTGTCGAGGAACACCTTGTCGAGACACCCCGGTGTATCGCGTCGAACCCGGTCCAGATCGATGACGTCCGTCAGTCGCTGCAGTTGCTCGGCCACGGTCGCGACAGTACCGGCGCCAGCTCGACGGGGGTGGCGGCGAACTGCATCGGGTATTACAAAACTATGAACGCGTGGGTGCGAGCTTGCTGATCGACGTTTACTGTCGGAGTCGGTGTCTACTATCGCCGTTGCGGGCAAATTTGCCCCGGATCGGAGGTCACCATGGCCATGGCGCTCGATAGTGCGCTTCTGTCCACACGTGCGGCCGCTGAGGCCTACGTCGGTGGCGTCTGCTTCAAATTGGGGCCACCGCGGCTGATCGGTGCCGAGCTCGAATGGCTCACCGTGCGTGACGACACGGACTGTCCGAGGCCCGACCTACCGACTCTCGCTTCTGCGCTGGGGCACTACGCGCCGAAATCTATTGCCCCGTCCTCGCCGGCCAGGCCGCTCCCGGGAGGAAGTTACGTCACCGTCGAACCGGGCGGCCAGATCGAAATTTCCAGCGCACCGTTTCCGTCCGCCGAGCAACTCTGCCGCTCGTTGAAGGACGACGAACATCAGCTGCGTGCATTACTCGCTACGAAATCGATCCGCACGCACTCCCACGCGGCCGATGCCGACCGACTCCCGCACCGCTTGCTCCAGCTGCCCCGCTACGCGGCCATGGAGTCCGTGTTCGACGCGAACGGCCCCTTCGGGAAGCTGATGATGTGCAATACCGCAGCGACGCAGGTCAGCCTCGATGCCGGTGTTGACGCCGAGGAGGTCGCCCGCCGCTGGGCGACACTGAATTCGATCGGTCCGGCCTTGCTGGCCGCATTCGCGTGCTCGCCGACACTGCATGGCGCACCAGCTGGACAATGGGCTTCGCAACGCATGCGCACGTGGTTTCAGCTCGATCCGTCCAGAACTGCACCCCCGCTTGGTGATTCGGAGGATCCGCTCGGTCGCTATGCCAGCTGGGTCCTGGATGTCCCGCTCCTGTGCGTCGTGCGCGATTCCAGACGTGACCAGAGCTGGGCGGCACCCGAAGGCGCGACATTCGCGGACTGGCTCGCGGGTGCGCTCGACGACGAGATCGAACGCCGGCCCACTTTTCGCGATCTGGATTATCACCTGACCACTGTCTTTCCGCCGGTGCGAGCCGCGGGTCATCTCGAGGTTCGATACATCGACGCGCAGCCTGGCGACCTGTGGACGGTTCCGATAGCGGCGTTCGAGGCATTGATGAGCAGTCCCGAGGTTGTGGCGGAGGCGTCCGCTTTGTCTGTTTCGACTGCGCACCGCTGGTGGGACGCAGCCGAATTCGGCCTCGCGGACGGCGAATTGCGGAGTGCCGCAGAAGATTTGTTGGAGCTAGCGGCAGCACACACGCGATGGCGGAGCGCCGAGGGCACCTTGCGTGCCGCCGCACGCAGATGTCGAGACGGCCGTATGTCAGCAGAGGAGCAACGATGACCGACACCGAACTCCTGCGCGCGAGTTTGGAACAGGCGCTGGCGCGTAGTCGCCGACGCACCGTTGGGCTGACCGATTGCCTCGACGAAGCCGACTTGGTCGCCCAGCATTCCCAGCTGATGAGTCCGCTGGTGTGGGACCTCGCGCACATCGGCAACCAGGAGGAATTGTGGCTGGTGCGCGATGTCGGCGGTCGCGAACCTGTACGGCGAGACATCGACGAGCTTTACGACGCTTTCAAACACTCCCGGTCGAATCGGCCTTCCCTGCCGTTGCTCAATCCTGGCGAAGCCCGCAATTACGTCGGCACGGTTCGGGAGAAGGTGCTCGACGTCTTGGATCGCAGCCCATTGCAGGGGCGACGGCTCGAGGCGGACGGTTTCGCATTCGCGATGATCGCGCAGCACGAGCAGCAGCACGACGAGACAATGCTGGCCACCCACCAGTTGCGTAGTGGAACACCAGTTTTGGACGCACCTGCGCCACCGACGGCGACCAGCTCGGTCGGCGGTGAGGTGGTTGTTCCCGCCGGTCCGTTCATGATGGGTACGTCGACCGATCCGTGGGCGTTGGACAACGAGCGCCCCGCTCATCAGGTAGAGGTGCCCGCGTTCGCCATCGATGTCGCGCCCGTGACCAACGCCCAGTATCTTGCGTTCGTCGACGATGGCGGATACGAGCGGATCGAGCTGTGGAGCGATCGTGGCTGGGAACATCGGCAGAAGGCGGGACTTATTGCGCCGCAGTTCTGGGAGCGCGATCCCGGCGGGCGTTGGTGGCGCCGCAGATTCGGCACGATGACCCCACTTGCCCTTGCGCAGCCGGTCGTGCACGTGTGCTTCTTCGAGGCGCAAGCGTATGCGCGTTGGGCGGGCAAGCGACTACCGACCGAGGCCGAATGGGAAAAGGCGGCACGCTGGGATCCGGAAACGGGGCGTTCGCGGCGGTTCCCTTGGGGCGACGGTGATCCCACCGACGTCCTGACTAATCTCGGCCAGCGGCATCTGGAACCGGCGGAGGTCGGAGCGTATCCGCTCGGCGCATCGCCGCTCGGCGTGCACCAACTGATCGGCGACGTGTGGGAGTGGACATCGTCGGGGTTCGACCCGTACCCGGGCTTCGAAGTCTTTCCCTACGAGGAGTATTCGCAGATGTTCTTCGGCGGCGACTATCGCGTATTGCGTGGCGGCTCGTTCGGAACCGACCCGGTCGCGTGCCGGGGCACGTTCCGGAACTGGGACCATCCGATCCGCAGGCAGATATTCGCCGGCTTCCGCTGTGCCCGAGACCTTTCGGTGGACGAAGCGAAGGACAGGGCGCGCTGATCCATGTGTAGGCACATCGGGTATCTCGGCCCCGCAGTCGCGGTGAACGAGCCCCTCAATCGTGGCGCGAGTTCATTGCGGGTTCAGTCGTGGGCACCAAAGGATATGCGCGGCGGCGGGACGATCAACGCAGACGGATTCGGCGTCGCATGGTGGCGTGACGACGTCGCGGCGGCTGCGCGATATCGAAATCCGATGCCGATCTGGTCCGATCCGGCTGTGGACGAGGTGCTTTCGCAGATCAACGCGCGCGGCGTCCTAGGTGCCGTGCGCTCGGCGACCGTCGGTCTGCCTGTCGAACGCAGCGCGTGCGCACCGTTCACAGCCGGCAAATGGGCCTTCAGCCACAACGGCGTCGTACCGCGGTGGCGGGAGACCTTGGCGGCTTTGGCCGACGACTTCGGGCCGGTCGACCTCTTGCAACTCGAGGCGGCGACGGATTCGGCTGCGCTCTGGTTACTGCTGCGGACCGCGCTCGAGTCGGATGACGCCGAGGTCGCCCTTGTTGAGCTTGTCGGTCGGGTCGATGCAGAAGTTCCGGGCGCGCGGCTGAACTTGCTCCTCGGCGACGGTGAACAGCTTTGGGCAACAAGCTATTACCATTCGCTCTCGGTACTGGTCGACGAGGTGAGCGTCACGATCAGCTCCGAGCCCTACGACGACAATCCACATTGGAAATCGGTGCCGGATCGCAGTGTGGTTACTGCGAGCCCCGGCCATGTATCGATCGAACCACTCAAAATTTCGCGTTAGTACCGACCGAGGAGAATCATGACTGCACCCACGCTCGAGATTCACCTGTCCGAGGATCAGATGACCGATGCGCTGCGAGCTGATGCCCGCAACGGACTGACCGTATCACCGAAGTGGTTGCCGCCGAAGTGGTTCTACGATGCACGCGGCAGCGAGCTGTTCGAGAAGATCACCGAACTTCCGGAGTACTACCCGACGCGCACCGAACGAGAACTGTTGCGCGCGAGTGCCGCGGAGATTGCCGAAGAAACGTCGGCGCAAATTCTCGTCGAACTGGGGTCGGGTTCTTCGGAGAAGACCAGGCTCCTCCTCGGTGCACTCACAGCGCATGGGACGCTGGAACGGTATGTACCGCAGGATGTCTCGCCTGCCGCATTGACCAGCGCCGCCGAGCAGATCAGCCGCGAGTTTCCTGGCCTCGAAGTGCACGGTGTGGTCAGCGATTTCACCGACACGCTGCATAATCTGCCCGGCGGCGGACGCAGGATGATCGCGTTTCTCGGCGGCACGCTCGGAAATCTGATCCCCGCCGAACGTGCGGACTTTCTCGAAAGTGTTGCGGCAGTACTCGAGCCCGGTGAGCAACTGCTGCTCGGTGTCGGGCTGGTGATCGATCCGGCCGTGCTCGTGCCCGCATACGACGATGCGGCAGGAGTCACGGCCGAATTCAACCGGAACGTGCTGCATGTCCTCAACAATCGGCTGCACGCCGATTTCGAGCCGGACCGGTTCCGCCACCTTGCCCTGTGGGACGAGGCGAACGAGTGGATCGAGATGCGGCTGGAGGCCACCGCCGATATGACGGTGCATATCCGTGATCTCGATCTGACCGTGAACTTCGCCGAGGGGGAGCAGATGCGCACCGAGATCTCGGCGAAGTTCCGGCTGTCCGGCATCGAAAGCGAATTGAACGCCGCCGGCTTCGAGACCACCCGCTCGTGGACCGACGCCGACGACCGCTTCGCATTGATCTGCGCCGCGAGGCTGTGACTCGCGGTCGGCGTCAGCTGGTGAGCACCTCGACCGGGAACCGTACTCCGGTCAGCTCTTCGGACGCTGTCCACAGTTTCTTGGCCAGTTCGACATCGCCTGCCTCCGAGGTGCGGCCGACCAGTGTCGGGTAACCGCGCATCTCGTAGAAGCCGTCAGGTCCGACATAGCTACCGCCCGGCAGGTCCTGGCTTGCGGCGTAGAGGCTCGGCCGTGCACCTGCTGCCGCGTCCTGTGCCATGAGCTTGTTGCCGATGGCCATGATGCGGTCGACCACGGGGTTGCCGTAGTGGCCTTGCAGGTTGGTCGCGGCCCAGCCTGGGTGCGAATTGACCGCGCGCACAGTGGAACCCGCTTCGTCCAGCCGGCGCTGCAACTCGAGGGAGAACAGGAGATTCGCCAGCTTGGACTGGCCGTAGGCTGCCATGCGGTTGTAGTCGCGAGTCTGCCAGTTGAGGTCGTCTAGCTTGATCGTGCCGCGCCGATGTGCCTGCGATGCGAGCGTGACGACTCGGTCCGTGACGTGCGGCAGCAACAGGTTGGTCAGCGCGAAGTGGCCGAAATGGTTTGTGCCGATCTGGGTTTCGAAGCCGTCCTTGGTCGTGCCTTCAGGCACCATCATGACACCGGCGTTGTTGACGAGGACGTCGATGTCGCCGGTCCACTCGTCGGCAAAACGGCGCACCGACGTGAGGTCGGCGAGGTCGAGCGCGCGCACCTCGGTATTGCCGGTAATGGTGGCTGCTGCCTCGGCGCCGCGGTCGGTATCGCGCACTGCTAGCACCACGCGGGCGCCGACTCGTGTGAGTTCACGTGCGGTTACCAGGCCGAGGCCACTGTTGGCGCCTGTGATGACCACGGTGCGCCGTCGAAGGAGGGAAGGTTTGCGGAAGTCCATTTGGTGGTTGCCATGAGAACCAATGTAGGCATTGACTACAAAGTAGTCAATGCCTACATTTTTGTGGATCTATTGGGTATCCTGCTGAGACCATGAACTTCACCCGTACTCGCTCCTACCACCACGGCGATCTGCGCGGTGAGCTCCTGCAGCGTGCCGAAGAGACGCTTCGGACCACCGGGGTCGACGGCCTATCGCTGCGCCAGCTCGCGCGCGATATCGGCGTCAGCCACGGTGCGCCGAGCCGGCATTTCCGCGACAAGCAGGCCTTGCTCGATGCCGTAGCTCTTGCCGGATTCGAGCGGCTGGGCGCTCTCTTTACTGATGCCGCACAAGGCGACACGTTCGCCGATCAACTGCTGTCGTTGACGCGTGCCTACCTCCGATTCGCGATCGACAACTCAGCACTGCTCGAATTGATGTTCGCGCGCAAGCACAGCCCAACCGCTGGTTCGGAGCTACCTGCCGCAGCGGAGCAAACGTTCATGATTCCGGCTGCGATGATCGCCGCCGCGCAGGCGAAGGGGGAGGTAGCCGCAGGCGATGTCGCCACGGTCGGCTTCGCCGCGTTCGCCGCGATGCAGGGCTTGGTCACCTTCGTCAGCTCCGGCTTCACACCCGCCGAGATGGCCGAAGAGTTGTTGCCCGGGATGGTCGTTGCCCTGCTCGACGGTTTGCGCCCGCGCTAAGGGGCGTTGACGACGCCGTCGAGCCAGTCGACGAGCGGTCTGATTGCCAACCACGCGTTCTTGATTTCCTTTGCGGCGCGCGGAGTTTCGAGCCATTTCGGTGACCCGATCGCTTTTCCGACGGTCAGCGATTTGTGGCGCAGCAGGTCGGCGCGCGGATGGTCCGGTGCGAATCCGCGTGGTGGCTTCTTGAGCTGTTCGCCGCCGACGGTGAACTTGGCCTTGGTCAGCTTGCCAAGGATTTCTTCGAGCTCCGCACCGCGCTCGACGTCGTCGACCGCGGCTCGATAACGGGTGACCTGTTCGGTGGCCGAATGGTGATATCCGCCGCCGATGTAGAGGCCCGACGCGTCGATCTGCAGGTAGTATCCGAGGCCGGGTGCGGATCCGACGAACGCGCCCTGGGCAGTCTTGTACGGCGTCTTGTCTTTCGAGAACCGGACATCGCGGTAAGGCCGAAACACCTTGGCGGGACCGAACTCCGGTTCCAATTCGGCCATCAACTCCGTGATCGGAGCCTTGATCGCGGAGTCGTAGATGTCCTTGTGCGCGAGCCACCACGTCTTGGAATTGTCAGCCTCGAGGTCTTCGTAGAAATCGAGGGCCGCGAGCGGGATGCCAGTGAACACAGTGGGAGCCTAGCTCTCGTGAGTTGATGATGCCCTTGCGTGCGCCCCTGCCGGGGTGAAAATGGGGTGTGGTCGTCTTGCGAGGTCGAAGGACTTTGGTCCGGTCGAGGCCGGTCGTGAGTTTGAACCCTGGGAGCCTGTCGAGGGGCGCTGCA
>JBBSKP010000187.1:0-9503 GCA_038256175.1 Mycobacteriales bacterium
CGAGCGGCTTAGTTCAAGCCGGACTGCGCGCCTTTGCTGCCGCGGCGGGATGCGCGGCGTTGGATCCAGAAGATCGTTGTCGCGAGTACGCCGACGCCGAGGCCTGCGAGGCAAGTCGGCAGGGCATCGCCGAAACGGTCCTCACCAATCCACGCGACCACGGTCGCGATCAGCCAGGCAATGCTGCCGACGATCAGGACTGGTCGGGGATCGGTAAATCGCGCCGGGATTTGGGGCACGTTCGGTGTCTCCGCCACGCGGACAACGCTACCGTGCCCTAGCCTCACAGATGCGATCCGTACCTGCGGAGGGAACCGAGGATGGCAGATACGCCGAAGTGGCTGGACACCTACTTCAAGATCAGTGAACGTGGATCGACGGTCGGCAACGAAGTTCGCGGCGGTCTGGTCACCTTTGTGGCGATGGCGTACATCGTCGTGCTGAATCCATTGATACTCGGCAGCTTCAACGCCGACGATGCGGCTGCCAAGCGCGATGTGCTCGGCAATATTCTGCCCGTCAGCCAGGTCGCTGCGGTCACAGCCCTTGTGGCCGGCGCAATGAGCATTATCTTCGGCATCGTCGCCAACTATCCGTTTGCGATCGCGACCGGCCTCGGCATCAACACTCTGCTCGCGGTGACGATTGCTCCGCAGGTCAGCTGGCCGGATGCCATGGGGCTGGTCGTGATCGACGGAATCATCATCGTGGTGTTGGCCGTCACGGGTCTGCGAACGGCCGTATTCAATGCGGTGCCTGCGGAATTGAAGGCCGCGATTGCTGCGGGTATCGGCATGTTCATCGCCTTCATCGGTCTCGTCGACTCCGGATTCGTTCGCCGCCTACCGGATTCGGCGAACACCACGGTGCCGGTCGGCTTGGGTATCAATGGGTCGATCGCCTCGTGGCCGACGGTGGTGTTTGTCTTCGGGCTGTTGCTGATGGGGATTCTGGTCGTTCGCAAAAGTCCGGGGCGGCTTGCTGATCGGCATCATCGTGACGACGGTGCTCGCGGTCATCGTCGAGTCGACTACCCACCTCGGTGCCTCCAAGGGTGTCGACCCGAAAGGCTGGAATCTCGCCGTACCGGGCATGCCGACGCAGATCTTTCAGACGCCCGACCTCGAATTGCTCGGCCATTTCAGTCTTATCGGTGCTTTCACCCGGATCGGAGTACTCGCAGCCAGTCTGCTCGTGTTCACGCTCGTGCTCGCCAACTTCTTCGATGCAATGGGCACCATGACCGGCCTCGGCAAGGAAGCCAAGCTGACCGACGCCAAGGGCAATCTCCCCAACATCGGCAGGGCGCTGGTGGTCGAAGGCGCCGGCGCTGTGGTCGGCGGCGGCGCATCGGCCTCGTCGAATACCGTCTTCGTGGAATCCGCTGCGGGCATAGCCGAGGGCGCACGCACCGGATTTGCGAATGTTGTTACGGGACTGCTCTTTCTGGCCGCAATGTTCCTGACGCCGCTCTATTCGGTGGTGCCGATCGAAGCGGCGGCACCCGCCCTCGTAGTTGTCGGGGCGCTGATGATCGGTCAAGTCCGCGACATCGATCTTTCGAAGTTTCAGATCGCTCTACCCGCGTTTCTGACCATCATCGTCATGCCGTTCACATACTCGATCGCGAACGGCATCGGCGTCGGATTCATCACGTGGGTGGCGCTTGCAGTCGCGAATGGGCGGGCCCGCTCGGTACATCCGCTGCTGTGGGTGGTTGCGATCCTCTTCGTCACCTACTTTGCAATAGGTCCTTTGACCGAAGCGATTACCTGAAACTGCTACTTGCGTTCCCGTATTGTTTGCCAATGTGACAACAGCATCCGATTTGCGGTCCCTTGCCAGTGATCTTTCGCTGGCCGTGGTCCGCCTGACACGGCATTTGCGTGGCCGCCGTACAGATGCGCAGGTTTCGCTCACACAGCTGTCCGCTCTCGCCACGCTTTTTCGTGACGGCGCAATGACTCCGGGCGCGTTGGCAGCCAAGGAACGCGTTCAGCCGCCGTCGATGACGCGGGTGATCGCATCGCTGTCGGATCTCGGGCTCGTCGATCGCACACCCCATCCGACGGATGGTCGGCAGATCATCGTTTCGCTCTCTTCAACCGGCAACGCGCTGATTGCGGACGAGGCCAGTGCGCGTGAAGCCTGGATGACTGAGAAGCTTTCCTGCCTCGATCCCGAACAACTTCGCGTGCTTCGTGATGCGGTGGCGATTATCACCGGCATCGTCAAGGAGTCCGAGTAGCGTTCTGGGGCACGATTAGGGTGTGACCGCCGCCAAAATTTCGATGTTCCGGGCGCTGGGATCCCGCAACTATCGACTCTGGGCATCAGGTCAGATTGTTTCGCTCGTCGGTACCTGGATGCAGCGTGTCGCGCAGGATTGGCTGGTCCTGACTCTCTCCGACGGCAACGCGTTGGCCGTCGGGATTGTCATGGCCTTGCAGTTCGGTCCGACTCTGCTGCTGTCGGTCTGGGGCGGAGTGCTCGCCGACCGCCACGACAAGCGCAAGATCCTTATCTTTACCCAGATTTCGATGGCGCTGTCCGGCCTTGTTCTCGGTGTGCTCGACATCGGCGGCATCGTGGAACTGTGGCAGGTGTACGTGCTCGCGCTGGCAACGGGATGTGCGTCGGCTGTCGATGCGCCTGTCAGGCAGTCGTTCACCATCGAAATGGTCGGCCGGGATCTGTTGTCCAATGCGATTGCGCTGAATTCGATGACGTTCAACCTCGCGAGGATTATCGGTCCGGCAATCTCGGGTGTACTCATCACTCTGGTCGGCACAGGCTGGGTCTTCGTGATCAATGTGGTGTCGTTCGGCTGCGTCATCGGTGCATTGCTCGCGATGAAGACCGATGAATTGAACCTGTCGGAACACTCCCGACGTGCTCGTGGCCAGATACGCGCAGGCTTCCGATATGTCTGGGGCCGTTCCGATTTGCGGGTTCTCCTCACCACGGTGTTCATGGTCTCGACATTCGGCCTGAACTTCTCGCTCAGCCTTGCGCTGCTGGCACGCAACACCTTCGGACGTGGCGCCGATGCTTATGGACTGCTTTCGACGATGCTGGCGATCGGCACACTCGCTGGGGCAACTCTGGCCGCGCGGCGAGCCGGTCCGGCGCGGCTCAAGGTATTCCTCGGCGCTGCTGCGGGATTCGGAATCCTCGAGATCGCGGTCGGGCTGATGCCGACCTACACCTCGCTCGCGATCGCGCTGATCCCCACCGGCGCATTGATTCTGACGTTCACCACAGCCGCGATGAACATCCTGCAGATGTCCGTGCGTTCCGATATGCGCGGCCGTGTCATGGGTATCTACATGCTGTGCTTCTTGGGCGGGACGCCGCTCGGCAGCCCGCTCCTCGGCTGGCTTGCCGACATCACCTCCGCGCGAGCACCATTGATCGTGGGCGGTGCGATATCACTTGCCAGTGGTATCGGCGGCGGTGTGTACCTGTTGCGGGCGCATCGAACCGATGCCGATCCCGATCCGCGCTAGAAGAACCTTCCAAGTTCGGCCGGGCGCTCGGTCGTGAAGGCCGCGTCGAAGGCGAGCAGAGCATCATGGTCCTTCGCCTGGAGCCGGTTGGCCGCCACGAACACTCGCGCACGATAGGCGCCGAAGTAGAGGCTGCCGAGGACGTCGAGATCCAGTTCGATGTCGGCCGGTGCATCCGTTCGGGTGCAGGTCGCCTGGCCGTTCCGCACTGTCGATGTGAATCGCCCACCCGCAGTAAGGAACCGATTTCGAACATCCAGCACAGTGTCTAGGTCGCCGCTGTAGGTAGGGATCCCCGGCCAGTCCTCGTCTATCGCGGTCCGAATGGTGATTTCGTCGACGGCCATACCTCGACCATGGCACAGGCGACTCTGGGGCGCATTCGAATTTCGCGCGTACGGCACGATGTACACGTGGCCGACGTGATCGATATCGACGACCCAGCGGACCAGAGGCTGGACGACTACCGGAATTTGAACTCCTCCGACCGCAGGCCCGACCTGCCCGAGGGAAAGGGCTTGGTGATCGCGGAGGGTGTCCTCGTCGCGCAGCGATTGCTCGAGTCGCGGTTCGAGCCGGTCTCGTTTCTCGGCGTGGAACGGCGTCGGGCCGAACTGGGGGCGGACCTCGATACGGTCGACGTGCCGTTCTACCGGACCAGCGCGGAGGTGATGGCCGAGGTCGTCGGGTTCCATCTCAATCGTGGTGTCCTTGCCGCCGCGCGCCGTCCCACACCGCTCGACCTCGAGTCGGTTCTCGCCGCCGCGCGCACCGTTGCGGTGCTCGAGGGGGTCAACGACCACGAGAACCTGGGCGCAATGTTTCGCAACGCCGCTGGGCTCGGTGCGGACGCGGTGCTGTTCGGCGCCGCCTGTGCCGATCCGCTCTTCCGCCGCGCGGTTCGGGTATCGATGGGCCATGTGTTGCGCGTCCCGTTCGCACAAGTGCCGGACTGGCCGAGAGGGTTGAACATATTGCGCGACTTCGGATTTCAGGTCATCGCGTTGACGCCGGATCCTGCCGCTCTACCGCTTGCGCAGGCAATGAACGGCGATCGTGTTGCGTTGTTGCTCGGCGCCGAGGGGCCGGGTCTGCAAGAACACACCATGCGCTCGTGCGACGTGCGAGCTCGAATTCCGATGGCACCCGGCACCGATTCGCTCAATGTCGCGACCGCGGCGGCGATGGCCTTCTACGAGCGTGTCAGGATGCCGGTGTGAGTCTGCAGTGGCCCAAGATCGTCGGCACGCGCCCGGATGGGCCGACGCCGTGGTCCACCGGCTTGCTGGTCACCGCGCTCACCGCAGCCCTGGTTGCAGTGGCCATCTTCGCATTCGGCACTGCACTGGGTCGGATCAATCCGGTGCTCGCCACGTTGATCAACATCATTGCGGTCGGCGGGGCCGCGCCGACGGTGTGGCGGTGGCGCACTGTGCCGATCGTGCGCTGGGCCGTTTACGGTGCGATCGCCGGCGTGGCGCTCGGCTGGATCGGCTTGGCAGTCAGCGTGCTCTAGTGCCGTCGCCTGCCCTGCGCCGGAACCACTTTCGCAAGGGCCCGACCGCGGGCTCGACAGAGTTGGCCGGCTGTATGGGCGGTAGAGCCGGCGCGGCGCCAGGCTCCTTGCCAGGTTGGTGCAAGGAGAATCCGCACACGACGATGCCCTGCGGGTCGAGGTCGCCCGGCTTCGGTTCGCCGCGGTAGCGGAAGCCCAACCACTGCTCGTTTGCTTCGTCGGCAAAATCCTGCGGATCGAACGGAAGCGACTGTGGATCGGGGACGATTCCCGGCGGGTGTTGGATCGGATGCTCACCGGCCCAGTAGGGGCGTTCCCAGACCAGCGGGAGGCCGACATCTTCAAGGATGTGCACGGTGGTCGCACTGAAGGAGCGGCGCAGCGCACCACGCTCCCACATCGCAAAGGCGCCCCACGAATTGTCGGGGTCGATCGACACCATGAAGGTGAATTCAGAGGCGAGCGGGCGGACCCACGTATCCGACAGGGTCGACGGCCGGGGCAGCGACAGTTCTGCGCCGCAGACGACGGTGATCCCCGGATAGCAACCGATGTACACCTCGTCGGAGCCGACTCCGGCGCTGAGCGCGATCGGTGCTACCCGATCGGGTACCGCGGAAAGGTCTGGATACAACCGACCCGCCAGTGCCTGGCCTGCGCTCTGATCGGGCTCGCGGTGATCACGGAGGACAGTGACGGGCTCAAGGGCGTCCACATACCAAATTGTTGATGCTTTGGCCCCCACAGCCCGCACCTCGCTTCCGTCAGCCCTAGGTATATGTAAAGACCCTTGGATGCAAAGACTACGACGTCGGCCGGTGCGGCGTGTTGGGGGTCAGTGTCCCGAGCTGCGAACGCCGAGCAGGACGTCCTCCCACGACGGCATCGCGGGCTTGCCTCGTTTGTCGCGACCGTTGGGATGCGTCGGCGCTGGCTTCGGTTCGGCTGCGTCTTCGCTGGTCGCCTCGGCATCGGACGGCACTGTCTCGTAGTACTCGTCGAGCGTGTGTTGCTCTTGCACGTCAGACACGGGGGCGACGAAGCTGACGGGCGGTAGGCCTCGCAGTGATCGGCCGAAATCAGGATCGATCAGATCGGTGGCCGCATCGTCGAGCGGGCTGACCGTGCCGCCGTGCGCGTCGGGCTGGAAGCGCCAGTGCGCTGCATTCGAGGTGCGCCCGGCTTGCCAGCGCAACTGAGCGACCCAGTGACCGCTGTCGTCTTTCCAGGCGTCCCATTCGGCCCGCTCGATGGCGTGGCCGCGCGCACGGAACGCGAGGGTGACAACTTCGGAGAGCGTCATGACCGCGGGGCCGTCGTGGCGGACCGGATGGCCTTGCTGGGCAAGGTCGGCCGCGCGAGATCGTTCCAGCAGGACGGGGTAGGCGTACCGCTCGACCTTGTGCGCCGGCATTCCCGACTCGGTCGACACTTGTTCGACCGAGGCGCCTGCGCGGATGCGTGCCTGGATGTCGCGGGGGCGCAGGGTGCTGTCCATCTCGATCTCAATCTGTCCGAATCGAGCGATGTCGCCACGTGAAGCGGCGCGGAGTTTGTCGTCCGCCGCGAGCCGGTACCTCTCACCCGTCTCGCTGTCGGCGCACACAATGTGCTTGCCGTCGGGCTGCAGTCCGATAACTTTGAGCTCTCGCACTTTCGACCTCCTTACCGCGACGGCACCCGATATCTGCCCGTAACTGACGACAGTAATGCACCTGTGATCTTGGGCAGGCCACGACACGCAGAGCGGAAATCTGCGCATCACTCACGCGGCGGGTTACGCTGCCTGGTTCTGCGCGGATTGTCGTGAAACGAGTGGCACACGATCAACTCAGTTGCGACACAACCCAATCGATGCTTTTGGTCAGTGCCGTGACGTCCTCGGGATCGATCGCCGGGAACATGCCGACGCGCAGCTGATTGCGGCCGAGCTTGCGGTACGGCTCGGTGTCGACAATCCCGTTGGCGCGCAGGATCTTTGCCACAGCAGCCGCGTCGACGCTGTCGGCGAAGTCGATCGTGCCGACGACCTGCGAGCGGTGCTCGGGGTTGGTCACGAAAGGCGTTGCGAACGAACTTGCCTCTGCCCAGGAGTACAGACGCGAGGACGAATCCGCTGTCCGCTTGACGGCCCAGTCCAGGCCACCGTTGCCGTTGAGCCATTCGATCTGATTCGCGAACAGCAACAGGGTCGCAAGCGCGGGGGTGTTGTAGGTCTGGTCTTTTGAGCTGTTGTCGATCGCAATTGGCAGCGAAAGGAAGTCGGGCGTCCAGCGACCCGAGGTCTTGATCTCTTCGACCCGAGCCAGTGCAGCGGGGCTCATCAGCGCCACCCACAGGCCGCCGTCGGCGGCGAAGCATTTCTGCGGTGCGAAGTAGTAGACGTCGGCGTCGGCGGCCTTGACGGGCAGGCCGCCCGCACCGGAGGTCGCGTCGATCGCGATGAGGGCGTGCTCGGAGCCTGCCGGACGCTGAACCGGGATCGCGACGCCGGTCGACGTCTCGTTGTGTGCCCACCCGATCAGGTCGACGGACGGATCCGACACCGGCTCGGGTGCGCTACCCGGGTCCGCGCTGACGACGATGGGGTCGCCGATGAACGGGTTGGCCTTGGCCACCGACGCGAACTTGGAGCTGAACTCACCGTTGGTCAGGTGCAGCGAGCGTTCCCGGATCAGGCCGAAGGCGGCTGCGTCCCAGAATGCTGTTGTGCCGCCGTTGCCGAGAACGACCTCGTAGCCGTCGGGCAGTGTGAACAGATCGCGAAGACCTGCCCGTACGCGCGCGACGACGTCCTTGACCGGTTTCTGCCGATGGCTCGTACCGAATACCGAGGCGCCGACGTCGACCAGCGACTGCAGTTGCTCTGGTCGGACCTTGGACGGACCACAGCCGAAACGACCGTCGGCAGGCTTGAGGTCGGCGGGAATCGTCGGCAATGCGGCGGTCATATGCTGTGGCGTCCTACTTGTCGAAGCGGGTATGTACCTGTTCAGGCTAGTCGTTCACAAGATGAGTCCGTGCTCACAGTCCAGATGTCGAGAACCACGCTCGGGCTCCGACCTACTGATGAAGCTGCCGCGAGGCGCAGCGATTACCGAAGGAGAGCAGCGATGACCAGGATCATTCCGAATCTGTGGTTCGACACCGACGCCGAGGAAGCCGCCGAGTTCTACACGTCGATCTTCGAGAATTCGCGCATTCTCGACGTGAGCCGCTCCGGCGAAGGTGGCCCGGGACCTGCGGGAACCGCGATGGTGGTGCGCTTCGAGATCGACGGACTCGAGTTCGTCGGCATCAACGGCGGACCCATTTTCAACTTCACCGAGGCGGTCTCACTGCAGGTGCCGTGCGATTCCCAGGAAGAGGTCGACAAGTACTGGGACGCACTCCTGGCCGATGGCGGCCAGGAGAGTCAGTGCGGCTGGCTCAAGGACAAGTTCGGCTTGTCGTGGCAGGTCACGCCGACAGTGCTCGGTGAGTTGCTCGGCGACCCGGATCCAGACAAGGCGCAACGAGCGATGAAGGCGATGCTCGGCATGCAGAAGATGGACATCGCCGAGCTACGCCGGGCTGCAGAAGCGGGCTAAGAGTTCGATGCCGTCTGGTCGTGCGAGGCCGCCGCAGATCCCCCATCTGGCATACCTATTGGTATGCCAGATGGGGTGTAGGAATTGGCGTACTTGAGTAGTATGTGAAGCATGGCACTGACCACTATCAAAGTTCCCACCGAACTGCGTGACCGGATCACCGCGGACGCGCGAGGTCAGGGTGCGACCGTGGCGGGATTTCTGACAGCCATGCTCGACGAGTGGGAGCATCGCCGCCGCATGGCCGCGGTCGGGTCGGCGTTCGCCGACGGCCTCGACGAAGACTATCGCGCCGACCTCGCCGCCTGGGACGCGATCACCGCGGGCTCCCAGGCGTGACCGCGCTGCGGCGCGGGCAGGTGCTGTGGGCGGCACCGGACCCGAGTATCGGCCGCGAACAAGCCGGGAGGCGTCCCGCCGTCGTGATCTCGAGCGACGCCTACCTGCAGATGGTGACGCAGCTGGCGATCGTAGTTCCGGTGACCACCATCGACCGGGGTTGGCCGAATCACGTCGCGCTGACCGGACCGGATGTCGGACTGTCGGTCACGAGCTTCGCGATGACCGAACAACCGCGCACGATCGACCGTGCCCGTATCAGCGCAGTCGTCGGATCGGTCGATGCGGCGACCATGACCGGGATTGATACGTGGTTGCGCGACTTCCTCGGCGTCCGGTGAAACGGCAGAGGTCCAATGTGCCGGAACTCGACAGCGACCGCCACCACCCCTGCCCCGCTGCAGTCGACAACATCCACCCCGGCGGATTCAGATGCGAGGTCCTAGGCTAGGCCGCTAGGCCTTACCTACCAGGTCCCAGCCCTCGACAGATTCAGGCTTGCGGGGGTCGGGGCCCGTGTAGAGGGCTGCCGGGCGAACGAGCTTGCCG
>JBBSKP010000188.1:0-9455 GCA_038256175.1 Mycobacteriales bacterium
CGAGACGTGGTCGAGCAAAGCCTGTCGTACAGTTCCCCATTGACCTATGAGCCGCTGGTTGCCAAGGCACGACGGCTCATCATCACCGGCCTCGGCGATCGGCTTGCACCGCTGGAGCAGTCCGAGACATTGGGGCGCATGTCAGCCAGCCGGACTATCTGCGTCGCATGACGCACTTCTTGCGGGACAACGACTTCACGCCGACAGATTGGCGAAAGCGCAGCGCCTGAAACTAGTTATGCGAGCGCCTTACCGACTGCCACGAGTGCGCCGCGCAACATGTCTTCGTATACGTCGACATCGGGCAGCACGTCCGGGCTCGCTGTGATGGAGATCGTTACCGTATCGCCGATACCGTGTGCACCGTGTGTCAGCGCCATCACCGGTGACAGCGAAGGAAATCCCGCTGTGAATGCCACCTTGCCACTGCCGAGCCAGAGGTCGGCTGGACCGCGGAATACGCTGGACACCAAGGTATTTCCACTCACGACCGGCGGGATCGTGTCGAACGGATAGCTGTTGACCTCCTGCCACATACCTAAGGCAGGCACTGCTTGGGTGACCTTGTCCTGCATCGCCATCAGGGGGTGCCGCGCCCGTTGCCTGCGTCGCTGTAAGGCGCGGCCGATCTTGTGTGCACGAACCCGGAGGTCAGGTACGTCCGGATAGAGGTCGACGCCGACGTTGCCGAAGCTGTTGCGCGCATTGGTTGTTCGCTCAGCAGAGATCGGCACTTCGGCGCCGAGGCGCTGCGCGGGCTCTGCGCCGTGTAGTTCGAGATACTGAGAAAGCGCCACCGAGATTGCGGTCAGTACCGCGACCGTGACAGAAACGTCCGGTGCCCGCAGATCGGCTGCCGGACGGACGATCATGCGGACAGCGCGGCGGCGACCTGGCGCGGAGTTGACCAAAGTCAGCTGTTGGCCACGGTTTTCCGGCGGGACGTCACCAGAGTCGACAAGGTCGGCGAGTTCTCGAGTCGCGCGATAGGCGTCTAGGCCACGCACAAAGGTGACCCCGAACCGCGCTGGCATCTCGACCACGCCACGGCCGACAAGGAGTGCATCGGGAAGAATCCGGCCCTTCGCACGGCGGAGGGGTTCTGGATCATCGGGCGCGAACAACGCCCGAGCGATGCCCGAGGCACGCTTGCCGTCTGCCAACGCATGCGAAACCTGCAGCACCGCAACGAGCGCCGATCGGCTCTCAAACGTCGGCGCACCCTCCACTCCGCGAAAGAGGTGCAGCCGCCACGGGCTGACGCGAGGATTGAGCGCTGACGTCAGCAGTTCGGCAAGGGCTGTGGTGAAGACTGGCCACTTCGATTCCGCCAGTTCGTGTTCGACCACCTGATCGGCGCCGAACTCGGCGCGCTCCCAGTAGGGGTAGTCCACGTGAAATGGCACGTCGCGGATCCGAACAGTGAGATCGTCTATTTGAGCGCTGCGCCGAACAACGAACTCTCGCAGCGATTCTGGTTTCTGCTGCGTGTCGTCGAAGCAGTAGAGCAGAAATTGATCGTTCGGAGTTCGTCTCGCCAGCCAGTACATCTGCGCATCCCGCGGCGACATGCGCTCAGAAAACATTCTCCCACCGTACCCAGTCAGCGCGATCCTGCGGAGTACTCCTGCTCGGGCCTGCCGGTGCTGCCGTACCGCAGGCGCATCACCACGGTGCCTTTGGCGACCAATGCGGCGAGGTAGCGCTGCGCGGTTGCCCGGGAGATCCCTATCGCGACGGACACTTCGCCGGCGGACATCGGTGCGCGCGACGACTGAATCGCATGTAAAACAAGGTCTTTCGTCGGCGACGCGATAGGCACCGACGGTGCGGATGCCGCCGACATCGCCGGACGCAAACACTCGAGAGCTGCATCGACATCGGCAGCGCCGAGATCTGGTCTCGCCAGGATGCGGCGGTATCTGGCGTATCCACCAAGACGCGCAGCGAGGGCCGCGTGCGGAAAGGGCTTGACCAGGTAGCTCAGCGCACCGGCGGACAGCGCGGCGCGGATGGTGTCGGCTTCGGTCGCGGCGGTCAACATCATGGCGTCGAACGTGATGTCGCGGACCAGATCGATTCCGGATCCGTCGGGTAGGTACACGTCGACCAGCGCCAGGTCGAACGCACCTTCTCCGATGTACCCTCGCGCGGCCGCCACGGTGTTCGCGGTCGCGACGACGGTGAACGCGGGTATCGCAGCGACGATCTCGGCATGCAGGTTCGCGACGCGGAAGTCGTCGTCGACCACAAGGACCGACAGGTCGGTGCCGCTCATTCGGGCTCTCCTTCGCTCAGCACACCCGGCAGTTGCGCAATGAATTCGGCTCCATGCCAGGGACTTTCACCGTCACCTGGACTGGCCAGCCGCACGTCGCCACCGAGCGTCCGTGCGATCTGCCGGGCCAGCGCCAACCCGACGCCGCGACCGCCTGGCACACCTCGATCGGGACGGGTGGACTTGCCTTCGGTGAACAGCTGCTCGACAAAGTCCGGCGCGACCCCGGCGCCAGTGTCGACCACCGCGACGTGGAGCGTCGAACCCTCGGCTACGAGTTCGACTTCTACCGCGGGCGCAGTGTTCTCCGCAGCTCGCGCCGCCTCGATGGCGTTGTCCACCAGATTCCCGAGCACTGTCGTCACATCGACAAGTACAACGAGGTTCGCGTCGACCCATGTATTCGGCCCCAGCACCAGATCCACCCCACTTTCCCTGGCGTGCGCCGCCTTCGCGGCGAGGAAAGCCTGCAAGTACGGATCGCGGATGGCATCGATTCCTGGCATCGCCGCACCGAGTGGCCCGGACCCGAGCACTTCGTCGATGTAGTGGCAGGCTTCGGTGCTGCGCCCACCACGCAACAAGCCGCTGAGCAGGTGCAGCCGGTTCGCGAATTCGTGTCGCTGCGATCGCAATACGGTGCTCATCGATTGGACGGCGTCGAGTTGTCGAGTCAGCGATTCGACGTCGGTGCGATCGCGCACAGTGAGCACGGCCCCGAGGTCGCGTCCTTCCCTGCTCACCGAGCGGCCGGCGACGATCACGATTCTCTCCCCCACCGTCGCCAACGCTAGCTTGCCGTCGACGGCCCGAAACACTTCCAGCACACGCGGAGTCAGCCCCACCTCCTCGACCGGCAACCCTGGCTCACCACCGATGTCGAGCAGCCGCCGAGCTTCGTCGTTGACGAACGTCGTTCGCCAGCCCGAGTCCACAGCAAGCACCCCTTCACCGATGCCGTGCAGGACGGCAGCCTGCTCCCGCACCAACTCCGCCAGCTCCTCCGGCTCGAGCCCGAGAGTCAGTCCGCGCCAACGCCGCGCGAGTAACAGCGAACCGACCACGCCGAGGATCAGCGCTGCCCCGACAAGCAGGCCGGCCTTGCGTAGATCGCCGAGCAATTGAGCGTGCACCGCGGACGTCGAAATCCCGACGCTTACCTCGCCTGTCACCCTGTCGGTATCCGGTTCCAGCACAGGAACTTTCGCCCGCACCGACTCACCGAGCGTGCCGCGCTCCTCGATCACCACTTCGCGGCCCGCCAACGCCTCCGATGGATCGGTACTCACCAACTCGCCCGGCCTGCTTCGATCCGGATGCGCCAGTCGAATGCCCTGATCGTCGGTGATCACGACGAACAACGCATCGGTGCGCTGCTGCGTGGCGACCGCGATCTCCTGCAATGCACCGCCCGCGAGCTCGTGCTGCAATTGCGCACTCGGCGTCAAGGTCCCGGCGGCATACCGCGACACCTCGTCGCGCACATCCGGTTCCGAAGCGACGGATCGCGCGACTGCCAGCGCACGCTGCCCGTACTCCCGGGACAGTCGCTGGTCACTGATGTAGGCGAAGACGGCGAACGCGATACCCAACGTCAACGTGACGACGAAGATCTGAAGTAGCAGCACCTGCGTGCGCAACCGCACCGCTCGGCGGCCAAAGACGGCCATGCATCCACCCTAGAGGTCGAGCGTGAGCACAATGCGCAAAACCTCCGAATTGTTGCTTGCGCGGGTTGTGAGCACAAGCGTGGCCCTGTGACCCAGGACACGTAATTTCGCTCCTACCGGCCGCTCCACTTCGCAGCGGCGCCCAATCAAGGAGCCTGAGATGACCGAACCCCTCATCGAACTCCGAGGAGCGACAAAACGCTTCCCCGGAACCGGAGGTGGCATTCACACCGCGGTGAAGAACCTCAACTTCACTGTGGCGCCGGGAGAATTTGTTGCCGTCGTCGGACCGACCGGCTGCGGCAAATCGACCACGCTGTCGCTGGTATCAGGTCTGGAGCCCGCATCGGCCGGACGAACTTTGGTGCGCGGCCGCGACGTCGCAGGAATTCCGGACGGCATCGGATACATGTTCCAGCAAGACGCAGTGCTGCCGTGGAAGAGCGTCCTCGACAATGTCGCACTTGGCCCCCGATACCAGGGCGCGTCGAAAGCGCAGGCACGCGAACGCGCGCAGAACTGGGTGCGGATCGTCGGACTCGCAGGGTTCGAAAAGTACTACCCCCACCAACTTTCCGGTGGGATGCGCAAGCGCGTCGCCTTGGCCCAGACCTTGGTCAACGACCCCGAGATCATCCTGATGGACGAGCCGTTCAGCGCACTGGATGTGCAGACACGCCAGCTCATGCAGACCGAGCTGCTTCGGGTGTGGTCCGGCACCGGCGCCGCAGTCATTTTCGTCACGCACGATCTGGAAGAAGCGATCGCGCTCGCCGATCGAGTAGTAGTCATGACCGCCAGTCCTGCCACCGTGTGCGGCGATTTCACCATCACGCTCGAACGTCCGCGCAATGTCGAGGAGGTCCGGCTCACCGAAGACTTCCGCGACCTCTACAAGGAAATCTGGGAAACGTTGCGCGACGAGGTCGACGCAGCCCGAGCCAAGGGATTGACCCGTGTCGCATAACGTCATCGACCGAACTGCTCCTGCAGTTCCAGCGTTCGAAATCGAGTCCGAAGACCAGATCCTCGCGCGGGTGCGCTCCAATGCGCGCCGCACCAAGGCGCGCACCTGGGGCCTGCGGGTCGCATGGGTCGTGCTGTGGCTCGGCGCATGGGAACTCACCGCGTCGCTCTGGATCGACCCCTTCTTCTACTCCAAGCCCTCCCTCATCTGGGACCGTCTCGTCGAATGGTTCACCGAGGGAACGCAGTTCGGCTCGATCTGGCTGCAGATCTTCACCACCGTCCAAGAGGCCGTGCTCGGCTTCGTCATCGGCACGATTGCCGGCGTCGTACTCGGCGTCCTACTCGGCCGCAGCCGGTACTGGTCCGATGTGCTCGCACCGTTCATCAAGGCGCTCAACGCTGTTCCGCGCATCGTGCTGGCGTCGTTGTTCATCATCTGGTTCGGCCTGGGGCTCAGCTCGAAGGTTGCCACGGTTGTCGTGCTGGTCTTCTTCGCGGTGTTCTTCAACGCCTTCACCGGAGCGCGCGAAGTCGACGGAAACGTGATCAACAACGCCCGCATCCTCGGCGCGAGCCGCTGGCGGATCCTGACCTCCATCGTCTTGCCGAGCGCGACAACCTGGATTCTGTCGAGCTTGCACACGGCGTTCGGCTTCGCCTTGATCGGTGCGGTGGTCGGCGAATATGCCGGTGCCAGCAAGGGTTTGGGCCTCCTCATCAGCAACTCGCAGGGCACCTTCGACGCAGCAGGCATCTACGCCGGCATGATCATCATTACCGTCGCCGCATTGATCGCGGAGTGGGCAATCGGTCTTGCCGAAAGCCGGTTGCTAAAATGGCGTCCCTCGCAGGCGAACTCGAACAGCCACGGGATCTGATCATGAAATACACAAAACACCTCGCGATTGCCCTTCTGACAGTCACCACGCTCCTGCTCGCAACCGGCTGCCGCGACTCGCGATCCATCCCGATCGCCAACGGCCGCCCGCAGATCACGATTATGGTCGGCGGCCTGGAAAAGGTGATCTACCTGCCCGCGATGCTGACCCAGCAACTCGGCTACTTCGAGAGCAACGACATCGACGTCAAGCTGCTCGGCGAGCAGTCCGGAGCGAACGCCGAAACGGCACTGCTCACCGGCGACGTGCAAGCAGTCGTGGGTTTCTACGACCACACCATCGATCTGCAAGCAAAGGACCAGTGTCTGAAATCGGTCGTGCAGCTCGCCGATGTGCCGGGTGAGGTCGAGTTGGTGTCGACCGCCGACGCCGACACCATCACGTCGGCAGCCGACCTGCGTGGCAAGAATCTGGGCGTGACGTCGTTGGGCTCCTCGACCGACTTCCTCACCCAAGCGCTCGCAGGCAAAGCCGGAATGACGACGGCGGACTACAACCGAGTCAAGGTCGGCGCGGGCCAGACCTTTATCGCGGGCATGAACCACGACGGCATCGACGCGGCTATGACCACCGATCCGACGGTCGCACAGATGGTGAATTCCGGCGACGCCAAGGTTCTGGTCGATATGCGGACCGCAGAAGGGACCCGCGCAGCACTCGGCGGGCTGTACCCGGCCGCGTCGCTGTACATGCGTTGCGACACCGTCGACGCGCATCACGACATCGTGCAGAAGTTGGCGACGGCGTTTGTCCAGACATTGCAGTGGATCAAGACGCACTCCCCCGAGGAGATCGCGGCGAAGATGCCGTCGCAATACGCGAATGCCGGAAAGGACCTCTACATCCAATCCATCCGCGACTCGATCGGCATGTTCAACGGCGACGGCGTGATGAAGGCCGAGGGCGCTGCGAACGTGCTGAACATCCTCGGTGACTACTCGAAGAATGTCGCACCGGTGAAGGACCGGATCGACCTTTCGAAGACGTACACCACCGAGTTCGCGGAAAAGGCGGCGCAGGCGCAACAGCAGTAACAGGAGCTTCCTATTCGGCCGGCGCATCGGCTAAGGTGCGCCGGACGAAGTTTGTGGTGGGGTTCGGCTCACCGCGACTTCCCAGGTAGCGGCCAGCGTGGGCGCAGCATGATTGGTGAGGGTGAAATCGTGGTACTCAAAGACGATGGAGCGCTGGCCGTGTTAGACCTGGCCGTACTAGACACCGTGCCGGCCGTCGCCGAGCCGAGATCCTCGATGGGCCGTCTGATCGCCGCTGAGGTGCTGCACGGCGTCCGCAGGATCCCCCTCACGTTGACCTACGTCGCAATTGTCGGATCGCTGTCCGTGCTGATCGCGGTCCTCGGCGCATCGACCGAGACGACGATCATCGAGCGCGCAAGCACCAATCTGCACAACCTCACGCAGGGTCATCTCGCAACGTTGATCGGCAGCGCGTTCCTCACCGGTGGCGGTCCCGATTGGATACTGCTGCCTTTGCTGGCGGGACTGCTCGCGGGCGCGGAACTACTCGGTGGCAGCCGACGCATGATCGGAGTCTTCGCGCTCGGCCATATCGGCTCGACCCTTGCCGTCGCGACCGGCCTGCTCATCGGCGTCTCGAGCGGCTGGATGTCAACCACCGTGGTACATGCTCAAGATGTCGGGGTCAGCTATGGCTGCGCGGCATTGCTGGGTGGGATGACGACGCTGCTGCCGATGCGCTGGCGTCCGACCTGGTCGTTCTCGTTGATCGTCGCCGCAACGATCGGAGTCAGCCTCGCGCACACGTTCACTGCGACCGGTCATCTGATCGCACTGTGCATTGGGCTGACGATCGCCTACTTCGTCCCGGTCCAGCATCGACCCGTGCGCGTCACCCCTGGAATCGGTGCGGCCTTGGCAGTCGGCCTGATGTTCGGGATCGCGATCTTCGGAGGCGATGTCGAACCGTCCTGGGTTGTCCCCGTCTTCGCGATGACCGCGGCGGCGGTGGCGGCCACCGCGACCTGGCACCCGCGCTTCGCGCAGCATCTCTGAACAGACCGCGCTTCGATCTTCTGCGGGACCCGTCGGACTCTACTCAGGCACGATGGGGTGATGATCCTAGTCGTCGACGATGACCCGTCGGTCCGCGAAGCGGTCGTGACCACCCTCGAATGCGACGGGTACGAGGTGCAGGCAGTCGCCGACGGCGCGACAGCGCTTGCCGCAGTCTCCGAGCATTTGTTCGATGCGATGGTGCTCGATGCCATGATGCCGGGAATAGATGGCCTCGCCGTATGCCGAATCTTGCGCGAGCAGGGCAACCGGATCCCCATTCTGGTTCTGACGGCCCGCTCGGAGGTAGGCGATCGGATCGCCGGGCTCGACGCGGGAGCCGACGACTACCTGCCGAAGCCCTTCGATATCGACGAACTCGGCGCACGGGTACGCGCCCTGCTGCGGCGGGCGGCACCACCGGAGCCGGATGTGCAGTTCGACGACGTTTCTCTCGATCCTGAGACCCGGCGCGGCGTCCGATCCGGTCGGAGCATGGACTTCACCCAGACCGAGTTCGCGCTTCTGGAACTGCTCATCGCGAACTCCGGCCAGACCCTCACTCGGGAGGTGATCACCGATCGGGTGTGGGGACAGAACTTCGGCCCTGAGTCGAATTCCATTGCCGTATATATCAATTACCTCCGTACCAAGCTGGAGGCAGGCGGCGAGTCGCGCATCATTCACACTGTTCGCGGGATCGGATACCGGCTGGAACAGACATGACCGGTATGCGATTGGCGATCCGAACCCGGATGGCTCTCAGTACGTCGATTGCCGTGGCTGCGGTAGTGCTGCTCTGCGCCGTGGGGGCGTACTGGATCTCGGCGCGGGAGGTGTACCGGAGCCTCGACATCGGTCTCATTCGAGAGGCGTCGACGCTGCAACTACGGATCGCGCAAGGTCAGGAGCTGGGCGGCGGCGCGGAATGCGCCTACCTATCCTCGCCGGCGTGCTTCGAGGTTGTGCACGCGACAAGTGAGCCGAACACGATCCTGCCGAGGCCAATTGGGCTCGATGCTGTCATCAATGGCGAGTCAGATCCGTTCCTGGCGAACATCGACCTCGCTGGCCGACCCGGTCGGATGTATGTGACACCACTGAAGGACGGCGGCGCTCTACTTGTCGGGGTCCGGGCCGATCAGCAACACCAGGCGCTCGACCGGATCGCCCGGTTGTTGGCGCTGCTGTGCGGCATCGGCGTCGTCATCAGCGCCGCTCTCGGCTACGCCGTCGCGCGCTACACGCTGCGTCCGGTAGCGAGGCTGTCTCGCGAGGCCGAATTTGTTGCGACGGAGCGGGATCCAAGCCGGAAGATCACAGTCGAGGGATCCGACGAGCTTGCCCGGCTCGGGGAGTCGATCAACACCATGCTCGGTGCCCTTGATGACTCCATCCAATCGCAGAAGCGGCTAGGAGCGTGGGTCTGAATTGCCTATTCACGCTTGCGGCGGGGGCGACGCGTGGCGGCCTGGGGCGTATCGGGGTGTAGGTCGTCGGTGACCGAGGACTGCCGAGATGACGGGTGCGAGGGCTCGGGACTGCCGAGGTGGCTCGCGGCCCGGTGGAGCCGTTGGCTCAGCTGGCCGCCAAGGCGGTCAACCCG
>JBBSKP010000189.1:0-9257 GCA_038256175.1 Mycobacteriales bacterium
GTCGGAGAAACAACTCGGCGTTGTCGTCGAGCGGATTGCGGCAACATCGAAACGTGTTGCAGAGCTGCGTCTTCGGGTGCAGGAAGCGACCGGTGCCGACGCATCCGCCGGCGCGCGGCGGGCCCGGCTCGCCGCGCTTGCGAAGTCGGCCACTCGGTTGCGGGATGCGCGCATCGCTGCCGCCTCGGCGCAGGATTCGCTTGACGCGCGCCTGAATCGGCTTGACATCCTCGTGCAAGAGGGCGGTTTCGACACCGCGGCGAGTGCCGCCGATGCGGTGCGTACCCCACAGCGCCACAGCGTCATCGAGGCTGAGCTGGCAGAGGCCAACGAGGTCAGGGCACACGCGGCGGCTGTGCTCGCTGACCCCGAGATTGTCGCAGTCCGCGATGTGCAACCTGCGGACGTGACGCAATTGGAATTAGATTACAACGCCACAACCGAGGCACTGAGCCACGCGATTGCCGCCCACACCGAGGCGAAGACGCGTGTGCGGCAACTCGAAGATCCGGTAGCGCAATTGTGGGCGGCGGTCGATCGCCTTGCCCCGATGCAAGCCGAACACGATGAACTCGAGGGTGTTGCCGAGTTGGTGGCCGGCCGCGGGCAAAACTCTCGGCGAATGACGTTGCGCTCGTATGTACTTGCCGCGCGGCTCGAGGAGGTCGCGGCCGCAGGTACTGCCCGGCTGCGCCGAATGTCATCGGGCCGTTACGAATTCGTGCACTCCGATGCGGCCGGATCGCGCGGTAAACGCGGGGGATTGGGCCTCGATATTCGTGACGATTACACGGGCTCGATACGGCCCGCGAAGACACTGTCCGGTGGGGAGACGTTCACAGCGTCGTTGGCGCTTGCGCTAGGGCTCGCGGATGTGGTTGCCGCCGAATCGGGTGGCTTGGTGCTCGACACGATGTTCATCGACGAGGGCTTCGGAAGCCTCGACAACGACGCGCTCGACGCGGTGATGGGTGTTCTGGACGAGCTGCGTGCGGGTGGCCGGGTGGTGGGAATCGTCAGCCATGTCGACGAGATGCGGCAGCGAATCCCCAGCAGGCTGCACGTTATTCGGGGACGGACGGGTTCTCGGCTGGAGGTTCAGGTGGCAGTGTGACCTTCGCGTCCGTTGGTTCGCCGGCCGAGGCCGCGTCGATCTGTTCGCCGATGTAGCGAATGACCACGGACGCGACCGACGCCGCCGGTACTGCGAGGAACGCGCCGACAATGCCGTACAACGAAGCGCCGGCGGTTACCGCGAGCAGCACGATCACCGCATGCAGATTCATGCTGCGGCTCTGCAGCATGGGTTGCAGCACGTTGCCCTCGATCTGCTGTACCGCGATGATGATGGCCAAAACGATGAGTGCGGTAGTGAATCCGTTGGCGACGAGTGCAACCAAGACCGCGAGCGCACCGGCAACGAACGCGCCGACGATCGGGATGAACGCGCCGAGGAAGGTGATGATCACCAACACGAACGCAAGCGGTACACCGAGGATGACCAGCCCGATGCCGATGAACAGGGCATCGATCAGGGCGACCAGAGCCTGAGTTCGGATGAATCCACCGAGCGAGGTCCAGACTCGCTTGAATACCTCCTCGACGTGCCGGCCGGATCGGTTGCCGACAACTCGATGCAGCCACGGAATGAAACGTGGACCGTCCTTGATGAAGAAGAACGAGAGCACGAGCACAAGAGCAAGGGTCACCAGTGCGGAGGTAGCCGCGCTCACGCCGCTGAAAACGCCGGTCGCGATCTGCTCGCCGCTCGATTGCAGTCTGGAGACGATTGCGTGCACCGCGGACTCGAGCTGCTCGTCGCGAATGTTGAGCGGCGGACCTTGCAGCCAGTCGCGGACCTTGTTGACCCCGTCGGTCGACTTGTCTGCCAGCTCGGGTGACTGGTCGACAATGGACGGCACAAGCAGGGCAATCAGCCCGGCGAGTATGGCGACGAACGATAGAAGCGTCACCATCGCCGCGAAGGCCGGTGGAACACCTCGCTTGGTCATCGCCCGGGTCGGGGGCCACAGCACGGTCGAGACCACAATGGCGAGAACCACCGGCAGGATGATCACCCACAACTTGGCGATGACGAATCCGACGACCCAGAGGCCGACGGCGATGGCCACGATGGCCAGTGACCACTTGGCGACCGTGAGTACTCCGGTGCCGATGACGTCCGCACGGTCGAGGGTTGAGGTCGACTGTGGTTCCGAGGTCGCACTTTCCGATTCGCTCACGCGGCCAGACTATCCGTCAGAGCGGGATGGGGCTCGGACAAACGGTCAGCTGGTTCGCTGTGCCTCGTGCGCGAGCAGCCAGCGCTTGGCCGGTAGGCCCCACCGGAAGCCGCCGAGCGCTCCGCCGATCCGGAAAACGCGGTGGCACGGAACGAAGAGCGCGGCGGGGTTGCGCGCGCATGCGCCCGCCGCTGCGCGCACGGCGGCCGGTCGGCCGGACAGTTCCGCAAACTCGGTATAGGTGACCGGGTACCCTGCTGGAACTGTGCGGAGCATCTTCCACGCGTGCATGAGGAACTCGCCTGAATGCTGTGTGACGACAATCGGATCGATCGCCTCCAGCTCACCGCTGTGGTAGTCCGCCACCGCGCGAGTGACGGCACCCAGGTCTTTGCGGCGTTGCAAGGTGGTAGGCCGCAGCGTGGGATGCACGAGCGCCCGCAAGTTTTCGGCGTCATCGGTCCAGCCCGCTGCGAGAACGGATCCGTCCGAGTCGACGATCGATGTGAACGGACCGATCGGTGTCGATTGTGTTGCAAAATAGGTCATTTCGTTCTCCTTCGAGCGAGGTCACGTTGGTTAAGGGCGGTACGCCAGGTATGCATCGATACGTAAGATCGCCAGGGTTTCCAGCGCTCGGATTCGGCGAGATCGATACCGAGCGCGGACGCGCCTTGGCGGACAACAAGATCGGTGGCAAGCAGCACATCCGGATCGGCGAGCAGGCGCATCGCCACGTAGTCCGCCGTCCACGGCCCGACGCCGGGCAGCGCGAGCAAATCCTGACGAAGCTCGGCGGCCGCTCGGCCGCAATGCAGCGACAAGGTTCCCGAGGCGAGCGATTCGGCAACGGAGACAATAGCTTCGACCCGTCGGGCGGGGCCGGTCAGAACCTCGGCGCCACGTTTGGCGATCACCTCGGCGGTGGGAAACAGGTGCGTGACACCGTCAGTCGCCGGGATCTGCTCGCCCAACGCCGTCACGAGTCGGGCGGTGTGCGTCGATGCCGCGCCGAGGGAGATCTGCTGGCCGATCATGGTGCGTAGCAGCAGTTCTGCGCCGTCCACGTTGCCTGGTACACGGATTCCTGGAGTGTCGCGGACAGCTGCCCGGAGCGCGGGGTCCTCGCCAAGAGCCTCGTCGACTGCTTGCGGGTCGGCGTCGAGGTCCAGCGAATGGCGAACGCGCGAGACGGCCGGCGCGAGGTCGCGCATGTCGTGAAGCGACAGCTCTGCCTGCACGTGGCCAGGCAACACGCGAAGTGAGACTGTCGCGTGTCCGTGCGGAAGCCGCAGGCTGCGCGAGTAGACCCCGTCGTTCCAGCACTCGATGCCGGCCACCGCATGGGCGGAGAGGAACCATTCCAGCCAGGCGACGTCGAGCGGCTCGCGGTAGGGGAGTCGCAAACTGACGGTCCCCTTCGAGATCGAGACGTCTTTGCGTCGTGCCGACTCTGTCCGCAGCTGCGACGGCGTCACCGCAAACACTTCACGAACGGTGTCGTTGAATTGTCGGATGCTCGCAAATCCGGCAGCGAATGCGATGTCGGACATGGGCATTTGGGTCGTCTGAATGAGTAACCGGGCCGTATGTGCGCGATACGCCCGTGCGAGGGCGAGGGGGCCTGCCCCGAGTTCGGTGGTCAGGACTCGGGTGAGCTGGCGCGGCGAGTAGCCGACCGATGCCGCCAACGCGTCGACGCCCCCACGCTCGATCGCACCGTCGGAGATCAGGCGCATCGCTCGCGCCGCGAGGTCGGACCGCGTGTTCCATTGCGGCGAGCCGGGGGCCGCATCGGGCAGGCAGCGGCGGCAGGCCCGGTAGCCCGCTTGCTGAGCGGCAGCGGCCGTCGGTAGGAACGTGACGTTCCCAGGCTTCGGTGTGATGGCGGGGCACGAAGGGCGGCAATAGATTCCGGTGGTGCGGACGGCCGTGATGAACTGGCCGTCGAATCGCGAATCTTTCGACGATACGGCGCGATAACACCGGTCGAAGTCGAGGTGGGGTGGAGCGCTTGTGATGGTCACGAACTCCACTGTGTCAGCGGACGCCGCCAGAAGCTAGCGGAAATCAGACATCAGGATTAGGGGCCGTCGGCAGCAAAACGATGTCTGGCACCTGTCCGTCTGCCAATAAGATCTCCGATATGGCGAAAATCTACCCGGACATTGACGAGAAACTCGCGGACTGGTTGCAAGCGCAGCCTATGTTCGTCGTTGCGACTGCGCCGTTGTCCGGTGACGGGCTGATCAATGCGTCGCCGAAGGGTGGCGCGGGAACATTCGTCGTGCTGGATGGGACAACGGTTGCTTACCTGGACCTGACCGGCAGCGGCGTCGAAACCATCGCGCACTTGCGGGAGAACGGCCGAATTGTACTGATGTTCATGGCTTTCGACGGACGGCCGAACATCGTCAGGCTCCACGGCACAGGGCGAGCGACGTTACCGGGCGAGCCGGACTTCGACGCGTTGATCGGTCGGTTCCCTGCGCACCCAGGTGCCCGTGCCGTCATCGTGATCGACGTCGGCCGTATTTCCGACTCCTGCGGATACGCCGTTCCGAGGATGGACTACGTCGAAGACCGCGACGTGCTCAATCTGTGGACGGAGAAGAAGGGGCCCGAGGGGCTGACGGCCTATCGCGCCGAGAAGAACGCGGTGAGTCTCGACGGGCTTCCTGGCCTCGATTAGTTGTCGCTGACTAGGTTTCGCGCGAACCGACGTTGCGCGCGGCGTCGACAGCGACGACGAACAACTGTGCAACCTCGTCGATAAATTCTTCGCGGGGTAGGTCGATGTTGCCGGTCAACCATTGTGTCGAGACGTCCGCTTGGCCGCCCACGATGATCAGCGCCGCAAGCGTTACGCGCGTCTGCTCGCGCTTGGTGAAGGGCCCGTGAATCGTGTTCGCTTGCAGTGCGGCGTATTCGGCGATACTCCGCACGGACGCCGCCTTGCGCTCCGCGACGGCTTCGGTGCCGATCGCCTCGCCGAACATTCGTGCCTTACGTGGATCGGCGCTGAAGAAGTCGACGAATACGGTCATCGTCGCTCGCGCACGCTCGAAGAGATCGGGCTTTTCGGCTTCCACGACGACCTTCATGCGTTCGAAGAATTCGTCGAAAACGTTGTCGAACAAGGCTGCGAGCAGATCGTCGCGGCTGCGGAAATGTTCGTAGAAGTAGCGCTGTGTAAGTCCCGCGCGTTCGCACACGGCGGTCATCGTCAACTTCGCGACGCCGTTGGCGCCGACCTCGTCGTATCCGGCTTCTAGCAGGTCCGCGCGCCGCGCAAGGACGCGATCTTCTGCGCTTACTCCGCGGAACGGGCGCACTACGGACGACGTCATGGCTCAATCTTGACATACAGCTGTGTCAAGTTCACTATCAAAGCTGACACGAGTACATGTCAGCTTTATCGTCCAGGCACTAGGAGGCCAGTCAATGTCGACGTTCCTCATCGCCCCACCCGCTCGAGCGCCCAGGTCAACCGGTCTGCAATCGGTACAGGGAAGGGCAGGACTGCCGCTGATCGGGGAGAGTCTGCGGATGCTGCACACACCGCTGGAATGGGCAGAAAAGCGCTACGAGCGCTACGGCCCGGTTTCGTGGACCAGCGCGTTCGGCAAGCAGATCGTTGCCGCCTTGGGTCCGGATGCCTGGGACGTGCCGATGATGAATCGGGACAAGTCCTTTGCCAGTGGACCGTCGTGGGACTACATCATCGGTCCGTTCTTCAAGCGGGGAATCATGCTGCTCGACTTCGACGAGCACATGTTCCACAAGCGCATCATGCAGCAGGCCTTCTCGAAGACGCGGTTGGTCAGCTATCTCGATGCGATGAATCCGACTATCCAGCAAGGTCTTTCGGGATGGGCGGAATCGGATCAATTCAAGGGCTATCCGGCAATCAAGCAAGTGACGCTCGATATCGCCACGAGGACGTTCATGGGCGCACCGCTGGGTCCAGACGCCGATCGCATCAACAAAGCGTTCATCGCTTGTGTGCGAGCGGGTACCGCATACGTGCGTCGACCGGTTCCCGGTCTGCGGTGGTCACGCGGGCTGCAGGCGCGTCAGGTGCTCGAAGAGATGCTTCGCGCACAGCTATCCGCGAAGCGGGCAGGCGACGGTGAAGATCTCTTCAGCGCGCTGTGTCACTCGCGCAGTGATGACGGCGACAGCTTCACCGATGACGACGTCATCAACCACATGATCTTCCTGCTGATGGCAGCGCACGACACGACGACCATCACGATGACAACGATGATGTACTACCTCGCCAAGCACCCTGAGTGGCAGGAGCGTTGCCGCGCAGAGAGTTTGGCGCTCGGCTCCGACACCGTCGATTTCGCGGGTCAGGACGCGCTGCAATCCCTTGATCTGGTGATGAAGGAGTCGCTGCGCTTGCTGACGCCGCTGCCCGAGATTTCACGGTCCGCAGTGAAGGACACCGAAATACTCGGACACTTCATTCCTGCAGGCACTTTCATCATGGTCATGCCGCAGTTCACCCACTACATGGAGGAGTACTGGCCCGACCCGTACCGCTTCGACCCCGAGCGGTTCGCCGAAGGACGCCGAGAAGACAAGGTGCACAAGCACGCCTGGGTTCCGTTCGGCGCGGGTGTACACAAGTGCATCGGGCAGTACTTCGGTGGGATGCAGGTCAAGGCCGTCATGCATCAAGTGCTGCAACAGTTCGAGTGGTCGGTTGAGCCGGGCTACGAAGTTCCTTGGGACCGAACGTCGTTGCCGTCGCCGAAGGATGGGCTCCGGCTCAACCTGGTGCGGCGCTGAGGCTACTCGACCCGCTCGAGCACAGCCGAGGCTCCGATGCCGCCGGCGGCGCAGATGCCAAGCAGCGCAGTGTTCTTCCCGGTTCGCGTAAGCTCGTTGGCCATCGTGGTGACCATGCGGGCGCCGGTTGCTCCGAAGGGGTGACCGAGCGATACCGATCCGCCGTGCACGTTGAGCTTGTCGATGTCGACCTCGCCCACTGCTTCGTCCCGATCGAGCCGGGTCTTCGCCCACTCGTGGCTGCCCAAAGCTCGTAGTACGGCGAGGGTTTGGGCGGCGAACGCTTCGTGGATATCGACGAAGTCGATGTCGGCCAACGATATTCCGGCCTTGTCGAGGGCGCGAGGCATCGAGATGGCGGGACCGATGAGCACCTGGTCCTTCGGGTCGACGCTGACGTAGCTCCACGACCGGAACGCGGCGAGCGGCGTGTAGCCGAGCGCGCGGGCCTTCTCCTCGCTCATCAGCAGCACCGCTGAGGCGCCGTCGGTGAGGGGGCTTGCGTTGCCGGCGGTCACGGTGCCGTCCTTGGCGAAGACGGGCTTGAGCTTGGCGAGTTTCTCGACGCTGGTGTCCGCGCGGACCAATCCGTCGGTGGTGATGGTCTTCCCGTCGGGAGTCTGGATCGGGACGACCTCATCGTCGAAGCGACCCGATTTGATTGCGGCTGCCGCGCGGTGATGTGAACGTGCGGCGAACTCGTCCTGTTCTGCGCGCGTGACACCGTGGATGCGAGCCATCTTTTCGGCGGACTCACCCATCACCTCGCCTGTCGTGCGCTCGGCGATCTTGGGCTGTCGTGGCAAGAGGTCCGTGAAAGGAGCGAGTTGTGCCGCGGCGCCGAAGTAGTCTTTCGCCTTCGGCTTACCGAGTGCGATCGGTGCCATGGCGTGAACGACCTTTTGCGGCAGCTTGATCTCGGCGTTGCTGACCGAGTCGCTACCACCGGCGATCATCACGTCGTATTCGCCGCGCTCGATCGCGGCTGCCGCGGACGTCACGGCCTGCAAGCCAGAGGCACACGCCCGGGTCACGGTGTACCCCTCACATCCGTAGTCCAGGTTCAGGTCGAGCGCGACCTCGCGCGCAATGTTGGGTGCGCCACTCGGCAGGATCACGCCGCCCCAGACGATTGCCTGGATGAGTGCCGGGTCGATGCCGGTGCGGTCGAGTAGTCCGCGGGTGGCAGCTCCTGCCAGTGCGATGCTGTCCATCCGCGTCAGATCGGTAAAGGCCCTGATGAACGGGGTGCGGGCGCCGGAAACGATGACGGCGCGGCGTCGACTACTTGTGCTCATTCGAGAGTCCTTCGATCGAGTGGGGGTCGGCGCTTACGATTCTCGCCCTTACGTCAACATTCGCGGGCATCGGGGGGTCCAGCTCACTTCAGGTCGGCGATGTGATGGCCTGCACAGTACGATCGGCGGGGGCATCCAAATCGAGATTGTTCAACGACACACTGGGGGTCCGCGTGGAATTGATGTCGGCTATCGATGCGGCGTTCTTGCTCGCCGAATCGCGTGAGCACCCCATGCACGTCGGCGCACTGATGCTGCTGCAGCCCCCCGAGGGCGCAGGACCTGACTACGGACAACAGGTCTACGAGCGCATGATCTCGAGCGACGACATTCATCCGACCTTCCTCAAACGGCCGGTGGCGCCGTTCGGCAACGTTGGTGCGCTCGGATGGGCGCTCGACGAAGAGATCGATTTCGAGTATCACGTTCGCCGGGTCGCAATGCCGTCGCCCGGCCGAATCAGAGAGCTGCTCGCGGTCGTGTCGCGCTGGCATGGCACGTTGCTCGATCGGCACCGGCCGCTGTGGGAGGTCCACATCATCGAGGGTCTGGCCGACGGCCGGATCGCGGTGTACACAAAGATTCACCACGCGCTTGTGGACGGTGTGAGTGCCCTGCGACTGCTCGAGCGCCGGTTGTCGACGGATCCGAACGCCGACGATTGCGTCGCTCCGTGGCAGCGGTTACCGGAATCGAAGCGTCGAGCCACGCGTCCCGAGGCTGCAACCGACGCGATGTCGCGGCTTCGGGCCGGTGGCAAGGTCGCGTCGGATATCGCGGGGATGCTCCCGGACTCGGTGCGAATGGCGCGAAGTGCGTTCGGAGACAACGATCTTGCTGTCCCGTACCGGGCACCCCGCACCATGCTCAACGTCCCGATCGGTGGAGCGCGACGATTCGCGGCTCAGTCGTGGGA
>JBBSKP010000190.1:0-9134 GCA_038256175.1 Mycobacteriales bacterium
GAGGCGGGCAAGCGCGGCGTGACGATCATGGCGCTGATGGACATCGCCACTCCCGAAACGCCCGGAGTTCGCTACGCGCTCGTGACGCGCAAAGTCCGGTCGTTGCCGGGACATTCGGTACGCCAAGGTGAGCGCGTTCCGTCGATCTCGGTGCTGGCCGACCGGTCGGGACGCACGACAGCAGGTACGTGGCAGGTCGCAAGCCCGATGCCGATCGCGTGGGCAACCACCGATGCGACGGTCATCGAGGCAGCAGGCGCGGCGATCGCCGAAGCCGAATGGAACCTACTCGTCGCGAAGGTCGCGCTGTCGGAGCGAGTCCGTCGCGCGACGGACCAGCGATTGTTGCTCGATCCGGAAGACATCCCACAAGAATTACGCTGAAATGGTCTCCACCGGACATCTGATCGCTTTCATCGCGGCGGCGTTCGTGATCATTGTGATCCCCAGCCCCAGCGTCTTGTTCGCGGTCGGCCGCGCGCTCGCACTCGGCCGCCGGCCGGCGTTGTTGACCGTGGTCGGCAACGCGCTCGGTTCCATGGTTCCGCTCGTAGGAGTTGCTGTCGGGCTCGGCGCGATCCTGGCCGCGTCGGCGGTCGCCCTGACCGTCGTGAAACTTGTCGGCGCAGCCTATTTGATCTATCTGGGAATTCAGGCTTTCCGGGATCGCACGTCGTTGGCCGCTGCCCTCGGCTCGCGCGTCGAACCGATGCCGACCGGCCGGGTGCTGCGGCAAGGCTTTGTCGTCGGCATGACCAACCCGAAGACGATCGTCTTCTTCGCGGCGGTACTTCCCCAGTTCGCCGAACCAGCTGCTGGCCCGTTGCCCGTGCAGTTGTTTGCCCTCGGCGCGATTTTCCTGGCGATTGCCATTGTCTCGGATGGCATTTGGGCATTGGCTGCCGGGACCGCCCGCGACTGGTTCGCCCGATCTCCCCGCAGGCTCGAGGTAGTCGGCGGCACCGGCGGCCTCATGATCGTCGGCGTCGGCGCGACGATGGCACTCAGCGGTTCGGCGGAGTGACGTCACCGAGATCTTCGAGAGACTGCGCTGCCTTCGCCTGCCACCGCTCAGCGCGATCGACTTCGCGTTCGACGTGCCGGATCTGTTCTGCAGCAGCCTTTTCCGCACTCCGGGCAAACTGCCGCTCGTTCTCGGCACGGTCGAGCTGAGCGCGTAGCGACTCGATACGCTCGTCGACCTCGGTAAGCGTGGCCGCGGCCTCATCGGCCTCCCGACGAGCCGTGAGCGCAGCATCGTGTGCCCGGCTGACTGCTGCGTCGGCCTCGGCCAATTCATCTCGCGCCGCGGCCTTTCGGTCGACACCCTCCTCCCGTTTCGGTTTCGACGCCGCCCGTACCGGCGCCTTGCCGCCGACAACGGACAGACCTGCCGGACCGAATCCGCTGTAGCTCGCGGCCGTGATTATCCGACCGATTCGGACCTGTTCCCCGATCTCGGGGTCGGCCATCGCGGCATGCAAGGTCTGACCGACTTCGCGTAAGGCATCCTCGGGGACCTCCCGGCCACGGTCGGCCGCAAAGCCCCCCGCGCGCTTCGCCAAAGCCCGAACGAGCTGTTGCCGTTGGGTAGTGAGGGTGCGGAGGTCGCCGGCGGAGAGGTGCCGCTGCGCGTCACGCAACGCAACACCTAGCTGGAGTACCCCGGCGATTTCCTCCGGCAGTTCCCTGGCGAGCAGGTTCACGAGCCATCCCACGGTCGTGGGCTTCCGTAACTTCCCGATCGCTGCCGCACCGGCTTTGTCGCCCTCGGATCGCGCCTGCGCCACGCGCGCAGTGCGGACTTCGACGAACTCACTTGGATCGAGTCCGTACAGTTCGTCTGCAACCTCGTCGACGTCCACATAGTCATCCTGACATCCAGGACCGCCGATTCACCGCAGCGCGGGCAGAACAGTCTGCTCGAAGAGTTCGATCCCGGAGATGTCGTAGGCGGCTTCGGGGAAGTAGAAGATCCCGTAGCCGAGGCCCAGATCGCGAACACGAGTGAGGTTCTCGATCACCTGATCCGGGGTGCCGACTGCCGCGGTACCCCGCAACGAGTTCACTGAGGCGTTCGCCGCGTCGGGACCGACGATGGCACTCATACGGTCCGCAAGTGCAGCAAGTCGGCCCTCGACCTCGGCCTCGGTCGATCCGATGGCAACGTTGTAGTTCGCGGAACGGACGATGGCGTCGAAGTCGGTACCGACATCGGCGCAATGCGCGCGCAGCACTTCCGACTTGTGCGCGAATCCCTCGGGATCGCCGACAAAGTTGGTGTACTGCGCGTACTTTGCCGCGATCCGCAACGTCACCTTCTCGCCACCACCTGCAATCCAGACGGGAATACCGCCCTCCTGCAGAGGAAGTGGACGCACGATGGCGTCCTCGACCTGGTAGTGCTTGCCGTCGAGCGTCGCCTTACCTGTTGTCCACGCCTGCAGGAAGATCTGGACACCTTCGTCCAGTCGACCCAATCGAACTCCGGCAGAAGGGAATCCGTAGCCGTACGCTCGCCACTCGTGTTCGTACCAGCCGCCACCGATCCCCATCTCGACACGTCCACCCGAGATCACGTCCACCGTTGCGGCAATCTTCGCCAGGTGCACAGGATTGCGATAGCTGATGGCGGTACACATCTGGCCGAGCCGAATCCGAGACGTCGACGCCGCGAATGCGGACATGAGCGTCCACGCTTCGTGCGTCGCCTCGTCGGTCGGCAGCGGGACGGTATGGAAATGGTCGTACACCCACGCCGACTCCCACGAATCCCCGACATCGGCACGTTGAACGAGATTCCGCATCACAGCCCACTGCTGGGCAGGGTCGATTCCGACCAGGTCGAGCCGCCAACCTTGCGGTATGAACATTCCAACGCGCATTGACCACTCCTTGCCGTGTTATTGATGCGGCACATGCCAATGCCGTGAATTCGAGCCTAGTCGTGACGATCGACCGTGACCTCGTGTCATACGATCTAGTCATGTCGGCTACCGCCCTCGCAGAAACGTTCGAGGCACACCGAGGGCACCTGCTGGCCGTCGGCTATCGATTGACGGGCAGCGTCACCGACGCCGAGGACGCGGTTCAGGAGAGCTGGCTGCGGCTGGTCACCGTCGAACCCGAGCAGATCAGAGACTTGCGCGGTTGGCTCACCACCGTAGTAGGGCGAATCTGCCTGGATCGGCTGCGCTCGGCAGCCGTACGTCGGGAAAGCTATGTCGGACAGTGGCTTCCGGAGCCTGTCGTCTCCGCGCTCGCACCGTCGCGTGCACCCGACCCGTTGGAACTCGTCGTGCAGGACGAGGAGCACCGACTCGCCGCCCTTGTCGTGTTGGACTCGCTCACGCCGCCCCAGCGAGTCGCATTCGTTCTGCACGACAGCTTTTCGGTGCCATTCGACGAGATCGCAGACATCCTGAGCGTGTCCGTCGACACAGCCCGCAAGCTGGCCTCGCGGGCTCGCAAGGCCATTTCCACCGCCTCGGTGCCGGTGCCGAACGACGAGCACGAAGAGGCTGTCGCTCGCTTCCTGACCGCGATGGCCAGTGGCGACGTCAAAGCCGTTGTGGCAGCTCTACATCCGGATGCCGTGCTGATCGGCGATGCCGGCGGGACGACGAGTACCGCGATCAATGTGATCAAGGGCCCCGACAAGATCGCTCGGTTCTTCCTCGGTTTGATCCGCAAATACGGTATCGAGCAGATGGCGCAGTTTGCGCCAGCGAGCGTGAACGGCCAGTTGGGCCTCTACGTGAATTCCTCGCCCGGCGACGCCGACCACCCCGGTTTTGCGGCGCGGGCCATGGGCTTCACGGTTCGCGATGGTCGTGTGATCGGCGCATACGACATCGCGAACCCGGCGAAGCTGACGGGCGTCAGGCTTTCGTGACCTGCTCCGCCGCGTCGTCTGCCCACGGCACCCGGCAGGCGTCGCCGGTGTTGAATCCCTGCTCGGTGATACCGAGCGCCGCATTCATCCGCGCCCGCTGATTCTCGAGGGCGATCTGGAAGGTGAGCTCGACCACTCCGTCGCGCCCGAATCGGCGTTCGAGGTCGGCAACCTGCTCATCGGTGACATCCATCGGCGTCGACGACATTGCGTCGGCGTACGCGATCGCCGCCCGCTCGTCCTCGCTGTACAAGGGCGAGGTCGCGTAGTCGCCGATGTCCTTCAACCGGTCCATGTCCAGTCCGTCGAGCCGCATCAACATCGACCCGAAATCGACACACCATGAACAGCCGACGGTCCACGCCGTGCGATAAACAGCAATCTCGCGGATATTCGCAGGCAGCACCGTCGACGCCTTTTCGGCGGCGGTCTCTGCGACGGCTGTGGCGAAGAACAGTTTCTTGTGGTTGGCCGCAATCGCGAATGGCTCCGGAACCTCGCCGAAGCGCTTGGCAGCGTAGCGGTACGCGAGCTTCACCAGTGGGCTGGCTTCTTCGGGCGATACAGCGGCAATGCGTGCCATGTCGGTCTCCTCGTAATCCTCGGCCGCCCGCTGCGGCCTTCTGACATCTAGACGACGCAGCCCGCGCAAACGTGACCGTCAACTACGGTGTGCGTTATGCCTGGGCCCCGCCGATCACGCACCGTAGAGCGCCTCAGACCGTTCGCTTCGACCATTTTCGCCGAAATGACCGAGCTTGCGGTAGCCCATGACGCGATCAACCTGGGCCAGGGATTTCCCGATGCCGACGGGCCCGCGTCGATGCTGGTGGCCGCGCAGCACGCGATCGCCGACGGACTTAATCAGTACCCACCGGGGCGCGGGATGTCGGTGCTGCGCGAGGCGATTGCGCATGACCGAGCACAGCGGTACGGCACCGAGTACGACCCCGCCGACCAGGTCCTTGTCACCGTCGGCGCGACCGAGGCGATCAGCGCAGCAATCCTCGGGTTGGTGGAGCCCGGCGAGGAAGTGGTGCTGATCGAGCCGTACTACGACTCCTATGCGGCCGCGATCGCGCTCGCCGGAGCGGTGCGTCGGACAGCGTCGTTGATTTCCGACGGCGACGGATATGCCGTCGACCTCGACGGGCTCCGCGCAGCGATCACACCGAACACCCGGATGATCGTGGTGAATTCACCGCACAATCCGACGGGGACCGTGCTGGCTGCCGAGGAACTCGCCGGGATAGCCGAGATCGCTTGCGAGCACGATCTTTTGGTGTTGACCGACGAGGTGTACGAGCACCTCACCTTCGACGGGCACACGCACGTGTCACTGTCGACACTGCCCGGCATGTTCGAACGAACGATTGTCATCTCCAGCGCGGCAAAGACTTTCAGTTGCACCGGCTGGAAGACTGGATGGGCGTGCGGACCGGCCGAGCTGATCGACGGAATCAGGGCAGCCAAGCAATTCATGACATTCGTAGCCGGTGGCCCGTTCCAACCCGCCGTTGCCCACGCCCTCACCCATGAGCAACCCTGGATCGGTGGGCTGCGCGACGAATTAGAAGGAAAACGCGACCGGCTGTCGAAAGCGTTGGCTGCAGCCGGTTTCGGGGTCAAGCGCAGCGAAGGGAGCTACTTCGTGTGCGCCGACATCACACCTTTCGGCGAGACGGACGCGCTCGCATTCTGCCGCGCGCTACCGGAACGGATCGGCGTCGCAGCGGTGCCCGTGAGCGTGTTCGCCGACAACAAGGACAGCTGGAACAGCTTGGTGCGCTTCACGTTCTGCAAGCGAGACGAAACGTTGTCCGCAGGGATCGACCGGCTGCAGAGGCTCGGCACCTAGGTCATACGAGGGTGTCGTACAGCGGCTTCGGTAGGACGCCACTCGCAGCTGCCTGCTCGAGTGCGTCTCGGACCGGCTGCTGCGCGACGGCGATCCGGGCCGCGATCCTCTGCCGCGTCGAATCGGGCACCTTACCGAGCAGATGTGCGGCCTCGGCCCAGCGCTGCTCGGGGATCGCCGCGGTAAGCACCGCATCGAGGTGATGGTCGTCGACCTGATCGAGTACGGCTTCCACGCGAGGTGACCACACCAGCATCGGACCGATCCGCAGCAGTTGGTCTCCGCTGGCCACATCGAGAGCGGCAAAAAGTGCGTCGTCGGATACCGCATCGACGAAGGCAGCCATAGCCGCAAGGTCGTCGCGACGAAACAGCTCGATTGCCACGAGCCGGATGCGGTCAATGGCAATCCCGGAAATCACTGCGACAGCTCGTTGTGGGTCGAGTGCGACCGCGACGTCGGCGAGATAGCCAACCGAAACCGTGCTCACCAGCATGGCTGCGCGGCGCGGTTCGAGATGTTCGGCGATGCGGGCGGCAAGCGCGGCAGGCAATACACGTTCTGCGATCTTCCCCGCAACAGGGCCCGGCAATATCTTCGCGAGCGCTGCCGTGCGGGCGAACATCTCGTTGTCGTGATCGGAGACGGCCCGGGTAACGAGAACTGTCAGTGTCTCGAGGTCGTTGTCGGCGAGCGCGTCCAGCGGGGGCAGTGATTCCACGGGAAGGCCCAGAACGCGTGCCAATCGCGGCAGGGCGGTCGCAGGCGTGTTCGTCGGGGCGCTCATCCGCGCAACACCGACTTGACCACTCCGCGGAGCGGATATGGAACAGCCTTCAGCGACTGCTCGAGGACCTCGGCCATGGACTCGCGCTGCGCGCGCTTCGCGGCGGCGATCGCTTCGACCAAGAAGGTCACAGTTCCAGGTGGTAGGTCGACAACGGATGCCGGGGGTTCGGTGCCGAGCGCTGCGGTGAGCTGGGCTATGGGGTCGGTCATTCGAAGCACGCTTCGATGGTGTCGCTGATCGGTATGGACTGGCATGCCAACCGAACACCGCGCTTGAGCTCGTAGCTGTCGAGAGTGTCGTTGACCAGCATCTTTACTTCTCCCGTTGTGAGCTTGTACGCACAGCCGCCGCAAGAACCCTCGCGACAGACGTAGGGCGCATCGAGACCTTTGTCGAGGAGGACATCGAGCAGCACGGTGTCTTCCGGCCACTCGATCGAATGAGTTTCGCCCTCCAACTCGACGCTCGCCGTCACGATTCGCGATCCACTTACGTCGGCCTGCGGAGCTTTCGGCCGTGGAGTGTTGTCGAACGGGTTCGAGGTGAGCGAGCGAAATACTTCCCGATGGATGTGTTCGCGTGCCACCCCCGCCAGCAGGAGGCCATGTTCGGCGACCTCCATAAAGGGGGCGGGGCCGCACAAGTACGCTTCGCTGTCGCCCGCAGTCACGTAGGTGCTGAGATCCTCCGCGGTCGGCAATCCCGAACTCGATTCGAGCCAGTGCTGCACTGTCAGCCGGTCCGGGTACCGCTGCACCAACGCGGCAAGTTCTTCGGCGAAGATCACCGATTCCTGGTCGCGGTTGGCATAGATCAGGCTCACCGAATTCGTGTGCTCAGCGAGTGCCGTCTTGACGATCGACAGAATCGGGGTGATCCCGCTGCCTGCGGCGCACAACACGAAGTCACGGTCCCACGAGCGCGGGACGAATGTTCCTGCAGGAGCCAGCGATCGGATGGTCATTCCGGTCTTTGCGTTGTCGCACAACCAGTTCGACGCATAGCCGTCAACAGTGCGCTTCACCGTCACCGTCGGGAAACGATCCCAGCTGGGAGCGCTCGACAGCGAGTAACAGCGTGACACCGACCCAGTGCGGTCGCTCGGAATCTCGAGGGTCAGGAACTGCCCCGGCTGGTAGTTCCACTCCACATCGAGACTTTCCGGCGCGATGAACGAAATGGAGACCGCATCGGCGGTCGGGCGATGTACGTCGAGGATCTCGAGACTGAAGGCGGCGGGGCCGACTGCGTCCCGAGCGTTGTCGAGGGTCGTCATCGTGTTCCTCTGTTCCGTTGCATCGGCCGTGTGCCGCTGACGTCGTAGCCGCTACGACTACCTTGCCAGTGAACTATAGACCATTGACAAATGGCGCATCAATGAATGATCCTATCGAACATGGCAAACAACGAGGTTTCCACCAAGACTGCCCGGCCAGTGCCGCGACGTCCCTCCGTGCGGTCGGTGCTGACCGCCACAGTGACGTCGCTCGCCCTGCGCCCGATCTCCGGTGCGGTACCGCTGAACAGGGCAGGTGTGTGGTTCACGCGCACATTGGTCGCAACGTCGATGGGAATCTTCGGACCGCCCTTGCGCGGAACCCAGGTGACACCGATACGTGAGGGCGCCGTCGTCGGCGAGTGGGTTCGCGCTCCCGGCGTCGAGCACACGGGCCGCGCGGTCTACTACCTGCACGGCAGCGCATATGTAATCTGCTCAGCCCGTTCCCATCGCGGCCTCGCATCGCGGTTGTCGCGAGCAACCGGATTGCCGGTGTTTCTGACCGACTACCGGCTCGCGCCCGAGCACATGTTTCCCGCAGCCGCCGACGACGTCGAAGCGGGTTATCGGTGGTTGCTCGCGCAGGGATTCGATGCGACAGACATCGTGGTTGCCGGCGACTCCGCCGGTGGACATCTAGCGATCGACCTGCTGATCGACAACGCGCGAACGCGTGCGCCACAGCCCGCCGCAGTCGTGTTGTTCTCGCCGTTGATCGACCTCACCTTCGGTCTCGCCGCCATACAGGAACGCCAGCGCAAGGATCCGATGATCACTGCGAAGGGCGCCCGCAAACTCGTGGACCTCTACACCGACGGCCAACCTGAGGATGGGCCCCGCCTGCGGCTGGACCTCGCAGGCGTGACGGCACTGCCGCCTGTACTCGTGCAAGCCGGTGGTGCGGAAATGCTCAGTGCCGACGCCCGCTACCTCCAGCAAATCATCACCGAGGCGGGCGGTGAGTGCGAACTCGAAATATGGCCGGGGCAGATGCATGTATTTCAGGCGCTGCCATTCCTGATCCCCGAAGCCGCCCATGCCCTGGCGCGCGCGGCGAACTTTGTCGCCAAAGCCCTACACAACCAAGATGCATTCATAACGGAACAGGTGAGCTGACCATGCTGGGATTCGGAACAACGAAGAAACCACCGTCTCGCGAGGCGAAGGCCGTCGTGACCGGCGCCGGCAGCGGTATCGGGCGCGCGATCGCACTCGAACTGGCGAAGCGCGGTGGCGAAGTCATCTGTGCTGACATCGATCTGGCACGCGCCGAAGAAACAGTCCGGATGATCGAACGACTGCATAAGGCCAC
>JBBSKP010000191.1:0-9119 GCA_038256175.1 Mycobacteriales bacterium
CGAGAGACTCCGACGGTAGGTGCACACTCGGCGAACTGGTGCGGACGTACCGGAATCTATCCACAGCCCGCGAGTTATCCACATTCGGCAAAGTGGCGGCCGAATAACGGTACGGGAGCCGCATGCTCATCGAGTGGACGATCAGCAACCGATCTCGCGTCAGTCGGCCTTGGAATCCGGGCTCACCGATGTCGATCTCCGAAAGCTGTGCCGGGGCGGCGACTGGCGACGCATCACGCGTGGGCAGTACATCGGCGCATCCGGTGCAGGGCTCACAGTCGAGCAACGACACCTCGTATTGACGCGAGCAGTGGCAGACACGAGCTCCGATTCCGCGGTTGTGAGTAACTCATCGGCCGGAGTCGTCCATGAAATGCCGCTGTGGGCCGTCGCCCTCGGCCGGGTGCACCTGACCAGAAACCGAACCAATGGAGGACGCGTGGGAACCAAAGTAATTGTTCATTCAGCTCAGCTCGAGCCCGACGAGATCACTGTCGTCAACGGTATTCGAGTGACGACGCCGCCGAGGACGGTCATCGACCTCGCGCGTACGGAACCGTTCGAGCAGGCAGTCGCGATCGGAGACTCAGCGCTACACCAAGGATTGACGACGGCAGCGGAACTACGCGAGCACCTGCATCGCGCCAAGCGACGGCCAGGATGCAAGGCTGCCGCGAAGGTCGTCGACTTCCTGGATGGGCGCAGCGAAAGTGTTGGCGAATCGCGCAGCCGGGTCGCGTTTTATCGAGGCGGGCTACCCGCACCCGAACTTCAGGCGAGCGTATTCACCGATGACGGCGAATTGGTCGCGCGCGTCGACTTCCTGTTCGAGGAACTCGGCGTCATCTGCGAATTCGACGGAATGGTGAAGTACCAGAACGAATTACGGGGTCGCCGTACACCTGAAGAAGTCGTGATCGCAGAGAAGATTCGCGAGGACCGGCTACGCGCACTCGGTTGGATAGTCGTGCGGTTCACTTGGGAAGACCTCGACAATCCTGAACGCCTGATCGCACGCATCCAGTCCGCGGCCCGGGCTGCGCAGCGGGCGCAACGGGTCGGATCCTGGATACCGACACCGCGTATCTGACTTCGCACACGCTCTTGGTACTTCGCAAATCCTGCAGCCGACTGAAGCTTTTGCGAAGTACCAGCAAGGTCTGCGAAGTCGCCGAATGCGAACGCAAAAGGCGCCGGGCCCCTGATGGGACCCGGCGCCTCTTCAATGCGGACTTACTTGATGATCTTCACGACACGACCGGCGCCGACGGTGCGGCCACCTTCACGAATCGCGAAACGCAGACCCTCGTCCATGGCGACCGGCTGGATCAGCTTGACAGTCATCTCGGTGTTGTCACCGGGCATAACCATCTCGGTGCCCTCGGGCAGGGTCACAACGCCAGTCACGTCAGTCGTACGGAAGTAGAACTGCGGACGGTAGTTGTTGAAGAACGGCGTGTGACGGCCGCCTTCTTCCTTGTTCAGGATGTACGCCTGGCCCTCGAACTCGGTGTGCGGCGTGGTGGTGCCGGGCTTGACCACAACCTGGCCACGCTCGACGTCCTCACGCTTGATGCCACGAACCAGCAGACCAACGTTGTCGCCGGCCTCGCCCGAGTCGAGCAGCTTGCGGAACATCTCGATACCCGTGACCGTGGTCTTGGTCGAGGTCAGCTTGATGCCGACGATCTCGACTTCCTCGTTCACCTTGACCGAACCACGCTCGATACGACCGGTGACGACGGTGCCACGACCTGTGATCGTGAAAACGTCCTCGACGGGCATCAGGAACGGCTTCTCGGTTTCGCGGACCGGGTCCGGAACCGAGTCGTCGACGGCCTGCATGAGCTCGACAATGCTCTCGGCCCACTTCTCGTCGCCCTCGAGCGCCTTGAGTGCGGAGACCTTGATGACCGGGGCATCCTCGTCGAATTCCTGGGCTGCCAGCAGTTCGCGGACCTCCATCTCGACGAGCTCGATGATCTCGTCGTCGTCGACCATGTCGGCCTTGTTCAGCGCGACCAAGATGTAAGGCACGCCGACCTGACGGGCGAGCAGCACGTGCTCACGCGTCTGGGGCATCGGGCCGTCGGTGGCGGCAACAACCAGGATCGCGCCGTCCATCTGAGCCGCGCCGGTGATCATGTTCTTGATGTAGTCGGCGTGACCAGGAGCATCGACGTGAGCGTAGTGACGCTTCTCCGTCTGGTACTCGACGTGCGAGATGTTGATCGTGATACCACGAGCCTTCTCTTCGGGAGCCTTGTCGATCTGATCGAAGGCGAAGCTCTCGTTGAGAGTGGGGTACTTGTCGTGCAGAACCTTGGTGATTGCTGCTGTCAGCGTCGTCTTGCCGTGGTCAACGTGACCGATGGTCCCGATGTTGACGTGCGGCTTCGTCCGCTCGAACTTCGCCTTCGCCACTGTGGTGTCCTCCTGGACTTATTGGTGCTTGCAGTTTGCAGCAGTGCGGTTGATTACTTCGGTCGTGGTTGACCTGGGTCGTACTAGCGCCGGTTGGGGCGAGCAATTGCAGCTCGCCCCGTGTTCTACTCGCCGGTCGCCTTCGCGATGATTTCCTTCGAGACGTTCGACGGAACTTCTGCGTAGGAATCGAACACCATCGAGTAGTTCGCCCGGCCCTGAGTCTTCGACCGAAGGTCTCCGATGTAGCCGAACATTTCAGACAGCGGGACAAGTGCCTTGACGACACGTGCTCCACTGCGTTCCTCCATGGCCTGGATCTGGCCACGGCGGGAGTTGAGGTCGCCGATCACGTCACCCATGTATGTCTCGGGTGTCGTGACCTCGACGGACATCAGCGGTTCGAGGATGACGGGACCCGCTTTGCGAGCCGCTTCCTTGAACGCAGCCGAACCGGCAATCTTGAACGCCATTTCGGACGAGTCGACGTCGTGGTAGGCACCGTCAGTGAGGGTGACCTTCACGTCGACCAGCGGGTAGCCGGCAAGAACGCCGTACTGCATGGCATCCTGCGCACCAGCGTCGACCGAGCCGATGTACTCCTTCGGAACGCGGCCACCAGTGACCTTGTTCTCGAATTCGTAGTGCGCACCGTCTTCGCCCTTGAACGGCTCGACGTTGATGATGACCTTCGCGAACTGACCCGAACCACCCGTTTGCTTCTTGTGGGTGTACGAGTGCTTTTCGACCATCTTGGTGATCGTTTCGCGGTAGGCCACCTGCGGCTTGCCGACGTTGGCCTCGACCTTGAACTCGCGACGCATACGGTCGACAAGGATGTCGAGGTGGAGCTCGCCCATGCCGCCGATGACGGTCTGACCGGTCTCCTCGTCCAACTTGACCGAGAACGTCGGGTCTTCTTCGGCCAGCTTCTGGATAGCTGTACCGAGCTTCTCCTGGTCGGACTTGGTCTTCGGCTCGATCGAGACGTTGATGACCGGGTCCGGGAAGGTCATCGACTCGAGAACGATCTGGTTCTGCGGATCGCAGAGCGTGTCGCCTGTCGTCGTGTCCTTGAGACCGATCACGGCATAGATGTGGCCGGCGCTCGCGGTCGGGACCGGGTTCTCCTTGTTGGAGTGCATCTGGAACAGCTTGCCCAGACGCTCCTTCTTGCCCTTGGTCGAGTTGATGACCTGGGCACCGGAGTCGACCTTGCCCGAGTACACGCGAACGTAGGTCAGCTTGCCGAAGAACGGGTGCGTCGCAACCTTGAACGCCAAGCCTGCGAAAGGCTCGGTGGCGTCGGGCTTGCGCGTGATCAACTCTTCCTCGTGGTTGGGCACGTGGCCGGTTGTGGCCTCGACGTCCAACGGTGAAGGCAGGTAGTCGATGACGGCGTCGAGCATGGGCTGCACGCCCTTGTTCTTGAACGCCGAACCACACAAGATCGGGTAGAGCTCAGAGTTGACCGTCATCTTGCGGATGGCCGTCTTGACCTCGTCGATCGTGAGTTCCTCGCCACTGAAGTGCTTCTCCAACAGCGCTTCGTCGGACTCGGCCACGGTCTCGAGCAGCTCGGTGCGGTATTGCTCCGCAAGCTCCTGCAGCTCTTCCGGGATCTCGATCACGGCATATTCTTCGCCGAGCTTGGTCTCGCCACGCCACACCTTGGCGTTCATCTCGATCAGGTCGACGATGCCCTCGAAGGTGTCCTCAGCGCCGATCGGCAGCTGGATGACCAGCGGCTTCGCACCAAGACGATCCTTGATGGTCTGCACGGTGAAGTAGAAGTCGGCGCCCAGCTTGTCCATCTTGTTGACAAAACAGATGCGCGGAACGTCGTACTTGTCGGCCTGCCGCCATACCTGCTCGGACTGCGGCTCGACACCTTCTTTACCGTCGAATACAGCGACGGCACCGTCCAGCACACGCAGGGACCGCTCGACCTCGACTGTGAAGTCGACGTGGCCGGGCGTATCGATGATGTTGATCTGGTTGTCGTTCCAGAAGCAGGTCGTGGCAGCCGACGTGATCGTGATGCCGCGTTCCTGTTCCTGCTCCATCCAGTCCATGGTGGCTGCGCCGTCGTGGACCTCACCGATCTTGTAGCTGATACCGGTGTAGAAGAGGATGCGTTCGGTTGTGGTGGTCTTACCGGCATCGATGTGAGCCATGATGCCGATGTTGCGGACCTTGTTCAGGTCGGTGAGCACGTCCTGTGCCACAGGATTCTTCCCCGCTCGTTAGCTAGTAGTTCTCGTTCTGGGACTCGATGTAGTCAACGCCCAAACGAGCACGAGAGTGCCCGTTTCGGCGTTGTCATCACCAGCGGTAGTGCGCGAACGCCTTGTTTGCGTCGGCCATCTTGTGTGTGTCCTCGCGACGCTTCACTGCAGCTCCAAGGCCGTTGCTGGCATCGAGAAGCTCGTTCGCAAGTCGCTCGACCATCGTCTTCTCACGACGGGCGCGGGAGAACGTGACCAACCAGCGCAGTGCCAGCGTGTTGGAACGGCCGGGCCGAACCTCGACGGGCACCTGGTAGGTGGCTCCACCGACGCGGCGGCTCTTGACCTCGAGTGAGGGCTTGACGTTGTCGAGCGCGCGCTTGAGGGTGACGACCGGATCGGTACCGGTCTTCTCGCGTGCTTGCTCGAGCGCGCCGTAAACGATGCGTTCTGCAGTCGACTTCTTGCCGTCGAGCAGGATCTTATTGACCAGCTGGGTAACCAGCGGCGACCCGTAAACCGGGTCGTTGATCAGCGGACGCTTGGGTGCGGGCCCCTTCCGTGGCATATCAGCTCTTCTCCTTCTTGGCGCCGTACTTACTGCGAGCCTGCTTGCGGCTCTTCACGCCCTGCGTGTCCAGTGAGCCGCGGATGATCTTGTAGCGAACACCGGGGAGGTCCTTCACGCGACCGCCGCGGACGAGCACCATCGAGTGCTCCTGCAAGTTGTGGCCTTCACCGGGGATGTATGCCGTGACCTCGACCGAGGTGGTCAGGCGGACACGCGCGACCTTACGAAGCGCAGAGTTCGGCTTCTTGGGGGTGGTGGTGTACACGCGAGTGCACACACCGCGGCGCTGGGGGCTTCCCTTCAGTGCCGCGGTCTTGAGCTTCGCGACCTTGTCGGTGCGGCCCTTGCGGACCAGCTGGTTGATGGTTGGCATGTACCGGCTTTCCTCTTTAGTTGACGCAGTGTTGGTTATTCGGTCTTGTCGTCGAGCTGTTTTGGTCGAACGCCCCGCCTCGCATCACGAGGTCGGGCGTGTCGCGCGCATCCGAGGCCCAGGTCGAGCGAAGCGACGGAATGTCACTTTCAGGGCACGACTAGATAGTCAGCCGCTCTCGCTGGCCTTCGCATTGCACACAAACCTGCCCGCATGGTCCGGGCACAGCGATCCACGATACCCGTCGGCTCACCCCAGGGTCAAAGCGGGCCGTTTTCATCACTCCACGTGCCGTCTCACCTGGGTGTCGGTCAGTCGATGCTAGCGGCTGAGATTCAAGGTCAGCTCGGCAAGCTTCGTCGCAGCGGCGCACGGATCGGGGTGCGACGATCCCGGGCGGTACTGCACCCACCAGCCGATGATTCCTTGATCGGGTGCCCCCGCGGTCACACCACACGAATCCGGATCGTTCGGTGGTTGCGCTTGGATCGCCCGTCGACCTTCGATGGTGACGTCTTTCGTCGAGTACTTCAGCTTCTCGAGTGTCGTCCGTTCGACGTCGAGCGAGCCGGACTCGAACCAGTTGAACGTCACCTTGACGTTCCCGATCGGACCGCCCACATCCCATCGGCAAATTGCGCCGAAGAACCCCCGCTCGATCGAGTTGCCGCCGACGGCGTCTGCGATCTGCTGATCGTTGACGGCGTCGCATTCGGTCAGCAGGTTGCGGAACTTCTCGTTGGTACCCACGGAGCCTGCAGGAGAAGGCGTGCCCGTGATCGTGTTGCCACAGCCGGCGAGCATCGCCGCGGCCGCTGTCGCCGCGACCAGGACAGGCGTCGCACGCCGCCAGTTCCGCCCAGGAGTCGTCACTTCGTCCTCGATGCAGTCAGTTGTGCAAGACCTTTTGCTACCCCGCACACGTCCGCTGTAGGCGGAGTGTCGGCGTAGGTCACCGACCAGTGGAAGAAGTCGTCGCCGTACTGAACGCCGATCTCACACAACTCGGCGCCGGAGGAGCCTTCGAAACCCGGGTGTCCGTCGATCTCGATCTTCTGCGGCGGTCGGCCGATCAACCCGGATCCCGCGGCCTCGCGGCCGATCGGGCTACCCCGGTACCACGAGAAGCTGACACTGGGACCGAAGATGCCGCCGGTCTCCCAGACACAGCCCACGGAGTTACGCGTGACGACCGGCAGTTGCGGAAGCGCAACGGCCTTCAGAACTTCGTCATCGGTTACCGAGCCGCATTCACCGAAGAACGGTCCCGCGGTGGACGGTTTACTTTGTCCAGGTGGGCCCTGCGTCGGCTCGGCATCGCCACTACCGTCACTGCCACACCCGGCAAGCAGCAGCGCAACAGCTACCGCAGCTCCGGCCCCCAGCATTGTTCGCACACGCCGACTCTACCGACGTCGTGGGCGTACGGCTCGAGGGAAGCGCTCAGCGAGCACCGTGTCGAGCTGAGCAGCCCACGCACGCACAATCTCTCGGCGCCGCTTCGAGTCGTCGTGGAGCACGTCCGCGAGCCCCAACCCGCGCGCCAAGTCGAGCGTCGCCTGTACCAACCGCCGAGTCGTCTTGTCCCCGTCGTCGACACCGAGCTGTTCGATGGCAACCCGGTGAGCGGACCGTCCGAAACGTTCCTCGAGCGGCAGGATCCGAGCCTTCAGCGCAGGATCCGCGGCGGCCGCCGTCCAGACCTGCAGTGCCGCTTTGAACACATTGCTGGCGTAGTAGTCGACCATCCTCGTGACAACCGCTTCGGTCCGCCCGAGACCACGCGGTAGTGCCTTCGTCTCCTGCCGAACGCTTTCCATCCGAAGATCGAACATGTGCTCGAGCGCTGCCGTGATCAGGTCCTCCCGAGTGGGAAAGTGATGCTGGGCGGCACCGCGCGATACGCCGGCTCTCGACGCGACGACGCTGACAGTCGTCGCGCTCCAGCCCTGCACCGCGAGTGTGTCGATCGTGGCTTCGAGCAACCGTGATCGGGTCGCCCGGCTGCGATCTTGCTTCGGCTCAACCACGATTGCCACGTGCGCCTCCTTCTAGAGCGCCCACGACGGTTGGCGCCGCTGCAGGAACGCAGTTATTCCTTCACGCCCCTCGTCGGAGACGAAGAGCCGAGCCGACAGAGCTGCAAGATCATCGGCATGGGTGTCGAAGGCCGCGAGTAGCTCGCGAGTGAGGAGCCGCTTGGACTCCGCGAGACCTTGCGGCGATGCCTTGCCGAACTGCTCGAGCAGGCCCGCAACCGCATCCGACGTTTCCTGCGCCGCAATCGTAATCAGCCCGTTCGCCTCTGCTTCCGCTGGGCCGAATGTCTCGCTTGTCAGGACGTAGCGACTCGCCGCCCGTGCGCTCAGCCGGTTCAGCACCGTCAGCGAAATGATCGAAATAGCAACTCCGATACGGGCTTCGGTGAGTGCGAACGTGCTCTTCGGGCCCGCGACGGCGAGATCGCAGGCGCACACGATGCCCATCCCACCTGCGCGAACGTGCCCATCGATCTTCGCGATGACCGGCTTTGGATGGCTGACGATCTCGCGAAGCAACGACGCCATATTGCGGGTGCTCTCCTGCAGCAACTCCGCCGGGTTGCGCCCGCTGGACCCTGCCTCGGAAAGGTCCCCACCCGCACTGAAGGTGCCCCCGGTGTGGGTCAGAACAACGGCCCGCACCGCCGGATCCGCAGCCGAACTACGCAGCGCACTACGCAGTTCGTCGAGCAACCGCAGCGAGATGGCGTTTCGGTTGTGCGGTGAATCGAGGGTGATGGTCGCGAAAGCGCCGTCGACCTCGTAGCGGACGTACGGCGGTGCGGGGTCGGTCATCTCACTCCTTGCATATCGGTCGGACCGAATCAGTACGACTTGGGCAGCCCCAGCGAGGACTGTGCGACGAAGTTCAAAATCATCTCGCGACTGACCGGAGCGATGCGTGCGATCCGCGACGCGTTGAGCATCTGGGCGAGTCCGTATTCGGACGTGAGGCCGTTGCCGCCGAGCGAATGGATCGCCTGATCGACCGCTTTGATGCTCGCCTCGGCCGCCGCGTACTTGGCCATGTTGGCCGCCTCCGCTGCACCCCAGTCGTCGCCCGCGTCATAGAGCGTGGCGGCCTTCTGCATCATCAACTTGGCGAGCTCGGTCTCGATCTTGATCTGCGCCAACGGATGCGCGATGCCCTGATGCGCGCCGATCGGCGTCTTCCAGACCGTCCGCTCCTTGACGTAATCGACAGCCTTACCGAGCGCGAGCCGGGCCATGCCGATCGACAGTGCCGCTCCCATGATCCGTTCCGGATTGAGTCCGGCGAACAGTTGCATCAGCGCAGCATCTTCGGAGCCGACCAATGAATCGGCGGGCAGCCGAACGTCGTCGAGGAACAGCAGGAACTGGCGATCGGGAATCTGGAGTTCCATCTCGATCGGCTTGTACTCGAATCCTGCGGTGTCGGTCGGCAGGACCCACAGGGCGGGCTTCAGCTTGCCGCTCTTGGCATCCTCGGTACGGCCGAC
>JBBSKP010000192.1:0-9113 GCA_038256175.1 Mycobacteriales bacterium
GCAGCGCCCCTCGACAGGCTCCCAGGGTTCAAACTCACGACCGGCCTCGACCGGACCAAAGTCCTTCGACCTCGCAAGACGACCACACCCCATTTTCACCCCGGCAGGGGCGCACGCAAGGGCATCATCAACTCACGAGCACCGAAGGTGCCTACCAGCCTGCGGCTATTGCTGAGAGCTGGGCAAACTCGTCACCCTTGAGCGAGGCACCGCCGACCAACGCACCGTCGACGTCGGTCTCCGCGACGATCTCGCCGACGTTCTTCGCATTCACCGATCCGCCGTACAGAACGCGAACACCCGCCGCGACCTCGTCCGACGCAAGCTTCGCGAGCTCGCTGCGAATTGCCCCGCATACTTCCTGCGCGTCGGACGGCGTCGCGACCCGCCCGGTACCGATCGCCCACACCGGCTCATAGGCAATGACGACCTTGGAGATGTCTTCTGCCGAGAGCCCCTTCAACGAACCGCGGAGCTGCTCGAGGTTGTATTCGACCTGGTCACCGGCTTCGCGAATCTCGAGGCCCTCGCCGATGCAGACAATCGGTGTCAGCCCGTACTTCAACGCAGCCTTCGCCTTGGCGAGCACGGTCGCATCGTCTTCACCGTGCAGCGTGCGCCGCTCTGAGTGTCCGACGACGACAAACGTGCAACCGAGCTTGGCCAACATCGAGCCACTGATCTCGCCGGTGTATGCGCCCGAATCCTTCGCCGATACGTCCTGCGCACCGTAGGTGAGCAGCAACTTGTCGCCTTCGACGAGCGTCTGCACGCTACGAAGGTCGGTGAACGGCGGAATCACCGTCACGTCGACCTTTTCGAAATACTTCGCCGGAAGCGAGAACGCGATCTTCTGCACCAGCGAAAGCGCCTCGAGATGGTTGAGGTTCATCTTCCAGTTGCCCGCGATGAGCGGTTTACGTGCCACGATCACTCACCACTCTCGAGTGCTGTGATGCCGGGGAGCTCTTTGCCTTCGAGGTATTCAAGAGAGGCACCGCCACCAGTGGAAATATGCGAGAAACCGTCGTCAGGCAGTCCTAGCGCTCGAACGGCAGCAGCAGAATCGCCACCCCCGACCACGCTGAATGCGCCCTTGGCGGTTGCGCCGACGATTGCCTCGGCAACGCCCTTGGTGCCGGCCGCGAACTTCTCGAACTCGAACACGCCCATCGGGCCGTTCCAGAAAATTGTCTTCGCCGCACCGAGAACCGCGCTGAAACGCTTGGTCGATTCGGGACCGATGTCGAGGCCCATCCAACCATCGGGGATCTCGTGCGAACCGACGGTCTCAATTTCGGCGTCGGCTGAAAAGCTGTCCGCGACGATAACGTCCTTCGGCAGGTGGATGACATCGGCGAACCGTTCGAGCAGGTCCTTGCAGGTGTCGATCATCTCGTCTTGCTTGAGCGAGTTTCCGACCGAATAGCCTTGTGCGGCAAAGAAGGTGAAGCACATGCCGCCACCGATCACCAGCGTGTCGACCTGCGGCGCGAGCGCCTCGATCACCGCGAGCTTGTCGGAGACCTTCGAGCCGCCCAGCACCACGGCGTAGGGGTGTTCCGGATCGGCGGTCAATTTGGCCAGCACCTCGACCTCAGCCGCAACCAGGTTGCCTGCGTAGGACGGCAGCAGCGTGGCGACGTCGTACACCGACGCTTGCTTGCGGTGTACGACACCGAAGCCGTCGGAGACGAACGCGCCGTCGTCGCCGACCAGTTCGACCAACGCCGCGGCGAGTTTGGCCCGCTCGGCGTCGTCCTTACTGGTCTCGCGCGGGTCGAAGCGGATATTCTCCAGCAGCAGGACATCACCATCGGTGAGGCCCTCGGAACGAGCGAGGGCATCCTGGCCGACGACATCGCCTGCGAGTTGAACGTTGCGACCGAGAACCTCAGCGAGCTTCGCGGCAACCGGCGCCAATGACAGAGCGGGATCGACCGCTCCTGTAGGACGCCCGAGATGTGCAGTGACGATCACCTTGGCACCGGCCTCGACCAGCGCTTTCAGTGTCGGTGCGGACGCGATGATGCGCCCAGGATCGGTGATCGCGCCGTTCTCGAGCGGGACATTGAGATCCGAGCGCACAAGCACGCCCCGGCCTTCAACACCTTCGTCGAGCAGGTTTTGCAAAGTTTTTACAGTCACCGGGCGCCTCAGAGCGACTTGGCGACGAGGCCGATGAGGTCCGCGAGGCGGTTCGAGTAGCCCCACTCGTTGTCGTACCAGGACACAATCTTGACCTGATCGTCGATCACCTTGGTCAGGCCCGAGTCGAAGATCGAGCTGTGCGGGTCGGTGACGATGTCGGACGACACGATCGGCGCATCGGTGTACTTGAGGATGCCCTTCAGGGGACCCTCGGCTGCGGCCTTCATCGCGGCATTGATCTCGTCGGCAGTGGCCGACTTGCGCAGCTGCGCGGTGAGGTCCGTGACCGAGCCGGTGGGGATCGGCACCCGGAGCGCGTAGCCGTCGAGCTTGCCGAGCAGCTGCGGGAGGACAAGGCCGATGGCCTTGGCCGCGCCGGTACCGGTGGGCACGATGTTCAGAGCCGCCGCGCGGGCGCGACGCAGGTCGCTGTGCGGGGCGTCCTGCAGGTTCTGGTCCTGGGTGTATGCGTGGATCGTCGTCATCAAGCCCTTGACGATGCCGAACTCGTCGTCGAGGACCTTGGCGATCGGGCCGAGGCAGTTGGTGGTGCACGAGGCGTTGGAGATGATGTTCTGGCTGCCGTCGTACTTGTCGTCGTTGACACCCATCACGATGGTGATGTCCTCGCCCTTGGCGGGCGCAGAGATGATGACCTTCTTGGCACCGGCGTCCAAGTGACCCTTGGCCTTTGCAGCGTCGGTGAAGATGCCCGTCGACTCGACGACGATGTCGACACCGAGGTCGCCCCAGGGCAGTTCGTTCAGCGGGCCGCGGTGCGCGAGAGCTGTAATCCGCTGGTCGCCGACCACGATCGTGTCGTCACCGTCGAGCGAGACGTCATACGGCAGACGCCCGAGAATCGAGTCGTACTTGAGCAGATGTGCGAGCGTCGCGTTGTCGGTGAGGTCGTTGACCGCGACGATCTCGATGTCGGTCGTCCCGAGCGCCTTCTGCGCATCGACCGCCCTGAAGAAGTTACGTCCGATACGACCGAAGCCGTTCACGCCTACCCGAACCGTCACAGATCGCTCCTATGGTTTCGTGTCATGAATTTCGTGGGTCTCACTCCCACCCTAATGGGCGGCTCCGCGCCTGTGCAGTGTGGAGTGTGGAGTCGCATCCACGCGCTAGTCAGCCATCACGCCTCGTCGAGCAGCTCCGCCGTCACGGCCGACTCGGTATCCGGTATTCCGGTCTCTCGAGCGCGGCGATCTGCCATCGACAACAACCGACGAATCCGGCCCGCGACGGCGTCCTTCGTCATCGGCGGATCGGCGAGCTGACCAAGTTCCTCGAGCGATGCCTGGCGATGCTGGACCCGCAATGTTCCCGCCGCGGCGAGGTGATCCGGAACGTCGTCGCCGAGAATTTGCAATGCACGCTCGACACGCGCAGCGGCGGCAACCGCCGCTCGTGCGGACCGGCGCAGGTTTGCATCGTCGAAATTGGCCAGCCGGTTTGCCGTTGCCCGGACTTCGCGCCGCATCCGGCGCTCCTCCCAGGTCAGCCTCGTGTCCTGTGCACCCATCCGGGTGAGCAACGCGCCGATCGCTTCGCCGTCGCGCACGACGACTCTGTCGGCACCTCGGACCTCGCGTGCCTTTGCGGCGATCCCGAGCCGGCGAGCGGCTCCGACCAGCGCCAACGCCGCTTCTGGGCCGGGACAGCTCACTTCAAGCGCCGACGAGCGACCAGGTTCGGTCAAGGATCCGTGAGCGAGGAACGCGCCACGCCACGCTGCCTCGGCGTCGACGGTGCTGCCACCGACAACCTGTGCGGGCAAGCCACGAACCGGACGTCCGCGAACATCGAGCAGCCCCGTCTGGCGCGCAAGGGCCTCGCCTTCCTTCGCGACGCGCACGACATAGCGCGAACTCTTCCGGAGGCCGCCCGCGCTGAGCACATGGACATCGGACCCGTAGCCGTAGAGCTCGAATATCTCGCGCCGTAGTCGCCGCGCGATCGACCCGAGGTCGACCTCCGCTTCGACGACCACACGGCCACCCACAATGTGCAAACCTCCGGCGAACCGAAGTAATGCAGAAAGTTCTGCCTTGCGGGCGCTCTGCTGAGTGATCACGAGTCGACTGAGCTCGTCTTTCACTTCCGCTGTCATCGCCACGAGGCGCTCTCCTTTCCACCGGTACCCGGGCGAATGCTCGCCGCGCTGGCACCGAAGTCCCCTCCGACGTCTGTATCGACGTGATCCGCCGATCTCCGCACACTGTCGCCCCCGCGAATCAGATGCTGCAGCGCCACCTCGAGCTTGCCCGGGTGATGCTTGTGCGTGCCGGGTTCCGCGACGTCGGCATAGCTGACCCGAGCACCGAGCCGTTCGGCCGCGCGTTGCAGATGTTCGCGCTCGCGACCTTCGGGGACGGTGCCGGAGTCCACAACGACATAGTCGACGGTGAAACCCGGTGCGTGTTGCGACAATACGTGTAGATGGCGCTCAGCGGAGAATCCTGCGGTTTCTCCCGGCTGCGCCGCCAGATTCAGGACGAGCACCTTGCGGCCGTGGGTGGTCATCAGCGCGTCAAACAACTCCGGAACCAACATGTGCGGGATCACGCTCGTGAACCAGGAACCGGGCCCGAGTACCACCAGATCCGCATTGTCGATGGCCGTGAGTGCCTGTGGACATGCAGGCGGATCGGATGGGATCAGCCGCACCCGGCGAACCTGACCGGGGGTAGTCGCGACGGCAACCTGCCCTCGAATGTTTCGGCTGGCTCGCGGGTCGGACTCGAGTCCTGCGACGTCTGCTTCTATGTCGAGCGCGATGGGCGACATCGGCAGCACCCGGCCGTTGATCCGCAGTACGCGGGCGAGTTCGTCGAGCGCGGCGACTGGATCGCCGAGGACTTCGGTGAGCCCCGCGAGGATCAGATTGCCGACCGAGTGACCTGCGAGGGCGCCCGTACCGCGGAACCGATGCTGAACAGTCTTGGTCCAGACGCCGACTTCGTCATCAGGGCCGGCCAGCGCGGCAAGTGCCATCCGCAGGTCGCCTGGCGGAATGACGCCGAGCTCCGCGCGCAGGCGGCCCGAGGACCCACCGTCGTCGGCGACCGTCACGACTGCCGTGACGTCGCGGCTCAACCGGCGCGCGGCGCTCAGCGTCGAGAACAACCCGTGCCCGCCACCGAGCGCGACGATCGAGGGCTTGTCGGGCAATGCGGCTGTACCCGGTTCGACCACGTCGTCGGCTGTCATTCGCGCCCCAAGTCTCGGTGTACGACTCGCACCGACGAACCTTCGTCTTTACTGACCAATTCCGCCAAAGCCTCCGATATCGCAACGCTGCGGTGCTTCCCACCGGTGCAACCAACCGCAATCGTCATGTACCGCTTCGCTTCCTGACGGTAACCCGTCGCCGTGAGCACGACCAGGTGGTGAGCCGTCCGCAGATAGTCGTCGGCGCCGTCGCGCGAGAGCACGAAATCACGGACCACCGCCTGCTGCCCAGTGTGTTCCCTCAGCTCCGGAATCCAGTGCGGATTAGGAAGAAAACGCACATCCAACACGATGTCTGCGTCGATGGGTACGCCGTGCTTGAATCCGAACGACTGCACGGTCACCTGAACTGTGCCCGGCTGATCGCCGCCGTATGCCTCCTCGAGCTTCCTGCGCAGCTGGTGGATGGACAGCGCGGTCGTGTCGATCACCAGATCTGCATTGGCCTTGACCTGAGCGAGCTGCCGACGTTCGGCCGCGATGCCTGCGGACAGGGTGCCGTCCGCACTCTCACTCTGCAGCGGGTGACGGCGGCGAGCGAAGCCGAAGCGTCTGACAAGGACCTCATCGGATGCTTCGAGGAACAGGACCCGCGTCCGCACCGAGCGCGTGTCCAGTTCCTTGATCACCACGCCGAGATCAGGCGTGAAAAAGCGACTGCGCACATCCATGACGACTGCGAGACGCCGGATGCTCGGCTCGCTCTCGCGGCCCAAATCGATCATGCGCGAGATCAATTCGGGCGGCAGGTTGTCGGCGACGTACCAGCCCAGGTCCTCGAGGACCTTTCCCGCGGTCCCCCGCCCCGCACCGGACAACCCTGTCACGACGACGACATCGACGTCCTGCTCGTCGGGAGCGTTCTGGTTCACCGCGACCGTCCTGTTCGTCTCGGCACTCGCAGCTCGCGCGGGAACTCAACGCGAGCCATTCGGTGCTGGTTACCTCGAAGCAACCTTAGCGTTGTCATCAATCCCACGTGGGCCATGTCACGCGTGCACAGTAAATCCACAGTGCCACAAGAGGAGCCGGTTCAGAGGGAAGTTCAACAAGAAGCTCATCGCGGGTGCGCCGACCCGGGTGAAAGTGGCGGCGTCCTGTTGGTCCTCACTTCAGGTGCTGGCTTAGGTCCCCCATCAGGTCGACGAAGAGGGTCCGGGTGGCGAACCACCAACGGCCGTCGACGACCTGGAACGTGTCGTTGTAGTACGAGCGACAGGTGGCAGTGCGGGCCTCGTCGTCGACGTGGATGATCGGGTTCGTGACGATGTGCTTGGTCTTCGGAGAGCCGTCGTCGTAGAGCCGGGTCGACATCCCGTACATCTTCGCCGCACCCTCGTGCCTACGAACTGCGTCTCCGGTGGACCGTTCTCCTGGCCGAAGATGGTCGCGTGCGTGAAGAGCTGGGCCACCCCGTCGAGATTGCCGAGGTCGATCCGCTCAGCGTAGGTGTAGAGCAGATTCTCGATCTCACGCGCGCTGTCCATGGCGGCAGCATACGTTTCCCGGGTTCGCGAGAATGGCCACAAACTGGCTGGCCGCTGCGACCGCGACGATTACACCGTTGACTCACTCGACTCCAATGCCGCCAGTACCGCCTTGGCTGTCGCAACACCGATCCCGGGGACATCGGTGATCTCCTCGACGCTGGCCTTCTTCAGCCGCGCGACGGAACCGAAATGCAAGACGAGCGCAGTCCGCCTGGCCTCGCCGAGTCCGGGCACCGAATCCAGCACCGACGCGGTCATCCGCCGCGAACGTTTGCTGCGGTGGAACGTGATCGCGAAACGGTGCGCCTCGTCCCGGACGCGCTGCAGTAGGTAGAGCGACTCGCTGGTGCGGGGCAAGATCATCGGGTCGCTCTCCCCCGGCAACCAGACTTCTTCCAGCCGCTTCGCCAGCCCGATCACCGCCACATCGGTGATGCCGAGTTCGTCGAGTACCTCGGCGGCGGCGGCAACCTGCGGCGCACCACCGTCGACGACGTACAGGTTCGGCGGATAGGCGAACTTGCGGGGTCGGCCGGTCTGCGGATCGATTGCGGCCTCAGGGGCGAGGCTGTCGACAGCACCGCCATTCGCCAACTCCCCGGTCGCAAAGTCGCGACGCATGCGGACGAATCGCCGACGAGTGACCTCGGCGATACTCGCAACATCGTCACTGCGACCATCGCCGGCAGCTTCCTTGATTGCGTAATGGCGATAATCGGACTTGCGTGGCAACCCGTCCTCGAAGACGACGAGCGAGGCGACCACATCGGTGCCCTGTACGTGACTGATGTCCACACACTCGATGCGCAGCGGCGCCGTGTCTAAATCGAGCGCTTCCTGAATCCCTTGGAGCGCGGCAGATCTCGATGTGAAGTCGCTCGCCCGCTTGAGCTTGTGCTGCGCGAGAGATTCCTGCGCGTTCCGTTGAACCGTCTCGGCGAGCGCCTTCTTGTCACCACGTTGCGGAATGCGCAACTGAACCGCGGAACCGCGCAACACCGACAGCCATTGCTGCACTTCCTCGGCGTTCCTCGGCAATGCCGGAACGAGCACCTCGCGGGGAACGACAGCGCCCGGCTGGACCTCGTCGCTCTGGCCACCGACAAGGGCGGCCTGCTCGCCGTAGAACTGGGTCAGGAACTGTTCGACCAGAATTGGCAAATCGCCGCCGGACAGGTCTCCTACCTCCGGTTCAATTGCGTCGCCTGCCTTTTCCACTACCCAGCCCCGCTGTCCGCGAACGCGACCACCGCGCACATGAAAGACCTGCACTGCGGCTTCGAGATCGTCGGTCGCGAATGCAACGACATCGGCATCGGTTCCGCTGCCGAGGACGACCGCTTGTTTTTCGAGTGCGCGTCGAACTGCGCCCACGTCGTCACGCAGGCGCGCGGCGGTTTCGAAGTCAAGCTGTTCGGACGCCTCCTGCATGCGGTGTTCCAGATCGCGCACGAGCCGATCGGTGCGGCCCGCGAGAAAATCGCAGAAGTCCTCGACAATGCGGCGATGCTCGTCGGCCGACACCCGCCCGATACATGGCGCCGAGCACTTGTCGATATAGCCGAGCAGACACGGTCGACCGATCTGGTTGTGCCGCTTGAAGACACCGGCAGAACAGGTGCGAGCCGGAAAGACTCGCAACAGGAGATCGAGCGTCTCGCGGATCGCCCACGCGTGCGAGTACGGGCCGAAGTAGCGAACGCCCTTTCGCCGCGCACCGCGGTAGACGAACAGCCGCGGGTACTCCTCGTTGAGAGTGACGGCGAGCACCGGGTACGACTTGTCGTCGCGATACCGAACGTTGAATCGAGGATCGAACTCTTTGATCCAGTTGTACTCGAGCTGCAGCGCCTCGACCTCGGTGGCGACAACGGTCCATTCGACGCTGGCGGCCGTTGTCACCATCTGCCGAGTTCGTGGGTGCAGCGACGACACGTCCGCGAAGTAGGAGTTGAGCCTGCTACGCAGGCTCTTCGCCTTGCCGACGTAGATCACCCGGCCATGCTGATCCCGGAATCGATAGACACCAGGCTCGACGGGAATGCTTCCGGGGGCTGGTCGGTATGTCGAGGGGTCGGGCACGTATCCAGGTTAGACGGTATGAGGGTCTGGGCTGGGGCCTCGACACATGTAACCGTGGGTTGCCGGTAGGAGTAGGTCCTGGCCGGTAGAGCCACAAGATGTGGAGGCCCCAGTGATGTATCAGCGTACGAGTGTCGGATTGGATGTGCA
>JBBSKP010000193.1:0-9068 GCA_038256175.1 Mycobacteriales bacterium
ACGACTGGCCTGACTGGTACGCCGCATACATGGTGGCTGAGCAGTCGGGTAAGGAGCTGCCGACCTGACCGGACAGCTATCATCGTCGTCAAACGAAGGAAACCGTTGAATCCTTTTTGGATTCAACGGTTTCCGTTGTGGAGCTAAGGGGACTCGAACCCCTGACCCCCACACTGCCAGTGTGGTGCGCTACCAGCTGCGCCATAGCCCCGTGCTTGCGTTCACATCATCTGACCGCTCGAACGAAGTTACACCATTGGGACGACCGCGAACAAATCACGAGCACCTTGCGTACCAGCTCACCGATCTTGCCCCGCGGCCACAATCTCCAGCCGCGGGGGTACAGATCGAGGATCGTTACTGAACCTTCGAAACCCAGTTCTTGTCGCCGATGTTGACGGAGGTGGTGCCGTTGAAGACGGAAGGCGTTCCCTTGCCTCCCAGGGCTGCCATGGCGGCCTTCGCGGCTTGTGCGTCGGCACCCGCGGAGCTCACCTTCGTGCCGCTCGAGATGCACGACACGGCATCATCCGGTGCACCGGCTTGTTTCGCCAGCTGCGCCAGGTCTTCATTGGTGTGGTCGGCCGAGCCGTGTTCTGCGGGCTGGTTCGCGGGGTCGAAGAGATCCGTATGGAACTTGCCGTACGCCTCGGCATTGCCGCTTTCGGCGACACATTGCGCGGCGGCAGCGGCCCGAGTCGAGTAGTTGCCGCTGGCCGACGCGGGGTTCAGGAAGTCGAGCAGGTGGTACTGCACGGCAATCTTGCCCTCGTCGACGGCCTGAGCGATTTCCTGGCCGTACATCTCCTCGAATTGTGCGCAGACGGGGCACAGCGAGTCCTCGTACACATCGATCGTCTTGGTCGCTTCGGGTGTGCCGAGCCGTACTGCGCCGCCGGGCTGAAGCTGCACCTGCACTGCGGAGTTCTTCACCGATCCGTAGCCCTCGTTGCGGGTCTCGTTGCGATCGCTTTGCCAGATGACTCCGATGATCACCACCGCTGCGATCACCACAAGGGCGATCCCGCCGAGGATCCAGGTTGACCGACTCGAGGTCGGTTGCGGGACGTATTTCGAGTTGGCCTTCTTGGCGCTCACCAGCAGTCCTTTGTGCTCAGTCGACAGATTAGGTCGGCTCTACTCTGCCAGGTCCCCCTGAGGCTCCACTGAGAATCCTGTCGCGGAGTAGGCGCGTGAATGTGGGCCGAGCGCTCCGAAACTGCGTGGGAACACGATCAGCCACACTGCAAGAGCCATGAATCCGACGTCGCGTGCGATCTCACGGCCGTAGTCCCAGGCGTCGACGTCCGCCGCTCCCCCGCCACCGAAACAGCCGCAGTCGATGGACAGACCTCGCGCCCATGATGCCGCGATCACAAAGATCAACGCGGCGAGTAACACCGCGGACGCTATCGCCGTGAGCCGCACTCCGAGCCCGATCGACAACAGCAGTCCGAGCGCAATCTCGATGAACGGCAACGTGTTCGCGACCGGGCGCACCAAATCCTCTGGCAGCAGCTGATATGCACGCACAGCAACAACGGTCTGCGTCGGGTCCGCAGCCTTGATCCAACCCGAGATCAGCCAGACAGCGGCCAGCCCGAATCGTGCAAGCAAACTTACGATCCGAATCCACACAAGCTTCGAGGGTACTCGAGACAAGCTTCGAGGGTACTCGAGCACACGGCGGCGTAGGTTGAGCGTGTGACCGAGTCGACCGCTGCGGCTCACTGATCGGGATCTGCATTCCGGGCTGACACGTCCGACCGCACCATGGTTTCGGGTACCAGGAGCCAGCCGAATGTAGCGATCACGAGCACCGCGCCGGTCACCGCGAACGCGGCTGAATACGAAATCCCTTGCGCTAGCGCGCCTGCGGCGATCGGTCCGAGCACGGCTCCCACGTCAGACGCCATCTGGAACGCGGCGAGCACCGGACCGCCGCGCGCCTTCGACCCAATGATGTCGGCGACCGCAGCCTGCTGCGCGGGGTTGATCATTCCCGAACCGAGTCCCGCCACCAACGAGACGAGCAGGAACGCCACAAGGTTGTCCATGAACCCCATCGCGATCGTGCTGACCGCGCACACGGCTGACCCGACGATCAGAAATGGCCTGCGCCCGAACTGATCCGAATATCGCCCCGCAGGCAACAGGACCAGTGCATTGCCAACTGCGAAGACGGTGAGGGCAATTCCGGTAATCGCCGCTTCCTGGTGCAGCGCCTCGACGATGAACAGCGGAATGATCGCCATCCGCACACCGAAAACAGCCCAGCCGTTGGCGAAGCTCGACCACAGCGCGGCCCGATACGCGCGCTGAGCGAGCCCCTCCCGCAACGTCATTGTGCGCACCGCGCCGCCGACCTCCGGCCTAGCGAGCGTCGAGTCGCGCAATGCGAAGTACACAACAGCGGCGGCGATCAGCAGCGCGACAGCGTAGATCACGAAAGGAACGCGCAATCCGAAACCGATAAGCGCACTTCCGACTAGCGGTCCACTGATCGAGCCGAGGAGAAAACTCGTTGCGTAGAAGCCTGCTACGCGGCCGCGCATATGGGACGGGGAGATTCGAATGATCAGACCGAGCGCCGATACGGTGAACATGGTCGACCCGATCCCGCCGAGGGACCGAAAAGCCAGCAACGTCCAATAATCTTGCGCGAGCGCACAAGCACCCGTGGACAGTGCAACGATCAGCAGCCCAGCGAGGTAGACGGGGCGTTCGCCGTTGCGCTGCACCAACTTGCCGCTCATCGGCGCGAACAGCAATCGCATCAGGGCGAACGCACTGATCACCCCGGACGCGGCCGCGACTCCGACACCAAAACTGCGGGCGTACTGCGGAAGTGCGGGCGCGACGATGCCGAAGCCGAGCGCGATCACAAAGCTGGCAGTGACCAGGATCCAGATCTCTGCGGGCAAGCCGGCCTGTGCGCGTTTTCCCCCACTCTGGGAGGGCAAATCACTCACCGGTGCGTAGCGCCTCGTTCACCAGGTCCTTTGCAGCATCCTGAACCTGTGCCAAATGGTCTGGCCCCCTGAAGGATTCGGCGTAGATCTTGTAGACATCCTCGGTGCCGGACGGGCGCGCCGCGAACCACGCATTCTCCGTCGACACCTTGAGACCACCGATTGCTGCACCATTGCCGGATGCGTTCACGATGATGGATTTGATGTTTTCCCCTGCGAGGTCGGTCGCTTTCACTTGATCCGACGAGAGCTTGGCAAGGACGGCCTTCTGCTCGCGAGTCGCGGGGGCGTCGATGCGCGCGTAAGCAGGGCTGCCATACCGCTTTTCGAGGTTGCCGTATCGCGCCGACGGGCTCTGGCCCGTGACCGCCGCAATCTCCGACGCCAGCAACGCAAGCACAATGCCGTCCTTGTCGGTCGACCACACACCACCGTCCATGCGGAGGAACGACGCACCTGCGCTCTCCTCACCGCCGAACGCGAGGCTGCCGTTGAACAGACCGGGGACGAACCATTTGAACCCGACTGGCACTTCGTAGAGTTCACGCCCCAACACGGACACGACACGATCGATCATTGACGACGTCACCACCGTTTTGCCGATCTTGCTACGCGCGTCCCAGCCGATCCGGTTGGCAACCAGATAGTCGATGGCAACTGCCAAGTAATGGTTCGGATTCATCAGGCCGCCATCGGGGGTGACGATGCCGTGCCGGTCGGCGTCGGCGTCGTTGCCGGTCGAGATGTCGTAATCGTCCTTGGCTTTGATCAACGAAGCCATCGCATTCGGCGACGAGCAGTCCATCCTGATCTTGCCATCGGTGTCGAGCGTCATGAACCGGTACGTTCCGTCGACCAGCGGGTTCACCACCGTTAGATCGAGGTTGTGTCGCTCACCGATCGCTCCCCAGTAATGCACGCTTGCGCCACCCAAAGGGTCTGCGCCGATACGGATCCCGGCGCCACGAATCGCGTCGAGGTTGAGCACGTTGGGTAGGTCGTCGACATAGATCTCGAGGAAGTCATAGAGCTCGACTGAGGTCTTCAGCGCCTGCTGCACCGTCACCCGCTGCACCCCTTGGAGCCCGTTCATCAACAGCTCGTTGGAGCGCCGTGCAATCGCATCGGTGGCGGTGGAGTCGGCGGGCCCACCGTGCGGCGCGTTGTACTTGAAACCACCGTCGCGCGGCGGGTTGTGCGAGGGCGTCACGACGATGCCATCGGCCTGGGCCATCGCACCCGAACTGTTGAATCGAAGAATCGCGTGACTCACCGCGGGTGTCGGGGTGTACCCGTCGCGGGAATCGATCGCAACCGTCACGCCGTTCGCCGCGAGCACTTCGAGGGCGGTAGTCCATGCCGGTTCCGACAGCGCATGCGTATCGCGGCCGAGGAACAGGGGGCCTGTGATGTGCTGGCTCGCTCGGTACTCGACGATCGCTTGCGTGATCGCCAAAATGTGCGCCTCGTTGAACGCGCCGTCCAAGCTCGAACCACGATGGCCCGAAGTACCGAATACCACCTGCTGTGCGGGATCCGTCGGATCTGGGACGCGGCTGTAGAAAGCGGTCACCAGATGCGCCAAATCCTCCAGGTCCTCCGGCCGCGCCGGCTTACCGGCTCGATCGTGGGCCACTATGCATCCCCTCTTCCGTGGGTCGATTGCCGCATATTCGCTCCGTATTCGATCACGTGAAGACCCACTGCGTCGCGGCGGAACCCAAGACCGCTGCTGTCAGCCCGGCCGCTAAGCTGCCGAGCACGTTCGCGGTGGCATACAGGTAGGCCCCGTCCTCCGCCAAACGCACTGTCTCGTAGCCGAACGTGCTGTACGTCGTCAGCGCCCCGCAGAATCCTGTTCCGAGAACCGCGCTCACCGTGCCGCTCGCGCTCGCACCGACCAGACCACCGAGAATCGCCGATCCGATGACGTTGACCGTCAGTGTGCCCCACGGGAACCCCGTGTCGTGCCGAGAGTTCACCGCCCGGTCGATCAGGTACCGCGCCGGTGCGCCGACCATCGCGCCGACGAACACGAGTGCCACCGTCACTGGCCCTCACCCTGCTCACCGCCGAACTGCACCCGCTCGACTTCATCCAGAGTGACAGTAGCCTCCGTGAGCAGTTCGGCGATGTCGGAGAGAAAACTGCGGAGCCTGTCCGGCTCGTCGATGATGACAACGAGCGTCGGCAGGCTCTCTGCGAGATCGAGTATCCGAGACGTGTGTATCCGCGACGAATGTCCATAACCCTCGACACCCCGCCATACGCTCGCTCCCGCAACACCCGCGTCCCGAGCTCGCTTGACGATCTCGTGGTACAGCGGCCGGTGGTGCCACATGTCGTCCTGCCCGAGCAAGATCGAGACACGCAAAGCAACGGAACTATGCATTGGCCCCTCCGCGCGGCACGACACCGCTGATTGTTCTGGTCGCCGCTACACCCAACACGACTGCAACGATCGCGACGACGGCCGTCCCGAATATGTAAGCCAGTGCAAGGGCAGCTTCGCCGTCCTCCAATAGTCCGCGCGACTCGACCGCATATGTCGAGAACGTCGTGAACCCGCCGAGAATACCGACGCCGAGGAACGGCCGGAGCAGGCGATGCGCCGCCCACACCTCGGTGATCAGAACCATCAACACCCCGATCAGAAAGCACCCCGTTGCGTTGATCAACAACGTCGACCACGGTATTTGCCGCGGCACCGGTGGCATCCAATGTGCGACGCCATACCTTGCGACGGCGCCGATTCCGCCGCCGATCGCGATGACCGCAAGTACCGAAATGTCGTCCCTGCTCAATTGCGCCCTCCTACTCGCACCCGAGTTGGGCACCCGAGTAGGGACCGTTGGCGGTGTGACCGCGGTTGAAGAAGATCGGGAGCGGCGAGCCCACCGCCGCGCGTCCAATCCTAGCCCGCAGCTTCTGTGGCATATGTCCTTATAACAGCCGAAAATGTAGGGCCCGCAATCACGTCGTCGAGTGCGTCGACAAGTGTGGCCAACCGCTGCGCGGGCCCCGGAGCGGCAAGGACACGTTGCCTGTCGGTGTCGCCGATCGGCAGGCTGGATGCCAACGCAAACGAATGCGCCGACGGATCCGTCGGAAGCACCGGCTCACGGAAGTCGGGCACCGAACCGCCCGACTTGGCCGCGAGTTCGCGCCACACTCGATCAAGCTCTTGTGTGCGCTCGTTCGCCTGCTCGACGACGGCGTCATCGACTGCCTCGGAGAGGTCGTCGGGCCATGGCTCGACCTCGGCGCGTGGATAGGGGTCGTCGGTCAACCAGCGCCGAACCCTGATCCGCCGGTCGCCGACGCCGATCAACCCATAACGATTCCCCGGCAGAGCTGTGCACGACTCGATCCTTGCGACGGTGCCGACGTCGGTTCGTTGGTCGCCGCCGCCGACCTCATGCCCACGCGTGATCAACACGACCCCGAACTGGGGATCACCCGGAGCGGCGAGGCAGGCCTTCACGAGGGCAACGTATCGCGGTTCGAATATCTGCAACGGCAGGCGCTCGCCCGGGAGCAGCACCGTCCCGAGCGGAAACATCGGCATGACATCCATCCCACAAGCATGCAGTGTCGAATGCCTTCCGTCGGCATGTGCAGGCTTTGGGACCGGACGAACGGGAAGGGACGCATCTGATGCGTGCACTGAGAACTCTCCTGGCCACCGCCGTCGCAGGAGTAGCGATCACCGTTGGGGCCGCCGCTACGGCACCTCCAACTGCACTGGCGGCACCGGTCTATCCGATTCCAGACGCCGACGGATTCTATTCTCCGCCAGGCGATCTCGGCGCGCGAGCGAACGGTGACGTGCTCGCGAGTCGGCCGGTTCCCGCCGCTGGATACCCCGGTGCGACGGCGTGGCAGATCAAGTTCCGGTCGACCAACTCGAGCGGCGCACCGATCGCCGCGATGACGACGGTATTGCTGCCTGCGGGGGGTGGGATCAATCGGCCGCTGGTCTCCTACCAGCCGTTCGTGAATGCGCTCGGTGTGCAGTGCGCGCCGTCGCATGCGTTGTTCAACGGCGGTCTCCGGGAAGCTCCGGCCCTCAACTTGCTGCTCGCCCGCGGCTGGGCCGTCGCGGTACCCGACCATCTCGGCCCCACCAGCGCTTACGGCGCAGCGAAATTGGGTGGGCGGATCGTGCTCGACGGCATCCGCGCAGTGAAGCGATTCGGTCCGGCAGGCCTCGGTGACAGCCCGGTCGGCATGGCCGGCTACTCGGGTGGCGGCATGGCGACAGGATTCGCTGCCGCACTCGCGCCGTCCTACGCACCCGAGTTGCCGATCCTCGGCGCGGCGCAGGGTGGGGTTCCGGTCAATATCGGTCAGCTCGCGCTCGATCTCGGTGGCAGCCCCAGCCCACTCTTCGGGCTTGGCTTCGCGGCGGCCATGGGGCTCGAACGGGAGTACCCCCAGAGCGTCTTCTTCAGCGAGTCACTGAAACCAGAAGGTGTTGCGCTACGCAACCAGATCGCCAACGCGTGTACGGATCAGATCATTTCCGCGGGTGCGAACAAGAGCTACCCGCAGGTGACAAACGGACCGTTGCAGGCCAACGCCGGGACGACTGCCGTTCTGCACGAGAACAGCCTCGAACTCTATCCCGGCGTGCCGCGCACCCCCATCTACGAGTGGGGCGGCAGTAACGACCAGGTGCCGGTCGGTCTCGCGCAAGGCATGACGGCGCGCTATTGCGATGCCGGTGTTCCGGTGCTGTTCGACGTGATCCCCGGTGCAGATCACGGTGCCGCCATCGCTCCCGGATCCGCACGCGCATTCGCCTGGCTCGGCGACCGCTTTGCAGGTCAGCCGGCGCCGAGCAACTGCTAGCCGAGCGTCAGCCCGAGTGTCTGCAAACCATGGAAGGTGCGCGACGGCCGCCAGTCCGCGGTATCGCTGGCCAGGCGCATGTTTGGGAATCGTGTAAACAACCCTGTCAGCGCTTCCGCTGCTTCCAACCTTGCGAGAGCAGCACCGAGGCAAAAGTGCACCCCACCACCAAATGCCATGTGCCCGTGTGGTTCACGACTGAGATCGAGCCGAAGGGGATCAGCGAACCGGCGGGGATCGGCATTGGCGCGGTCGAGTTCCAACACCACGACCGAGCCCGCGGGGACGGTGTGACCGCCGAGTTCCTGATCATCGAGTGCGGTCCTCGCCGCAACCTTGATCGACCCTTCGCGACGCAACAATTCCTCGACTGCCCTCGTCGGATCCGCGAGGAGATTCGCGCGTTGCTCGGGGTGTTCCAGGATGGCCCGCGTGCCGTTGCCGATCAGGTTCGCCGTGGTCTCGTGACCGGCGGCGAGCAGGAGCAGGCAGGTCGAGAGCACCTCCTCGACGGTAATGTCTTCCAGCGCAAGCAGTGTGCTGATGAAGTCCTCACCCGGCCGCTGTTTGCGTTCGACGATCAACGGCGTCAGGAACATCGTCAGGTCTAGCGACGCGCCCAAACTTGCAGCGAAATCGTCTGTGGTGGCATCGAATTCGAGTAGCTTGACCAGGTCCGGCGTCACATCCTGCAAAAGGTCCGCGCCCTCGGCGCCGACATCGAGCAACTCTGCGATGACCGCCAGCGGTACCACGTAGCTGAACTCGGACATCAGCTCGACCTCATCGCCGAGCTCGTTCAGTGCAGCGTCGACGATGGCAGCCACGCGCGGGCGCAGCGTCTCGATCGCCCTGGGCGTGAAAGCCGGGCTGAGAACCCGCCGAAGTCGAGTGTGATCGGGCTGATCCATGAACAAGATGATCGTGGGCGGTAGTTGTAACTCCCCCGATATCAACGGGTTTCGAGCGGGATCGCTACTCCAGCCCCTGCCACGAAGCACAGCGGAAATCTCGTCGAATCCACTGACGACGAATACGCCTGACTCCTCGTCGTAGCGCACGGGATCCGTCGTCATCGCGGTGCTCATACCGTCGCTCCCCAGAATGCCGCATCGAGCTCACCCAATGCGGTCGCGGGCGGGCCTTCCCGGTCCCATTCGCAGCGCATCGCCTCCCACGGCGCGGTCGATCCAAGCCTGCCCAGAATCGAGGTCATGCCGAGGTCGATTCGCAACATCATCG
>JBBSKP010000194.1:0-9042 GCA_038256175.1 Mycobacteriales bacterium
ATCGGACGGAACTCGCTTCGGGACCGGGCGCTTGCGGGCCGAAAGATCCGGCGCGGGATCACCTGGATCGACGGCGACGCCGTCGCGCATTGCAGTGGCAAGTCCGGCCGCAACCTGTTGCAGCGCAGCCAGTTCCCATCGACCGAACATGGTGCTGGCACCCTCGTACCGCTGCGCCTCGTACTCTTCCGGCGTCGTGACGTAGTGGATGTAACCGTTGCTGTAGCCCGCGACCAGAACGTTGGACAGCGGCGCGCCGACTATCGCGGCGACAGTCCGCCGCAGTCGGAGCCCGGCGACGATTGTGACCTCGCCCGGGATGCCGATGAGGTACAGCTGGCCAATACGTATCAGCTGCACGGGAACCCGCTCGGCGATCATCGGCGTGAGGCGGTTGGCGAGAGCGCCGGGCAGGGTGAGGCCCTTCGGTGCGTGACTGTCGGCCAAGCTCGACGAGAACCGATACAGGATGTGGCGCGAGACTGCGTCGATGACCCGGTTCGAGCCCTCGCGGAAGCCGGGGAAACCTGGGCCGTCCGCGGACGCGCCCGCAAAGGAGGCGGCGCCGGGAACGGGACCGCCGGTGCGATGTGTTCTGCCATCGCCTGTGAATTCGGGGCTGACGTCGAATCCGGTCAGGGTGACATAGATCTGCCGGTAGTCGATCGACCCACTCACTGAAACAGGCGGTTCGGCAAGGAGTTTGGTTGCGGAATCGTATTGGCGGAGTCCGATGATGCGGGTGTTCTCGACTTCGTTCTCGGTCGGTCCACTGCCGGGTTTCAGGTTGAGGTTCGGCGACATGTCCCCAGCGTTCGTCTGCGCGAACGCCGCGATGAAATGAGGGTCGTCCTGGCTGCGGTAATCGACACCTTCGGTGAGACGCTCCCAGTGGTAGGCCGCATAGCCTTTGTTGTCCGAGCTGATCAAGGTGTTGGTATTCGTCATGCTCGTGTTGTGGGTTGCGAACCAGTTGATCGCGCCGACCACCCGATCGTCACGCTCGATCGCAAGCAGAGTTGTCTGTGGGTCGACGGCGCCGGGAAAGAACTCCTTGTCGGGCAACGGGTTACGCTCGAAGGCCCGTGGAGAGCGGTTTGCACTGGCGTTGCGAAGCTCGCCGTGAGCCAGGGTCATCGTCGCAGGGGCGATGTCGACGTGCGCTCGTTCGACTGCTTCGACCATACCGTCGACGATGGCGTCGAATGTCTTCCGACGAAAGCCATCTGTCGTCGCGTTGTACACGTAGTGATGGGAGTACCCGCCCGGCCCGCAGTGAGTGTGTGTTGCGGTGATCATCGTGTTTCGGTCGTTGTAGAGATCGCCGTAGCGGGCCTCGAGTCGGTTGAGCACGGCGCGGTGGATGCTCTCGAACACGAGCGGAAGATCGTTGATAATCAACAGAATTCGTTTGCCATCGTGCTCGAAGACGAATGCGCGCGAACGTAAGCGGGTGTGAATTCCGCTGCTGCGCTGCTCGGCCTTGCCGTACCCCATCATGCCGGCGTCGGCCGGTTCTCCTGTGATGTCCGAGATTCCACGTCCAACCAGATACGTCATCGTGCTCACCGGGATCCCGTCACGCCGAGAGTCCGGTTCAAGTAGTCGTTGGTAAACACGCCGTTCGGATCGAGTTCGTCTCGCAGAGAGACGAACTCATCGAAGCGTGGATACCGCTTGCGCAACGATGCCGCGTCGAGGCTGTGCATCTTCCCCCAGTGCGGGCGCCCGCCGACGGCGCCGAAGATCTGCTCCATCGCGGTGAACAAGGACCGATACGGCATCCGGTGATACTGGTGAAAAGCGATGTAGCAGCTATCCCGTGCATACGTCGGCGCCAGCGAAATGTCGTCTCCGCGGACAAAGCGAACCTCGAATGGGAACGAGATCTTCTCGTCGCTCGCCGAGGTCCACCGCCGAATCTCACGCAAGACCTCGACGGCGTGCTCGCGACCGAACGCATACTCACCTTCGTTGAATCGGACGTTTCGCGCGGATGCGAAGGCCTTGTGCGATGTGTCGGTAAATTCGCGTCCGCCCATCGCCTTCGCCGCGAAACGCGTGATCGTCGGAACCGTTCGTGGATACGCCGTGCCGACGCGGAGCATGCCCTCGAAGGCGACGTTGCTCAGGAAATCATCGACCGTCCGGTGGACGCCACCGATCGGGCGCAGCTGCGTGTCTGCGGGAACTCGCCGGCAACGTCGCGTCAACGCGGTCTCGCTGTGTGGGAACCAGAAGAACTCGAAATGGTCGTTGGCTTCGACCAAGGAATCCAGCTCGTCCAGGGCTTGGTCCAGTGGCATCGAGACTTCGACGACTTCGAGCGCATACTCGGGCACGCATTGCAGCGTGACGGCGGTGACAATGCCGAGCGCGCCCAGGCCGACGCGGGCGGCGGCAAAGAGTTCGGGTCGTTCGGTGGCCGAGCAGTGCACCTGCGCACCGTCGGCCAACACCAGGTCGAGTGCCCGGATCTGGGTCGAGATGCTGCCGAAGCCGATGCCAGTCCCATGAGTGCCGGTGGCGGTGGCGCCGCTGATGGTCTGCCGGTCTATGTCACCCATGTTTTCCATCGCGAGGCCGAGTTCGGCCAGCGCCGGATTCAACTGGTGCAGGGGAGTGCCGGCGGCCACGGTCACGAGGCCGGATGCGGCGTCGTGGGCAAGGATGCCGGTGAGCCGGTTCATCCGCATGAGGACACCGTCCGGCACGCCGATCTCGGAGAACGAGTGCCCCGATCCGGCTGCCTTCACTCGCAGCCCAGCATCGGCTGCCGATTTCACTGCTGTCGCAACATCTTCCGCATCGGCGGGCTCGACAACGCGCAGAGGCTGCGCGCTCAGCCGTCCACTCCAGTTGTGCCACTGTTCGGTGGGCGATGTGGTCTGCAACATCGGGTGGACTCCTGCGGTCGGGGCGTGAGTACTAACTTAACTGGGCGACTGACCAGTTGTGAAACATTGGCCTGAACGGTGACTTACACTCATTCCTTGTGGATGTATCCACTCGAAAGTTGCGCTATTTCGTAGCCGTCGCCGAGGAGCTGCACTTCAGCAGGGCCGCAGCGCGGCTATTTGTCGCGCAGCAAGCGCTGTCGAAGCAAGTGCGCGAACTCGAGGACGCAATCGGTGCCGAGCTACTGCGTCGCACGACGCGATCTGTCGAGCTCACCCCGGCTGGCGAAGTCTTTCTGGCAGCCGCGCGCAGTGCGCTCGAGACGATCGATGCGGGGGTCGAATCGGCGCAACGTGCGGCAGTTGGTGACGTCGGGATTCTCCGGCTCGGCTTCATCGTTGGTGGCGCGCTCGAGCTGACCGGTCCGATCCTCACCGAGTTCGCCGAGCAACACCCCGGCGTGCACCTCGAACTGCAGGAATTCGGGTTCGACGATCCAGGGGCCGGCCTCGGCGACGGAACGTCCGATGTCGCATTCGTGCGGCTGCCGTCATCGGTTACCGAGATCGACTCACTGCGGCTGTTTGTCGAACCGCTTGTCCTCGCAATAGCGGACAGCCATCCGCTCGCACAGCGCACATCGGTGTCCACCGACGAGGTGCTGGCCGGGCCGATCATCGTCGGTCGAACCGCCGACGACGCCTGGCAACGTTTCTGGACGCTCGATTCCTACCGCGCCGGTGCGTCGGCGCCGGTGACGAAGCTGACCAATTCGCTGACCGAAGAACTCTCGATGGTCGCAGCGGGCGTCGGCTGCACCGTCACCGCTGCCGGGGTTGCCCGGTACGCGCCCCACCAAGGCATCGCCTTCGTCCCGATCGACGCCGTCGAAGGCAGCGCTGTCGCCGTGGGTTGGCCGAAGGGGCGCAGTACCCCGCTCATGGAGCGCTTCGTCAAGGTCGCCGACGCTGTCCGGCAACGCGAATCGAAGGCGGTTGCGTTGATCGAGCACCCGTTCGCGAGCACGTCAATCGGAGCGCAATAGATGGAATCCCCACCCAGCCGCTGGTCGGCGGTTGTCGCATTCGGTCTGGTCGCGGCGGCGTCGCAGCTCCTGTGGCTGAGTTTCGCACCGGTCACGACGGTCGCCGCGCAACACTATTCGGTGTCGGAATCGGCGATTGGCTGGCTGGCCAACGTCTTTCCGCTTTTGTATGTGTTGCTGGCAATCCCCGCAGGACTCTTGCTGGATCGGTGGTTCGGTGCGGCACTCTTCGCCGGTGCTGTCCTCACCGCTCTCGGCGCGATACTGCGGATGGTTGGCGACGACTTCGCCTGGGTGCTGACCGGTCAAATCCTGATCGCAGTCGCACAACCGTTGGTGCTCAACGCGATTACGGGGATCACCGGCCGCTATCTTGCACCGAAGGATCGGCCTGCCGGGATTGCGGTTGGATCGGCTGCGACCTTCGGCGGAATGATTGTCGCGTTCCTGTTGGGTGCGGTCCTGCCCGATGACGACGACCTCGCGCTCTTGATAGGAATCGGCGCGGGTATCGCGATCATCGCGGCGGTTGCTGTCGGGATTGTCCTGCGCACGCCGGGTGCGCACCATCATGCGCGTCCACCTACTGGGCTCGGTGCTCTTCGAATAGCGCTGAACGACAGCTTCATTCGTCGCTTGTGTGTTGTGGTGTTCTTCCCGTTCGGAACATTCGTTGCCTTGACGACCTTTGCGCAGGCGCTGCTCGAGCCCGCAGGTGTCGACTCCACGACGATCAGCGTGATCCTGCTGCTCAACGTCGTAGCGGGCGTGGCGGGTTGCGCTGTGCTGCCGATTGTCGCCGCCAAGCGTGGGTGGGAGCTGAACACTCTTGCCCTCGGCGCGATGGTCGCCGGCGTCGGGTGCCTTGCGCTGGCGATTGTGCCCGGGATTGCCGTCGCGTTCGTTGCACTCGTTGTCATCGGAGCGTTGCTCCTGCCCGCGCTACCCATCGTGCTCGAGCTGACCGAGCGTCGTACGGGCGAGGCGGAAGGTACTGCCGCCGGACTTATCTGGCTGTCGGGCAATCTCGGTGGGCTTGTCGTCGCAACAATCGTCGGCCTACTTGTGGACCACCCGGGTCAGGCGTTCGTCGTCGCTGCGGCCGCAGCGTTGCTGGCCTTGCCGATGCTCCCGGTTTTGCGTCCGTACATCTCGGCACCTGCCGACACGAAGGCGGCACGTGAAAAGGAACTAACGCCGCCGCCCAAAGCAGGCTGACTTTGCTTCGTGGATCTGCTCACTCGTCAGCGGGGCAACGGGTAGCCGCTGGCGGCTCTGGGAATCGGACCGCAAGCCGTCCAGAATCAATGCGAAGTACCGGCGCCAGGCTTCGGGGTTGACGTTGCGGGCGAAGTCCGCAATCGCGTCGACCATGTGAATCAGTGCGTAGAAATCGCCGGGCTCGGCGTCGGGGCGCAACACCCCGGCTTCGTGCGCGCGGTGGATCAGCGTCTCGACAGCCGGTTGCATCCGCTCCCGCATGCAGGCGACCCGTTCGCGACCGTCGTCGAGTCCCATGATCACTTCACCGAGGCCGCGGTTGACCGCGATATTGCGGCACGCGTATTCGAAGTACTGCACTATGCCGAGCCAAGGATCAGGATTGGCGAGCGCAAGTTCGGCCTGCTCAGCCATAGTTTCGACGTGCTGCTCGAAGACGCCGTCGATCAATTCCTGCTTGTTCGCGAAGCGCCGGTACACGGTCCCGACGCCCACGCCTGCATGTTCGGCGACGTCGTCGAGCGTGATCTCGAGGCCACGCAGGGCGAACAATTCACGGGCGGCAGCGATGATCCGCTGCTGATTTCGGGCAGCATCAGCACGCAACGGTCGTGCCGTTGGTGTGTCGATGGTCTTCGTGGTGACGGGATTCACAAGACCCATCCTATCAAGTTTCCCAATTAAGTGGAGACATTGTCTCCGATACCGTGTACCTTCGATTCAGAAGCGGAGGAGGTTCCTCCACCTAAAGATTTGAGGGGATCCATGACTACAAGCACACTCGAGCCGGTGGGGCCCGAGCTGGCCCCCGGCTCGCCGGCTTCCGGTCGCCGCGGCTCGCACGCTGCGCGCTGGTGGGTTCTCGCTACCCTCGGCGTCGCGCAGTTGATGGTGGTGCTCGACGCGACCGTCGTAAACATCGCACTCCCCGCTGCGCAGGCCTCGTTGGGATTCTCCGACGCCAACCGCCAGTGGGTTGTCACGGCCTACGCGCTCGCATTCGGCAGCCTCTTGCTGCTCGGCGGTCGGCTCAGTGACCTCTTCGGACGTCGCAACACGTTCATCGTCGGCCTCGTCGGCTTCGCCGTTACCTCCGCAATCGGCGGTGCCGCAACGAGCTTCGAGATGCTGGTCGCCGCACGTGCGGGCCAGGGTGTGTTCGGCGCATTGCTTGCACCTGCGGCCTTGTCCCTGTTGACCGTCACGTTCACCGATCCGGCCGAGCGTCGAAAAGCATTCGGCATCTTCGGTGCGGTCGCCGGTACCGGTGGCGCAATCGGCCTGCTGCTCGGCGGCATGCTGACCGAATGGGCGTCGTGGCGCTGGGCGATGTACGTGAACCTCATCTTCGCTGCCGTTGCCATCGTCGGCGCAGTTCTCCTGCTGGCAAGGCACGTCACCGATCAGCGTCCGAAGCTGGACATTCCCGGAACCCTCGCGGTCACCGCCGGTCTGTTCGGCATCGTCTACGGCTTCTCCCAGGCGGAGTCGCAGGGCTGGGGCGACTCGTCGACCATCAGCTTCCTCGGCGCCGGCGTCATCCTGATCGGCGTGTTCGTCTACCTGCAGACCCGGGTCGCGAATCCGTTGCTGCCACTTCGTGTTGTGCTCGATCGCACTCGTGGGGCGTCCTACCTCGCCGTATTCGTCATGGGTGTAGGCATGTTCGCGGCGTTCCTGTTCCTGACCTACTACATGCAGTTGATCCTCGGATTCTCGCCGATCACCACTGGTTTGGCGTTCCTGCCGATGGTTGCGGCCATGATCCTGTCGTCCACTTCCTCGTCGCAGCTGATCCTGCCGCGAGTCGGTGCACGGGTTCTGATGACGTCCGGAATGCTGGTTGCCGCAGCCGGTATGGCGTTGCTGACTCAGATCGAGGTCGACAGCAGCTTCGCCCTGCACGTCATGCCCGGCATCATCTTGATGGGCCTGGGTATGGGCGCGGCGATGGCCACCGCGTTCCAGGGCGCAACGTCAGGGGTTCACCACGAGGACGCAGGCGTTGCCTCCGCGATGGTGAACACCATGCAGCAAGTCGGTGGGTCGATCGGTACGGCGTTGCTGAGCACTATCGCAGCGACCGCAGCGACCAACTTCATGGCAGGTAAAGCAGCCAACCAGCTCAATGTCGCCGAGTCCGCCGTCGCCAGCTACACCGCAACATTCTGGTGGGCGACATTCATCTTCCTCGGCGGTGCTGTGATCTCGGCAGTCCTGCTTCGCAACGAAGTTCCTGCACCGAGCGAGGGTGAGCCAGTCCTCGCGCACTGATTCACCTCTGTCGAACGGGTCATCACTTACCAGTGGTGGCCCGTTCGACCATGTCTACCCACGTGTGGATGAACGTCTCGTCGTCGACGTCGGTGGGGGAGACGCCGAACAGTGCGGGAAGTATCCGAGACGACAGCAATGCTCCCAACGCGACGGCCGCGATCGCCTCCGCGCGTGCAATGTCGATATTCGCCTCCTCTGTCAGCCAGCCGGCGAAACCCGAAAAGCTTTTGCGCAGTAGCTGATCCACGGCGCCGTCGAGAAGATGGGGCCGCGCGCGCGACTCGGTTGCGAGTATCCGCATGAACGCGGTCTCGTTGTTCAGTTCGGCAAGGATGTAGCGGGCGACGACCGTCAGCTCGGAGCGCAGGTCGCCGAGCCCCTTCATCAGCATCGTGATGTCACGCAACGCCAACACTCGATCGAGGTGCCGCTTCAGTCCCGCTTCGAGCACCGATTCCTTCGTGCGGAAATGGTGATAAATGCCGCCCGCGCCGGGAGTGAGGCCAGCCGCCGTCTCGATCTGCGTAATGCTCGTGCCGCGGAAGCCGTTCTCGCCGAACAGATCCATGGCTGCGTCGAGTATTCGATCCCGAGTGGGGGTTGACGACTCCATGCACCTAAGTGAACACTTAGGACACGGAAGCGTCAACTGGGGAGGCTCGGATGGCTGAGAACGAATCGCACATCTCGCGGCGGGGACGGGTTGCGCGTGCGGCGCCATTGGTCGGCCTGGCCGGTCGAACAGCGGGGGAGGCGGTCGTCGCGTCACTGCGACGCCGAGTCACGGGTGGTGACGTCGCGGATTTCCATTCCCGCAACGCCGACCGATACGCGGAGCACCTCGGCCATTCCAAAGGCGTACTGATGAAGGCGGGCCAGATCCTGTCCTTCCAGGAACTTGGCGGCGCGGTCGGCAGTGACAATCAGAGCGTCTACCAGCGAGCGCTGGCTCGCCTGCAGGACAACGCGCCACCGATGCCGGCGGACATGGCGGCGGGCGTGATCGAGGCAGAACTCGGCGCGCACCCGGATGTGCTGTTCGCCGAATTCGATCCCGAGCCGCTCGGCGCTGCATCGATCGGGCAGGTACACGCTGCGCGACTGCACGACGGACGACGCGTCGCCGTGAAAGTCCAATACCCGGGGGTGGACAAGGCAATTCGTGCAGACCTGGCAAACACCGAACTGCTCGCGACGTTTCTCCAGGTGATGAAAGGCTTTGCGCCGGGGCTCACTCGCATCGACGTGAAGTCCGTTGCGCAGGAGATCTCGGCTCGGATCGGGGAGGAGATCGACTACCGGACCGAAGCTGCCAACCAGACGCTGTTCGCCGACGGATACCGTGGCCACCCGTTCATCCGGATTCCGGATGTGCTGCCGGAATTGTCGACCGGTCGCGTGCTCACCATGGAACTCGTTGAAGGGAAACGGTTTTCGGAAGCACTCGATTCGAGTGTTGAATTGCGCGACAAATGGGGCGAGGTGATCATGCGATTCGCTGTGGGCAGCATGCGCCGGTTAGGGCTGTTTCACGCCGATCCGCATCCCGGCAACTACTTGTTCCACGACGACGGCAGCGTGACCTTCCTGGACTTCGGGTG
>JBBSKP010000195.1:0-8865 GCA_038256175.1 Mycobacteriales bacterium
ACCTTCGCCGAGGAACTGCAGCAGCAGCTGAGTTTCTTTCATGGTTCCGGTCCGCAGCGTGTGCGAAGGATTGCACGAGCTGTCCATGGAATCGATCGCCTCTTGGTAGGAGATCAGCGGCCGTGATCCGGGACCGATCCAGGGAATCCCCGGGACCAGCACCGTGGTGACGGTTGCCATCGGCTGGTCGTGGGCGTCGGTCGTGCGGTAGAGAAGCTGTTCGGTGTGCACCGGTGGCCACGGGATGCCGACGAACCAACTCGTGACTTCACGGCGCCGGATTATGTCCCCATTGTGGAACTGTCCGAAATCAGCGGGATCGGCATAGAACGGGTCCGCGGCGGGCACCGGAACGGGCAACACCGGATACAGCTGGGATTCGTTGGGTATAGCGGGGATCGGCGGCGGGTCGGCGATCGCCGGTTGCGCGGCGAGCGTCGCGACGAACACGGCTCCGACGAGCCCGCTCACGAGGCGGTTAACTGCACGGCGATGAACATCTGTGGTCAACGGTCGATCCCGTCGTTGATTGAGGGGGTACAGGGCGGCGGATGCCGCCTGTTGCAGTGATCTGAATCACTGCGGTAACGGACATTACCACTGATTGGTAATATTGGTTACCGCCGTTTCGGTAAGCTCGGCACCAGCAGTCGGCCACGACAAACAGGGGTGAAGCATGGACGCGCCTACCAGCGCCCGGGGCAGCAACTCCCTCGCCGAGCGGCGAGCGTTACGACGTGAGCGACTCCTCGCCGCCGGCGTCGACCTGTTCACCTCGCAGGGCTACGCGCAGACGCGAACCGAGCAGTTGGCCTCACATGCCGGCATGTCGTTGCGGAACTTTTACGAGGAGTTCTCGAACAAAGAGGGTGTGCTGCTCGCACTACACGAGTCGATCAATTCCGTAGCGCGCGAACGGGTCTTGGCGGCGCTGGCCACCTCGCCGCACTCCGATCTGCGAGCACGACTGAAGGTGCTGATCGACACCTTCTTCGACAGCGTGACCGCCGATCCTCGAGTTCCGCATTTGAACTACGTGGAAGCGGTAGGCGTGAGTCCGGCAATGGAGCAACAACATCGATGCTGGGTCGGCCGGTGGGCCGAGGTGCTCGAGACCGAAGCCGATCGCGCAGCCGATGCGGGGTTCGCTCCGGCGCGTCCGTATCGACTATCCGCCGTTGCCATTGTCGGTGCAATCACTGCCCTCGTTCGCGACTGGCAATACAACCAGCCGACCGTCGCGGTCGCTGACGTCGCCGAAGAATCGCTCGAGTGCGCCGTTGCCACATTTGTCAGGCCGAGTTCACGAGAATAGGCAACGCCCAATGGCGTTGTGTATCAACTGGTTCAGTGGATGACGTGGTCGGCGTTTTACGCCGAATCCACCTCGACAAGTCCGCCGGGTGTGAGCTCCAACCACCGCCTCGCACCGATCGTTCGCAGGAACGGCAGATCGTGGCTCGCAACGACAAGTGCGCCCCGGTAGCCGCGTAATGCTTGCGTGAGGTGCGCGAGGCTGGGCAGATCCAGGTTGTTTGTGGGCTCGTCCAGCAGAAGTAGTTTCGGTGCGGGTTCGGCAAGCAGAATCATGGCCAAGGCTGCGCGCAATCGCTCACCGCCCGACAGTGCCGCCGCAGCAACGTCCGCGTGGCTACCTCGAAACAGGAAGCGCGCCAGCTGGGTTCGAATCTGCTCCGGCGTCGCGCGCGGGGCATCTCGTGACACATTCGCTGTGACGGTCCGGTCCTCGTCGAAGATGTCGAGCCGCTGCGGCAACGCTCGCCACGGCACGCGGGGCGGAGCATTCTCGATCGCCGACAGCAGCGTGGTCTTGCCGATCCCGTTGCGGCCGATCAGGGCAATGCGCTCGGGTCCCGTGATGTGCAGTGACACAACCTGACCGCACGCGAGCTCGACGTCGACCAACTCGACAACGTCTTGACCTGTAAATATCTGCGTTGCAGGGAGTTCCGCCCTGATCTCGCGGTCGTCGCGCAGCTGTTTCTCGGCCTCGGCCAGCGCGGATTTGGCACCGTCGAGTTTCTCGATGTGGTTGTTGCGCAGCTTGCCCGCAGACTCCTGGGCCTGCATCTTCCGCAGGCCCATGACGATCTTCGGCTCACGCTTCCGCTCGGCCATCTTGGCGCCATAGCGCTGACGCCGGTCGAGTTTGGTACGCGTCTGCACCAGCTCGCGATGCTGTTTGCGGACATCGCCTTTCGCGTCGCGTACCGTCGCACGCGCGACCTCCTGTTCGGCGGCAACGATGCGCTCGTAGGTCGTGAAGTTACCGCCGAACATGCGCAGCTGCCCTTCGCGGAGCTCGGCGATGGCGCTCATGCGATCGAGCAGTTCACGGTCGTGGCCGACGACGATCAGAGTTCCCGAAAACTTCTCGACTGCATCGTAAAGTCGTTGCCTTGCTTGCAGATCGAGATTGTTCGTCGGTTCGTCCAGTAACAGCACTGCCGGATCGCGGAGCAATTGTGCGGTGAGCCCGAGCAGCACGGTCTCGCCGCCGGACAAGGTGCCGACCGTTCGACCGAGCTGCTGCGCGGAATCGGCGATACGTTCCAACCCCAGCCGCGCGAGCAAACCGAGCGCGCGCTCTTCGATGTCCCACCGATCGGCGATCCGGTCGAAGTCAGTGCGATCGGCTTCGCCGGATTCGATGCGCTGCAATGCCTTCCGTAGCTCGGCAATTCCGAGTATGTCGTCCACGCGGCGCTGGGCCCGCAGGGTGATGTCCTGCGACAAGTACCCGAGTCGACCGGCAATGGTCACCGATCCGCGGTCAGGCGCAAGATCTCCGGCGATCAGTCGAAGCAACGTCGATTTGCCGGAACCGTTGCGGCCCACCACACCGGTACTGCCGTTTCCGAAGACGGCGTTCACGCTGTCGAACACCGGCGTTCCGTCGGGCCAAGAGAAGGTGAGGTCCGATATGGACAGATAGGTTGCAGGCATTGCGGCTCCAGAGGTTCAGCTCGAAACGCAGCGCGCGTGGGCGGGCTGCAACGGCGGATTCCTCTAGAAGCGCATGTCAGTCAGGCTAGATCGGCGAACGATGCCCCGGCAAACGATTTACAGCTTGGGCCCTTCAGAACGCAGATCGTCGACCTTGGTCATCGCATCGCGCAGTTCGGCGAGCCATTCCTCGGCGTGCTGACCCGCGAGCTTCACGGTCCAAGCCAAGGCATCCGCGCGCGAGCGCGCGACACCTGCGTCCACGAGTGTGTCGAGCACCTTGCGCTCGGGCTGTCGCAGCCGAGTCATGACCGGAACGGCGAGGTGCGTGAACAGCGCCGTCTTACCGTCGAGGCGCACGCCCCACGCAACCTTGCGGCCGTACCGGGCTTCTGCTTCGTCGGCGATCTGCATGCGCTGGCCACGCGTGGTTTCACGGAAGCGGGCAATGCGGCCCTCGGCGGTCGCGTCGGTGACACCTCCCGTCGCTTCGCTCGCCCCGGTTTCAGATTCGGGCTTCGGCAGTTCACCCACCACCACGATCTCTTCACGATCGATCTCGACCGTTGCCGACCGGACAAACCACTCGCTGGGAAGGCGGCCGGCGAACCAGTCGGCTGCGTCTGCTGCGTCCGGCACATCGGCCTGCTGCCAGCCGCCGGGACGGCCGAAGCCACGTCCCCTCGGTGCGTGTTTCATATCTGCTCCTCTAGCGAAGTAATGATGATTACAACATTACTCCGCATGCAGTTCGTGCGATGCTTAGATCGGACGCATGGCCATCACCTGGATCGTGCGGTGCGGAATGGCAGGCCTTGCCGCGGTGCACCTGTGGTGGGGCGGATGGGCGACCGGGTGGCCGCAACATTTCTTCGACAATTTCCCTGGCCTCGGGTGGCGGTGGACGGCCGGGTACCCGCCGTACAACGAGCATCTTGTGGCCGACCTCGGCGCGACCTTCTTGACGATCGGTGTGCTGCTCACGATCGCGGCAGCGCTGCACGACGCGAAGGTGACAGCTGTCGCGCTCGTAGTGACTGCGTTGTTCGGAGCGCTGCACCTGTGGTTTCACTTCTCCGACACCGGCGAGATGACCGGCACCGATCTCGGGCTCAGCCTTGCCGCGCTGGTCGGTGGCGTATTTATGCCACTCGCATTGCTCGGCCTCGACGTCGCGGGGCGGCGCAGCAGCCGGCGGTAGTGGAATCGGAGCCCGCGTCGGGCATCATCGAGGGCGTGCGCCTGTCTGCAAAGCTCGTTGCCACGTTCGCTTGCCTCGCTTTTGTCGCCACCGCGTGTGGTGACGACGGGCCGGATCAACCCGAAACGGTGGCACAGCAGTTCGTGACGGCAATCAACAACGACGACGCGACGGCAGCGGGTGCACTCACCACCGACCCGCCGAAGGCGACCGCGGCGATCACCCAGATGTTCGACGGGCTCGGCAAAGGCGTCACGTTCGACATCGCGCAGACCGACGGGGACACGGTCACCTTCGCCGCGAAATGGGACCTCGGGCCGGACACGAAGGATCCGAAGGGGTGGAAGTACACCACCTCTGCGACCGCGGCGAACACCGACCGGGGTTGGCGGATCACCTGGAATCCCGCAATCCTCGCGCCAGGTCTCGCCGAGGGTCAGACACTGCGATTCGTGCCCGTGCCTCCGAGCCCCGCAAAAGTACTCGCGAGCGCCAATCAAGAGTTGATGACTCAGCAGGTGGTAACCCTCGTCAGCCTCGACCCGACGGCCAATCCCGCTGCTGTCGCACCTTTGCTCAGCCCAATCGCGCCGGACATCACCGCAGCGTCGTTGCAATCGGATATTGCTGCGGCGCAAGGAAAGTCGATCACTGCGATCACATTGCGCGAACAGGACTCCGCCCCGATCGAGGCGGCTCTGGCGGCCATTCCGGGCGTGACGCTCGCCAAACAGACGCGTTTGCTCACGACCGACAGGTCCCTCACGTCACCGGCGTTCAGCGGCCTGGCCGAATTGTGGCAACAGGCCAATGACGCCGCCGCTGGCTGGGCGGTGCAAACGGTCGCATCCGATGGCACCACCGCGAACGTCGTCGGCGCCGACGCCACCCCTACAGCGAACATCTCGACGACGTTGAATCTCGATCTTCAAACCGCCGCTGAGAACGCGTTGGCCGCGGTGCCGCAGTCCGCGGCGATCGTTGCGTTGCAACCATCCACCGGCGCAGTGCTCGCCGTCGCCCAGAACGCCCCCGCCGATGGGCAGGGTCCGATCGCTCTCACCGGGCTGTATCCGCCGGGCTCCACCTTCAAGACGGTCACAGTCTCTGCGGCGCTGCAGGCCGGGGGTGTCACTCCCGACACCGTGCTGCCGTGCCCGGGCACCGAGAACATCGAAGGCCGCCAGATTCCGAATGACGAGAATTTCGATCTCGGCCAGGTCCCGTTGCACACAGCGTTCGCTCGCTCGTGCAATACGACGATGGGCCGGCTCGCTGTCGGACTGCCCGCAGACGGGTTGACCGAGGCTGCCGCCCAAATGGGACTCGGCATCGATTACGTCACGCCCGGCCTCACCACCGTGACCGGTTCGGTGCCGCCGGCCGACACACCCGCGCAGCGGGTCGAATCCGGGATCGGACAAGGCCGGGTGACCGCGTCACCGTTCGGAATGGCGTTGGTGGCTGCCTCGATCGCCCATGGTGCGATCCCCGCTCCGATGCTCGTGAAGGGACAAGCGGGTGTCGGCGATAAGACTCCAGATGCACTTCCAGCAAACATTGCCGAAGAGCTACGCGTCATGATGCGCGAGACCGTGACAGCGGGCACGGCGACTGCTTTGAAGGACATTCCAGACCTGCGGGGCAAGACCGGAACCGCGGAACACAGCAACGGTCGTGCGCACGGCTGGTTCGTCGGAATCGACGGCGATCTCGCGTTTGCGGTCTTTGTCGCGGAGGCTGACAGCTCCGCACCCGCGATCGAGGCGGCCGGGCGCTTCCTCCGGCCGATCCAGGCGCGAATTCCTCGCTAGACCGGCGTTTTTCTACACGCCGAAGCTATATTGTGATCCCATTGTGTGGGGAGCGTGCTTGTTACTGCTGTGACAAGAGTGGAGATTGTTACCTATGGGGTTCAAGCATTCAGGTCGGGCGACAATCAAAATCGCAATGTCGCTTGCTGTCGTAGCGTCGACGACTGCCGTGTTGGGCTCATGCTCGTTAGGTCGCGGCCCGAGTGAGGCGGAAGCACTCGTCGAACACTTCGCCGACGCGCTCGACCACAAGGACGTCGGCGGTGCCGCGTCGTTTACGTCGTATCCGAATGCGGCCGCAGCATCCATACAGCAAATATTCAACGGTCTGAAGGCCGACAGCGTCGACTACGAAGTCAGCCAATTCATCCCGCTCGACGACGAGAGCGGATTCTTCACTCTCACGGCGGACTGGGATCTCGGCAAAGACAGAGATTGGTCGTACAGCGTCCAAGGCAGCGTCCGCAAATTCGCGGTCGGGTGGCGCATCTCGTGGGACCCGAGTGTGTTGATGCCGGAACTCGGACACAGCCGAACGGCCCACATGGTGCGAACCGACGCCATGGCCCCGCGCATCGTCGACCGCGCCGGCGGGGTGCTGATGGCCGAACAGCCGATCAGCGCGATCCTCCTCGACCCGGCCAAGATGCCGGACCCGGTCGCAACCGCCACCGCAGTCTCCAAAGCCATCGAGCCGGTCGCACCGCTCATCACACCGGAGTCGTTGCTGCAGGACCTCGTGACGGCGGAAGGCCATTCGATTACCGCGGTCTCCCTCCGCGAGCCCGACTTCGAAATCCTCGAGCCATTGCTGCGCGCGATCCCCGGCGTAGACGTGGTGAAACGACCCAAGCTGATCACCGCCGACCGACGGATCGTGTCACCAGTTCTCGACGCCCTCCGCAACGTGTGGCAGTCGAGTCGTGACGCCACATCGGGCTGGGCGGTCCAGGTCGCCGATCCGAACGGTGCTGTGCCGACTCAACTGACCGGATACCAGGGCCCGCCGCCACCCGACACCACGGCAACCTTGGATCCGAAGCTCCAGCTCGCCGCCGAAGATGCAGTGGTGAGCGTCGGTACACCTGCAACCATCGTGGCGATTCAGCCGTCGAGCGGTGCGATTCTCGCAGTTGCTCAGAACAGCCAGGCAAACGACCTCGGTCCGATCGCCTTCACCGGCCTCTACCCCGCCGGGTCGAGCCTGGACGTCTTCAAGGCGGCCGCAGCGGTCGAGAAGGGCGCAGCGCCACAAGATGTCTCGGCAGCGGACACACTGCGCTCGGCCAGCAGGCTCGGCGTCGGCGTGGACTACAAGATCCCGGGACTCGACTCGATCACCGGCCGGCTTCCTGATTCGAACCGCGGCATACAGCAGATCATCAAGAAGCAAGGAACCAATACCGACGCGGTAATGGTGAGCCCGTTCGGCATGGCCGTCCTTGCGGCATCGATCGCTCGCGGAAGTGCGCCGACACCGATGATCGCCTACGGACAGCCGGCCACGACCGAGGCAGATCTCAGCCCGCTACGCGCCGATGTGGCAGACCGTTTGCGAAACCTGATGCGCGCGGGTGTTGCCCGGCCCGAGTTGGAAAGCCTGCGCAGCTACCCCGATGTGGTCGGACTGCCCATCTCGAGTGGTGCCGACCAGTGGGTCATTGCCAACAAGGGCGATCTCGCATTCGCCGTGTACATCGAGGATGCCGACGGAACCGATCAGGCCGCCAAGATGTCGGCACGGATGCTGCGGGCGATGACCAAGCCGGTCGCATAGCGGCAATCCACAACGCAACCATGTAGATGTGCGCTGGCTCGGTGTTTCACAACCGACCGATCTATTGCATACCGTTGGGGTGTGACCGAGCAAATGTCGTCCGAAGTTAGCCTTTTGGCGTCGATCGAGCCGACACCCGCGGGCTTTCCAGCACTGCAACGAGCGACCGCGAACCTCGAGCCTCCGTACGCCGTGATCGATCTCGGCGCTCTGCGAATCAATGCGGCGGACATGGTGCGCAGAGCGAGCGGCAAGCCGATCCGGGTGGCTAGCAAATCCGTTCGATGCCGTTCGCTGACGGCCGCTGTGCTCGGGCTCGACGGCTATCACGGCGTCCTCGCATTCACACTGGCCGAAGCTCTTTGGCTCGCTGCGGATTTCGATGACGTATTCGTCGGCTACCCGACCACCGATCGGGCTGCGTTGCAGCGCTTGGCAGCCGACGAGCAGTTGGCCAATAGGGTTGCGCTGATGGTCGATTGTACCGAGCAACTCGACGTCATCGCCGACGCGATCGGGACGGGCGGTCATGAGCTGCGCATCTGTCTCGATCTGGATGCGTCACTCGAATTGGCAGGCGGCCGAGTGCATCTGGGTGCGCGGCGTTCACCACTTCGCTCGCCGGAGCAGGCGCGTGTGCTGGCGCAGGACGTAGTGAATCGGGCAGGGATGCGTCTGGTCGGGGTCATGTGCTACGAGGCGCAGATCGCCGGCGTTGGCAACAATCCACCCGGATCCCTATTACAGCGCAAGGGTATTCAGGCGATGCAGTTCGCATCGGCGCGCGAGCTACGGTCGCGCCGAGCAGCTGTGATCGAGGCCGTGCGCTCGGTGGCGCCACTCGAATTCGTCAACGGCGGCGGGACGGGCAGCTTGGAAAGCACGGGCGCGGAGGGGGCGGTCACCGAACTCGGTGCCGGCTCTGGCCTGTACGGCCCGGCGCTGTTCGATACGTACAGCCATTTCAAGCCGAACCCGGCGGCGTTCTTCGTGATGTCCGTGGTCCGACGGCCGACGCCCGATATCGCAACAGTGCTCGGCGGCGGCTGGATCGCGTCCGGCGCTGCAGGCAAAGACAGGCTCCCGACTCCTGCGTGGCCGACCGG
>JBBSKP010000196.1:0-8857 GCA_038256175.1 Mycobacteriales bacterium
GGACGATCAGGCCGATAAGCGCGAAGACAATGAAAATGAGCAACGTGCTGCGCGGAGAAACCGACAGCACCGACGACGATTCCGGCGCCCGGTTCGAGGTGCTCGGTGATTCCGCCTACGGCAGTGGGGAGTTCCTCGCTGAGCTTATCTTCTCTACCGTCATTGCGGACACCTGCGCTTCCTGGAAGGTGGCATCAACGCTAGTCCGGCAACGTGGAATTCCACGACCCCACAATGTCCCCTTTCGAAAGTTTGTTTACGGGCAAAGAACCGGTTCTCGGTCTCGTTTCGACATGGATCGGACCACGGAAGTCCATTGGGCTCGTGGCAGTTTCGCTCTACTTGGTCGTTGTGGGCGTTGGAGTGGAGGCGAGTGCCGAACCGGCGTAGATCTGGTCGAGAACTATCGGCAGCAAGGCCTGTGCGGTGGTCTTTCCGCCAGGCGACAGGGTCAGGTTCGTCCAAATAACCAGTGTCACAACATTTTCCAGGTCGTGGCCCATGAACGAGTTGAATCCGGGAAGTTCTCCGCCGTGGTAGAACATCGCACCGTTCGGCCCGAAGCGCTGGTAGCTGATGCCGTACCCGTATTCCTGCCCTGGATTGTCGGGATCCTCGACCTGCCGGCTGTCGACCCATTGCTTCTGGAACTCGGCGTCAAGAACCTTGCCGGAGACCAACGCTTTCATCCAGTCGGCCAAGTCTTCTGCCGTGGATATGGCTCCGCCGGCGGCGGTGGCGTACGAGCTGTTCTGATTCGTGTAGTCGATCGGTTTCAGCGTTCCCGCTTCTGCGGCGGCTTGCATTTCGGCGGGATACGGTTCGTCGGCCAACGCGTATGCCGATCCGCCATACATGTAGCCGTGCGAGTAGGGGGCTGGTAGCAGATCGGCTGCGTCAGGAGCTGGAAGCAAGGTGTGCTTCAGTCCGAGAGGCGTGAAAAGACGGTCCTGGAGTTGCTCTGGCAAGGGTCGTTCGCCGACCTTCTCGGCGACCAGGCCCAGCAGCGCGTAGTTGGTGTTGCTGTACTCGTAGGACTCGTTGGGCGCGAAACTCGGCGGGTGCGCGAACGCGATGTCCAGGACCTCTTGGGGCGTCCACACCTTCGCATGGTCGGAGTCCATCGCCGTCGCCATCTCCGGCGCCTCCGTGTACCCGTAGAGTCCGCTGCGCATCTTCAACAGTTCGGCGATGGTGATGTTCTCGCCGTTCGGCACACCCTGGACATAGTTGGATATGGGCTCTGTGAACTTCAGTTTGCCGTCCTGCGCGAGCAGCACGATCAGAGCCGCGGTCATCGTCTTCGTGTTGGATGCGATCCGGAAATGGGTGCTTGTCGCCGGCGGTGCCTGCTGCCCTAGCTCGGTGGTGCCAACCAGTGCTGTGTATTCACCCTGCGGGGTACGCAGCAAGACGACTGCGCCGGGAACTTTCAGCTCCTTCGCTGCCGCTTCGACCGCTGCCTGGAACGCAGCAGGATCAATGGTGTTCAGGGTCGTCGACTGAGTAGAAGACGATGTGGCAGAAGAGGATTTGCTGTCCGACTCGCAAGCCGTCAACGCAACTGCAACACAACATGTGAACGCGACGCAAGCGAACCGCACCATGCGTCTACGGCGCCCCCGCCTATGTGCACTATCGAATACGCTCATGGTCGCATCACCGCCTCATTGGGCCGGGTTGTCGTCGCACTTGCATGGTATCCCCGGGAGCACCACAAGGATTCGCATTGCGCCCGAAAGCGCCGCGAGGTCAGTTGTAGCTACGTAGGCCCGGAAACGACGCGCGGCATTGACCGAATCGAGGAACCACAATGACCGGAAAATTGTTCGGTGCGCGATCCTAATCCCGATTGCGATTGCATCGGCGTTGCTCTTCGGAGCGTGCGGCTCCGATAGCTCTGACGACTCTCCAACCACGTCGAGCGCGTCGGCCACCGTTGCATCACCGACTTCCACCGGGACTGCGGCGGCGCCGGCGATCGCCAAGCAACAGGCCGAGCAGACCGCGCTCGCGACGGTACCCGGAGGCACAGTCGTCAACTCCGAGCTCAACCAGCGCGATGGCAAAACGGTGTGGCATATCCACATCCGCAACGCACAGGGCTGGGATTACGACGTGAACGTCGATTCCGCCACAGGCGTCGTGGTGCCCGGGTAACTGGGCCACCTTCTCGAGGCGTAATAGTTGCACCGAACACGGACTTTCTGTTCGCGGTCTCTCGCAGTTTGCGAAAGAATGTCCGTACTCGGTGGGATTCGCGGCTGTGGATAGGTGCGCGGCCTGTGGAAACTCCGCTCATTAGAGGGATACAAGCTGAGGTATTTATGATGGCTTTTTGGTGTTGATTGCGGCTTAGATCGCAGCAAGACTGACGGCTATGGCTACACGAATGACGACGCGCGGATCGTGGATCGAGCCGTCGGACTGCGATCTCGACGATTTCCGCGTTCTTCTGGATTGCGGCACGGACCTAGCCGACTATCCGTTCGCCGAGGACGTCCGCAAGAACGTGCTGGTCTATTCTGCCGAGGCGGTGGCCCGCGCCGATCGACGCGCGCTGCAGGCCGAATTGATCCGCGCCCTGTCCGACGGCCCCGGTGTCGTGGTGTTCGAAGGTGGCTTCGACCACGATGTCGTGGACAGGGCGAGCGAGGCGTTCAGCGCGATCATCGACGCACAGCATGCCGCCGGGGTGGCAGCAGGTGATCACTTCGGCAAGGCGGGAGCAAACGACCGCATCTGGAATGCGGCGCAGAAGCTGGCGCTGCACTCGCCCTCAGTGTTCGCCGAGTACTACGCGACGGACGTGATTGCGCTCGTATCCCAGGCTCGGCTCGGGCCGCGGTATCAAATGACCTCGCAGGTCAACGTCGTCAATCCCGGTGGCGCAGATCAGGTTCCGCACCGCGACTACCACCTGGGTTTCGTCGACACCGATCAGTTGACGGCCTATCCTGCGCACATGCATCGCATGTCGGCGGTGCTGACATGCAGGGTGCGGTCGCCCACTGCGACATGCCTCTACCGAGTGGTCCCACAAATGCTCCTGCCTCATTCGCAGAAGTTCGCCGGCGGCTACGTCGCGTTCTATCGGCCAGAGTTCATCGACTACTTCGCTACGCATCACGTCCAGGTGCCGCTGCGCAAGGGTGACTCGGTGTTCTTCAACCCGGCGCTGTTCCACGGTGCCGGAGCGAACACGTCGAGCGACATCCGCCGGATGGCGAATCTGCTGCAGATCTCGTCGCCGTTCGGCAGGGCGATGGAGGCGCTGGACCGCACCGCGATGGTGCGGGCGGTCTACCCGGCGCTGCTGGCGATGAAGGCAGCGGGCCGGTCAGCGCGGGAGCTCGTCAACGTCGCCAACGCGACCGCCGAGGGTTACCCATTTCCCACCAACCTCGACCGGGACCAGCCGATCGGCAGCCTGGCGCCGTCGAGCCAGGTGGACATCGTGCTAGCCGCGCTGAGCGACGGCCTCACCCCGGAAGCTCTCGACATCACCCTCGGCGCACAGAGCGAGCGGAAGATTCCGTGACCCGACCGGCTCCGGCGCAAGTTCCTGCCCGCTGGCCAGCTGGCGGACCGCGGGGACCGCGATCGTCCCGATACATGCGGCCACAGCCACCCCGGCAAGCAACAGCATTCCCTCGCGCAGACCGATAAACGCAGCGAGCGGGCCGATGGCGAGGTAGCTCACGGGCGTGAACAACGAGCAGCTGAAATCGTCGATCGATCGCACCCGGGAGAGCACTCCCAGCGGTATCCGCTCCTGCAACACCGTGTTCCAGTACACCAACGCGATTGAGAATGCGGCGCCGGACACGGCGCTGTACAGGCCGATGATCGGCAGCCCCAAGCCGCTGACCAGGATTGCGGGCCGCGCAGCGGCGACAGCCAGCAATACGGCGCACGCCGCGGCGGGGTAGGCGGCCGGCACTCGTAGCGCGAATGCGCTGCCTAACAACGCTCCACCCGCGAAAGTCGCCATGATCACTGCCCAGCCGCCTGGGCCACCGAAGTCCAGTAGGGCGACCTGCGGACCAAGCACCAATACAGCCGGCCACGCCAAAGCGCTGAATACGGTGAAGTTTACGATCGACGTCCACAGCCAGGTTCGCGAACCTACTTCGCGCCAACCGGTTTTCAAGGCAGGGAACAGGCGTTCCGGTGTCGGTCCTTTGGCGGCGGGCGTCCGGCGGACACCCAGGAGCGCAAGGGCGCTGATCGCAAACGTGACAGCGTCCATCGCGACGGCCGTGCCGGGTCCCACTGTCGCGATGATGATGGCGCCCACCGCAGGGCCGAGCACGCGAGTCATGCTGGTGGACATCGAGATCAACGCGTTTGCTTCGCGAAGCGACGATGTCGGCACGAGTTGCGGAAGGATGCCGCCTAACGCCGGTGTGAACAGCGCTTCGGCGCTGCCGTAGACCGCCTGTAATGCGATGATCTGCCATAGCTGCGCGGTGCCTGCAAAGAGCAACACGGCCAACACAGTCTGCGAGCCTGCGCGCGCCAGATCCGACGCGATCATCAGCCCTCTGCGCGGAAAGCGGTCAGCGAGAACGCCACCGAGCAGCAACAAAGCGGTCAGTGGTATGAAGCGGGCGGCAAGCACGGCGCCGAGCGCGGCCGGCGACCCGCCGATCTCCAATACGACGAAGGTGATCGCCAACATCGCGGGAGCGTCGCCGGCCATCGACGCTGTCTGGGCGACGAACAACAGCCGAAAATCGCTCTGCCGCAGTACTTCACGCCCGCGCATCGAGCCAGTCGTTGATCATGGGCACAGCTTTCTCCGGGCCGACCATGGAGACGCCGTCGCCGTGGCCCCCACGCCACATTTCGTAGACCACGCGGCATTCGGGGTCGACTACGGTCTCGCCCGATTCGCGCAGGCTTGCGACGTGCCGCTGAATCACGGGCCTGTCCCACATGGCCTGGTTCATATGCGGGAACCAGAGGCACGGCGCCGGCGCGGCAAGCAGCGCGGTGGTCGCCGGCGTCGATGCCAGCCCAAGCGCGGTCGCGGCCACCATGTGCGCGGTGGCTGGGAGAACCACAATCGCCTTGGCAGTCATTGCGAGTTCCACCGGGTTGAGTGTTGGGTTGTCGGAGGCGATTACGTCGTCGGCCAGCCAGCCGATCACTTCGCGCTGCACGAACCGTTCCGCGCTCTTGGTGAGCAGTACGACGATCTCGCTCTGTGTTTTGCGGAGCTCGCTCAGGTAGAGCGGCAGCACCAGTGACGCGCTGGACCCAGCGGCGATAACGACGAGCGCACCATGACGCATGACGACTCAATTCTTTTGGTGGGTGGGCATATTGCAATAAGGGATCGCCCGGCGATTGCCGGGCGATCCCTTAGCTCTGGTGAATCAGCAGGTCTGGCCTCCAACGGCGGTTTCAACCATTTCGACACCTCCATTTCGGTTCGGCGAGTGCAAGTTTCGCGTCGGGATGTGAATCAGCAGGTCTGGCCTCCAACGGCGGTTTCAACCATTTCGACACCTCCATTTCGGTTCCGCAAGTGTGAGTTTCAGGTCGGATGTGAATCAGCAGGTCTGGCCACCAACGGCGGTTTCTACCATGACGACACCTCCATTTCGGTCGATCGAGCGGGGGTTTCAGAACCGGCAGTTGCCGGGGTCGGGTTGGCTGACGCCGGGCGACATGCCCGCTGGCGTAATCAGAACAACATTGAGCGTCAGCGGTTTGTCGGTCTCGTTGCGGACGGTGTGCACGTGGTGTGGATGCTCGACCCAGCCCTGCTCGACGGTGAATGCTGCTGGCCGACAATCTATATCGTCGGCCTCGTATCGGGTCGCGGTTCCGTCGGCGACATTCACGAGCACATCACCGGGATGTGAGTGCCAGCCGACGCTGCCGCCCGGATCGACGACGAGGACGGAGAACTGGACGTCAACCGGCCCGCTGGGCATGATGTGAATGCCGTCTGTCACCAACGACTTGCTGAGCACTTCGCCATTCACTCCGACGTTCGTGGTGGCTTGGGCGGGTAGAGCCGCTGAGGCCAGCGACATGGCTGTTAACGTCGCCGCGCCTATGTAGACGAGAAACCGCCGAACGTTTCGAGGCATGGGACCTTCTTCGGGTTGAATGAAAGCCTTTGGGGCTGACTCGGTTTCATGCGTTGTTGCTATGAGAAACATTAGGGCAGCCGGCACCGGGCGGATACGCATCCAAGGGTGCGGTTTGGTCACCCTTGGATGCGGAGTTCACACGGAGGGGTGGATACCCGTAGCGCCTGAGTGGGTCGGCGAGGGGCGGTGCAGTACGTTCGGAGTGGTCGACGCGTAGGTCGCGCCGAGTGGAAGGAAGGTGGCACGGGCTGTGGTTTTGGGTCGAGTGGTTCGGTTCGATGTTTTGAAGGGCTATGGGTTCGTGGCCCCCGATTCCGGCGATGACGACGTCTTTTTGCATGTCAACGATTTGGAAATAGACAAGCAGTTGATTGCGCCGGGAATTGCGGTTGAGTTCGATATCGCAAAGGGCGACAAGGGATTAAAGGCGTCAAATGTTCGGCTGGCCAGTACCGAGGCTGGGCGAGCGAGCGCGCCGACCCGGCGCCCGGCCACGGCGCCGCGGCCTGTGGACGGCGACGACGCGTTACTGGATGTACTCACTGTTGACGAGTACCTGGCCGAAACCACCGAGGCATTGCTCGCTGCCGCGCCGAGCATCAATAGCGAACAGATTCTTGCGATTCGGGATCGGTTGGTAAAGGTTGCACAGTCGCACCGCTGGGTTGACGCCGACTGATTGGCTTGGTCAGTCGCCGAGGGCCGCAATCGCCATGTTGTAGATCGCTTTTGGCGCCTTCGACGGGGAACCGGCGTCGAATGGGGGCTGAGGATCGTATTCGATAGCGAGCTGAATGCTCTGAGCTACCTCCGGTCCGGCGGCGGCCGAGCAGTAGTGCGCCCGTGCATACCGAGGTCGTCCACGTGGTGTGCGGGTGGGCCTGGCGGATCCAGTCGACGATCGGGTGCCCGTCTGCGGCGTACTGGCCCGCGACGGGCCCGCCGGGCACAAATAGCACATCCGGACGGGGTACATCGGCGAACGTCGCGTCGACACGGAGATGCACCAGGTCGTTATGGTCGTCGACCATGCCGGGTTTCTCGGCACAGATGACCACCTCCGCCGGCAGGTAGGTAAGTACCTCATACGGACCGATTGCATCCAGTGCGGTGAATCCCTGGTATAGGCCGATGGCGATGATCATGACGTGGTCCTCATCTTTCGCTAGATTGCACCGCTGGGGCGTGGGCGAGTTCCTCGTTCCTGGCTGGGCATGAATTGCTCTGCCGGCACCTGTGGTGCCGGGAGCACGGATTGGGCATGGGCTTCCTCGAACAGGGGCAAGGCGTCCGGCAGTGGTGGCACCGAGAGGTCCGGGGTACCGGTCATGTTCAGTGCCGCTGTCAGGTCGCCACAGGTCTGGCGGCGCCATGCGGTCAGGTTCGGGACTTCGACGCCGAATCGAGTTTCGAGGAACCGGAGGATCGACGTGTGATCGAAGGTGTCACTGCAGACGTAGCCGCCGCGGGTGAACGGTGAGATCAACATCGTCGGCACTCGCGGCCCCAGCCCGATCGGACCCGCCAGACCTGTGGCTTCGGGTCTGATGGCGAGTGCCAACGGGCTCAGATACTCACCGGGCGTCCCGGGTGGTGCCATCGGTGGTGAGACGTGATCGAAGAAGCCGCCGTTCTCGTCGTAGGTGAGAATTAGCAACGTCTTTCGCCAGACTGCGGGGTTCGCGGTCAACGCCTCGAGGATTTGCTGGGTGTAGACCGCGCCGCCGGCCGGCAATTCTGCTGGGTGCTCCATGGTCCACTGCGGACCGACGATCCAGGACACCTGAGGGAGATTGCCGCCCTCGACATCACGACGTAGCTGCGCGGGCAATTGCCCATCCGGAATCGTTGACCGTCCACGACGGTTCAATTCGCCCTCGCCCTGGAACGCGACGAAATGGTCGAGCATGTTGCAATCGAAATCATCCCGTTCGCGGTACACGTACCAGTCGATCCCGGCGGCCTGAAGACGCTCCGGGTATGTCGTCCAACTGAATCCGGTTCGTAGGTTCGCAACGTCGGGCCCACCGTGCGTGCCTTCCGGGTCGATCGTGGCGGACATGAGATAGAGCCGATTCGGATTGGTCGGTCCAATGACCGAACAGAAGTAGCGGTCGCAGATCGTGAATGCGTCCGCAAGTCCGTAGTGAAATGGCAGGTCTTCGCGGGTGAAGTACGTCATCACTCGGGCACCACCGTTGCGCACCGAGTCCGGGTGACTTCCGGTCGCAGCCCACACCGGGTCGATCGGCGAATGGCTGACCACGAACGCGTCGTTCGCGCCGTTGGCTACCGACAGATGCTGAACCTGCCAGGTGTGGTCGATGTCGGTGAGGTTCTGCGCCGACGACGAACGGACGCCCGGACGCCATGGACGTAGTAATCCGCCCGCTCCGTCGACAAGGAACGGATCGAATTGCTCGAACGCGGATCGGCCTGTCCTGAGATCTCGTGGCACGTTGGGATCGTCGAATCCGATTACGCCCGAAAGGGTTCCGAAGTAGTGGTCGAACGATCGGTTCTCTTGCATGTAGATCACGACATGCTCGATGTCGTTCAGTCGAGCCCCCAGCGGCGCGGCCTGCGCGAGCGTGTTTCGTGCCGACGGCGACAGCGTCGCGAATGCGGCAGCGCCGCCGATCAGTGTGGCGCCTCGCTGGAGGAATTGGCGCCGAGTCCAGTCCGTCACCGCGAGACCTCCGTACTGTCGAGTGGCTCGCCACGCTCGACAGCGAGCCTCACTCGCC
>JBBSKP010000197.1:0-8774 GCA_038256175.1 Mycobacteriales bacterium
ACCTCGGCAGTCCCGAGCCCTCGCACCCGTCATCTCGGCAGTCCTCGGTCACCGACGACCTACACCCCGATACGCCCCAGGCCGCCGCGCGTCGCCCCCGCCGCAAGCGTGAATAGGCAATTCAGACCCACGCTCCTAGCGCCATACCGATTTTATGCAGGCATGGCCGAGCATTGGCGAAAGGGAAGGCTGTTCCTCGCCGGGGATGCGGCGCATCAAACCCCGCCGTTCGCGGGTCAAGGACTGAACATGGGCCTCCGCGACGCCGAGAACCTAGCGTTCAAGCTCGACCTCGTGCTCTCGGGCCGCTCCTCCGACGCGCTACTCGATACGTATCAGGAAGAGCTGCAAGATAATTGCGCAACACTGATCAAGGGCGCTGTCCACAGTGGGAAATTGATCAGCTCCGGTAATCCTGTCGTCGTTCAGTTGAGGTTTCTGGCACTGTTCGTATTCAGTCGCAGCGCAACCTTGATACGGCTGGCCTATCGACTGATGGTGCGAAAGCGGCCCTACAAACGCGGATTGCTCGGCAACTCGCACACGCTGTCGGGAACGCTCATGGTCGAGCTCTATGTAGCGAATGCGGCCGGCGAGAGGACCAGCCTGGACGAGGTCCTCGGTCGTGGATTCGTGCTGCTCACCACGGCACGCGATGCCGACCAGGCGCGACTCTTTGAAACGAAGGTCGGCGGATCTGTCTGCGTTGTCGGTGAAGATGTGCTGGATCCCGACCGAAAGTTGCTGGGCTGGTTGCGAAAACATGGAGTCACCAACGTCGTCATCCGGCCTGACAGATACATCTTCGATGCGGGCATCGATGCGGATGCGCTTTCCCACTCGCTCCTGCAGCAGCTGGCGTAGTGCGGCGTTGACGTCAGAAGTGCTCGCTCACGTAGGCCAGCGCCGCAAGTATTGCGAACGCGAGGGCGCAGGTCAGAACCGCGACGATGATTCCAGTGCCGATTTCGCGCGACTCGTTTCTCGACGAGATGAGAATGCCAGCAAAGGCAAGTTCGAGAGGTATCAAAATCGCAAGCGCTACGGCACCGAGCAACGGCGAGATCAGTAGTGGAAGCAAGTTGACCAGCAAGATACCAGCTGTGGCCGTGGGGGAGCTCTGGCCAAACCACGGGCCGCGATCGGGTTTCGCTGGGCTTGTCGATCGATCGGCCACTCTCAGCTCCTGGTCATTGCGAAGGCGATGAGTCCGTTGATTGCCGCGATCACGGACCACAGGATGGCGGTTGCGGTTGCCGCCACCGCTGTTGTTTGGGCGAATCCTGTGGTCAGCCTCCTCAGCAGCGCGGCGACGAGAATGCTCACCGCCGCGGTAATGGCCGTCGCGATTGGCGAAAAAACGGTCTTCTCGTGCGGAAAGAGCGCTGCAGCGGTGCCGAAAATCCCGAGTTGACCGATGAAGAACAGTCCGGTGAATCCGGTTGCGAATGCCCAGAAGCGTTGGTTGTGACTGTGTTTGGCAGATGTCATCGGGTCATTCCTAGATCATCGGGCCAGTATGCTCGGGTGGACGGTTAGCTCTGGGCGGGCTATCCACTGGTCCAAATTCAGTGCCCGCGGCATACGATCCTGGCACGTCGTATTCGTAGTTCCACGTCTCGGCGAATGGGTTGGTTGCGATGCTCCCCAATCCGATGTCGTGGTGGTTCGCCAAGTCCATGGGCCCCAAGGAATTGCCTACGTCAGCGCGATCGATGAGGACAGTATGAACGTCGTGGTCTGGCCGATCCTGGTACACCTCGAGCGATGGATAGTCGGTTCGCGTGCCATCGACGTGAACCCCATTTGATGCGGGTGTGAATACCAGGTCGCCGTTGACCGTCAAGCCGGCCCACTTCGCCGGACCGGGTTCGAACGGATCCGCTGCGTCGTACTGGACGCGAACAGCGCCGTCGCGATCTTGCGTCACGCTTCCGGTTGGCGCACCGACTTGAACCTCGCCGGGGGTACCGTCGTCGTTCTGCACAACGGATGGGTTCTGCCGCATGATGACCACCCCGTTCTCGTAATCGACGTAGGTTGTGACTCTGGTGTGCTCGGGATCGAAGTTCGAGTCTGGGCCGCGATTGTCGCCGCGGTTGCGGGTGAACGGATTAGCGGAATCACCGCCCATAAGCGGGTTGGTGACATCGCGTTGCTCAATGAACTGTCCCGCTCGAACAACTCCTTGACCGTTGACGGGATCGATTCGCACCACCCTGATCTCAGGTCCCACTCCCTGATACTTCGGGTCGTAGCTGTGCGGATTCAAACCCTCGGCCGTCACCCAGTCCGTTGCGTTAACGGGTTGCCTACCGAACATCTGTTGAAACGCGGCGGCTGACGTGCGCATTCGCTCGGGGTCCGTGCGGCTGTCGAACTCCTTGCCCTGCTGGATCTTTGCGTTCGCTGCAGCCAGAACGGCGGCTGGGGTAAGTGCGGTCAGATCTTCGTTGGCCGCCGCGACCTTGGCTCCCCATTGTTCGTCGGCCGTGAGCAGGCTTGTTGCGAGACCGCTCAAACGGAGGAGTTGAAGTCCCGTCTCAGAATCCCAGTCGTCGACTCCCGTTATTGTTCAGTCGTCGGCGATGGCAATCGGTGCCACGACGTAGTTGGCGATGATCGACTTGATCTGGGCGAGCGGGAACGTCATATCGCGACCAGCGCCGCTGCACGCTGCGGCGAGGTCGTCATACGCGGTGGCAATTGCACGCATTTCCGTCTGCTCGCGGTCGGCGCGATCGCCTGCCGCGATTCGGGCCTCACCCTGCCATTGCAGGTCGTCGTGCAAGGTCGCGTGCAATTGTCCCGACGTTTCGACAATGACATCCGCAATCTGAGTGGCGCGATCTGCGACGCCCTGCAAGCCAGACACGTCCCAATGCAGGACTTGGCTCGGTGTCGCCATCGTCAGTTACCGCCGTGAGTATCGCCAGAGTTCAGGTCTCCTAAGGAGGCAAGCCGATCGGCGGTGTCCATGTCTGTGCCTGCATACGTCTCGGCAGATAGCGCGAGTAGAGACGAAAATTCATCAAACCGGGCCTTGATGGTGTCTTTGGCCCGTTTGCTGCATGCGTCGGAATTGGCTACCGCCGCCCCCACATTAGAACTTGCTAGCTTGCCCGCCTCGGGCTGAGCGCCAAGATGCGCTGCTGCATTGATTCGCGGAGCAAGCTCAGCTACCGCTCCTGCGGCAGCGCGAAGCCCTTCGGGGTCGACCCGCAACGTCACGTTTTCTCTCCCCCTGGCGCCCCGACCGCAGTAGGCAATGCTCCGTTCGCGAAATTGCCCGACGTCAGCCTACCGGAATTGGCGTCGACAACTGTTAACCCGGCACCCGGCTGTAGGGGCCGTTCGGGGGTGCTCGAGAATCGTTCGGTGGCCTCTTCGGCAAACCCGTTAGAGTCAGATAGCAGGCACGTGCGTAGACCACGAAACGCCAGTGACTTTGCGCGCTAACGGCTTAGGCCTTGCGCGGCGGACACCAAGGCCGGTGGTCGTAGACGACCGGAGGGAGGATTGCGCCGTGTCCTGGCTGCACGGGGCCGAAGCACAAGCCGTAGGTAATGACTGCCATGGTGTTGCCGACGATAACGTCGGTGAGACCGAGCAACGCGCCGGAGATCCCGCAGAGGACCGGTCCTCCCGTGCAGACGGACAGATCGACAACGGGCGTGGGTGAGACAGGATCAGCCTGCGCGGGCGTACTTCCAACTATCGCCGCACCAACGACTGCCGCGACGAGGAATGCGGGATACCTCATCTCGCCATTTTCGCAGCTGAAGCGACGCGGCGTGGCGGTTTCGCCGTAGCAGCTTGATTGTCGCCAGGTTCAGAAGGCCGCGCGACTGGCCGTATCTTGCGTGGATGGCGCCTGCGGCACGTCTACGACGCGAGGGCGTCGGTTCCGGTCTTGTGGCCCAATGCCCGGACCGCGTCGTCGTACTGGGCCCTGAACGTCGCAACGAGGTCTGCGACGGTGAGGTTGTCCTTGACCGCGCCGATGCCTTGTCCTGCGCCCCAGATGTCCTTCCACGCTTTGGCTTCCGCGTTTCCACCTGAGCCGAAGTTCATGGCCGATTGATCGGACTCGGGAAGTCCGTCGGGATCCAGGCCAGCAGCGGTGATGCTGCCGCGCAGGTAGTTTCCGTGGATGCCGGTGAAGAGGTTGCTGTAGACGATGTCTTTAGCGGCGGACTCGACGATCATTTTCTTGTACCCGGGGTCGGCGTTGGCTTCTGCGGTGGAGATGAATGCCGAACCGATGTAGGCAAGATCGGCGCCGGCAGCCAGTGCGGCCAGGATGGAGCGGCCGTGCGCGATCGCGCCCGACAGCAACACGGGCCCGTCGAACCACTCCCGGATTTCCTGCACGAGAGCGAACGGTGACTGCGTACCGGCATGACCGCCTGCCCCCGAACCGACGGCGATGATGCCGTCCGCGCCCTTGGCGATTGCTTTGCGCGCGAACTCGTCGCTGATGATGTCGTGCAGCACGATTCCGCCATAGGAGTGCACGGCGTCGTTGATCTCGGGTCGTGCCCCGAGCGAGGTGATGACGATCGGAACCTTGTGCTCCACGATCACCGCCATGTCGTGTTCGAGGCGGTCGTTGGACCGGTGCACGATCTGATTGACCGCGAACGGTGCTACCACCGCCTCGGGGTGCGCGAGCGAGTACGCCGCGTTCTCCTCCGTGATCCGATCGAGCCAGTCGGACAGCAGCGACGATGGCCGCGCATTCAGCGCCGGAAAGGCCCCGATGATCCCGGCCTGGCACTGGGCGATGACCAGCTCCGGTCCCGAGCAGATGAACAACGGTGATCCGACGACGGGCAATGCGAGCTTGGCCGAAAGCGCGGGCGGCAGCGCCATGTGAATCCTCCGTGGGGTCGAGCGGCACCTAGTGGTCCGCGCTGATTCGTCGAACGTGTCGACAGGCTATTTCAAAATCGACTATTGTGCAACTTGTTGCATAAGATTGCGGCGTGGCGGTGTCCGTATGCTGCGACACGAACAGAGAAGGAAAGACCTGAGATGTCCCTGCCCCACGCGATCCTCACCGCGTTGATCGAAAAGCCCTCGTCAGGCCTCGACCTGGCGAGACGGTTCGACAAGTCGATTGGGTACTTCTGGTCCGCGTCCCATCAGCAGATCTACCGCGATCTCGGCAAGCTCGAGGATGCGGGTTTCATTCGGGCACGCGAGGATGACGTCGTTGCCCAAGGGCAGCGGAAGACGTTCGACGTTCTGCCTGCTGGTCGTGCGGAGCTCGAACGGTGGGTATCGAAAGAGCAAGATCCGCGACCGATACGTGATGCGATGTTCTTGCGGATCCGAGCAGCGGCGGTGGTGGGGGGAGTGGGTTTGGTCGACGAACTCGCTCGCCACCTCGAGCTGCATCGCCGCCAACTTCAGGAGTACCTCGACATCGAAGTGCGCGATTTCTCTGACTCCTCGACTGCCGAAGCGGCGCTGCAACACCTCGTCCTCCGCGCAGGTATTGGCCTCGAAACGTTCTGGACCGAATGGCTCACCGATGCAATCGAGACCACTCGCCAGGCCGAGGCGAAAGTTCCGTGAACAATTCCATGTCATCCAAGCCACCGTTGCTACTCCTGCACGGCATCACAATGTCCGCAGCCGCCTGGGATCGGGTAGTGCCATTTCTTGCAGACGATTTCGACCTCATCGTGCCGACTGCGGCGGGGCACCGCGGAGGACCGCCCGTGGTCGGTAAGGCGACGATCGAGCAGTTGATCGATGTGACAGAACAACTGTTGGATGAGCGCGGCTTGCGATCCGTGCATGTCGCCGGGAACTCGATGGGTGGATGGATCGCTATCGAGCTCGCACGCCGCGGCCGTGCTCGTTCGGTCTGCGCTTTGTCTCCGGCCGGGTTCTGGACGTCGGGGACCGAAGACGAGGCCGGCGCGACCAACACACTCATCCGAACGAAACGACTGGCTGAGGTGACTCGGAGCGCTGCGCCACTGGTGGCGTGGGCCGGCTCGGCCAGGAAACTGATGTTGCGCGACATCGCCGTTCATGGCGACCGATCGAGTCGCACCCAGACGCTAGGCATCATTCGGGACTTGGTCGACTGCACGGCCGCCGCTGACCTTCTCGGAACAAGCGAGAGTGTTGCACCCTTGCAGCCGCTTCCGTGTCCGATCACGTTGGCCTGGGCGGAGAAGGATCGAATTCTCCCGCCGTCGGTGAACGGAGCGATTGCGCGACGACGGATCCCCGGCGCGAAATACGTTGTCCTGCAGGGCGTCGGGCATGTACCGATGATCGATGATCCAGCGCAATGCGCGGCCATCATCCGTGCGACAGCCGCAGAATGAGGAACAGCTTCTGCGGGGCTTCCAGTGCTGTCGCGTCTGTTCGAATGCGCTGATCCGGTCGTTGTGTTGTTCCCGGTCGCCGCGCAAAATCTCGACTTCCGAGATGTAACCGTCGCCGCCGTGGTCGTCCGCCCTGAACGTCTCCAGCACGTTCCCGTCCACGTCCACGGTGTACGCGCCGGCGGTGTCGGTGCGGGCCGCCCACACCGCCGCGTCCAGCCCCATGCGCCGGATGACCTCTTTGGCCAGTCCGCGCGCGTCCACCGCCTGCCCGTCGGGACGTAGCCCGGGGGCCCGCTCAACTACGGTGACGTCGGCTCCCCGCCTGACCAGCCAGTGGGCGAGCGCTGGCCCCGCGATGCTTGCCCCCGCCACCAGCACCTTGCTACCGCTCATTCCGCCCCCTGCTCAGCCGTCCAGATCACTGTCCGCATCGGCCGAGGCAGGCATCGAGCGCCGCGTACCCAAAGTCGTTGAACAGCAAGGCTATCGGAGCGTAGATCCCGGCGACAATGATGTGCAGGCCCTCGCAAGGTTTGCGTGGGGACTGTGCGCGCTGAGTGCCCACTCTTGGTCGATTCAGCCCGGATCCGGGCTGTTTCAGAATGGTGCAACGGTTCTTGGTGTGCGCGGCGGGTGATGGATCGGCAGTGGTCGGTGATGTTGTCGGCGGAGCGTCCCTCTTAGCAGGCTGCAGGGGTGAGGTGCCCGGTTCCGATGGCTTTGAACAGGTTGTGCACCATGGCGTGGAAGGCGAATTCGGCTGCGGCTCTGGTTTTTCCGCGGCCGGTGAAGCGCCGAAAGCCGAGGTTGTGTTTGGCATGGCCGAACGGGGTTTCCGCGATATGGCTGCGCTGGTTGTAGAGGGCGCGACCCTCGGGCGTGCGTAGCCTGTGCGCCATCGCCTCGAGCGGCGTCGCATCCGCTGGTGGTGGTCCTTGGGTGGGGTGCTCACGAGCGGCGGCGAGCATGGCACGGGTCTTCCCGAGCGCGATCAGGCGGTCCGGGCCGGGTGCGGTGAGGTTGTCGGTGCTGAGGTAACCGGCGTCGGCGAGGAGCACTCCGATGGTGGTGTCCACTGGTAGATCGGGGTGGTGTGTGGCGATCAGGGTTGCGGCGGTGACGGCTTTATCAAGCATCGTGGTGAAGGTGGTGGCGTCGTTGGGGTTGTTGTCGACCGAGGTGGCGATGATCAACCCGTCGCTGCTGGTCACGGCTTGACAGTTGAAACCCTGCACCCAGCCACCGCCACGCAGTGGCATCAACCTCGACTGCGGATCGGTGATGTTGCGTTTCGGCGCCTGCCACGGCGCGGTGGTGGTGGTGGGTTTCGGTTCCGACGGGCGCTGCGACACCGCGGAAGCGGCGGCCCGCTGCTGTTCTTCGGCGGCGACGGCACGGTCGAGAGCAGCTTTGACCCGGGCGACTTTGTAGCACTCCTCGACGGGGGCGGGTGCATGACCACGACGCGACCCCCGGATTCGGCCGGCGTTGTAGTCGTCGATCTTGGCTTGCTGCACGTTGCGGGCATGCTCGAGGTTGCGGGTCAACATCGCCACCCGAATCTCCTTCGGCGGCAACCCCAGTGGTGGGCCGCCACGTTGCTCGCGTTGGGCCTGATACATCTCGAGCTGCCCCTGGCGTTGCGTTTCGGCTGCGCGGGCACGGGTGCGTTTACCTTCGATGACGGCCTCACGTTCGGCCGCCCGAGCCTGGTTGTGGGTACTCAACTCGGCCAACGCTTCCTCGATCCGCGCCGCCCGCGACCCCGGATCACGCAGATCCTGCGGCACCTCGTCACCACGACCGTCGGGACCGAACATATCGTCCTCGGCCGCATCGGTCGCGGCGTGTTCGGCCACCGCCGCCCGCGCTACCGCGCGGGCCGCGTCGGCTGCCGCCTGTTCGGCGGCGGCCTTGCGTAGCCCGTCCTCGGTGCGGTTGGCGCTCATCGACGCGTTCGAGGCGATCTTCACCCCGTCCAACGCGACCACCCCGAGCTGGCCCATCCCCAGCTGTGCGCACAACATCAGCACCTGGGTGTAGAGCTGTTCCATCACCTCGGCGCAGTCCTTGCGGAACCGGGAGATCGTCACATGATCCGGGGCGTCACCAGCGCAAATGATCCGAAAGGCGACATCACGCGTACACAACCGTTCCAGCACCCGCGAGGACCGTTGCCCTTGCGCCCAACCCCAGATCAACACCGTCAACAACATGTCCGGGTCATACCCGGCGCGGCCGACTCCGCCGGTGCGGCGTAAGCGGTGCAACACTGTGGTGTCCAACCGGTCGACCACCCCGATCACCAGCCACACCGGATCGGTATCGGACAACCACTCCCGCATATCAGGCGGAAACGCAAACAGTTGATCCCGAATCACCGGGCGATATCCCTTGGCCACCAACACATTATCGACGAAA
>JBBSKP010000198.1:0-8770 GCA_038256175.1 Mycobacteriales bacterium
GAATTGCGATACAATCAGATCCGACTTCATTCTGCAATTGGATATCGCACACCGAATGAGGTAGAATCTGAGTGGTACGCACAAGATAAAGCGGCCTGAAAAACCAAACATTCACTGTCCGAATTTTACGGGGCACTCCAGTTGAGCCTGCAGGACCGGGCCAGTGTGGATCGGGAGTTGTGTTCGGATCCGGCGACGTTGGCCGGTCTCGGTGACCGGGCGATCGCAGCGAAGGCGATGACGGCGGCGGCACGGTTGGATGCAGCGGCGATGGTGCGCCGTGCCGGGAAAGCGGTCGGTGACCGACGGGTGAGCAGTCGCCCGGCACCGGACACCATGGCGTATGTGACGGCGTTGCTGCCGGTGCGGCAAGGCGTGGCGGTGCATGTGATGTTGGGTCGGGACGCTGATTCGATCCTCACCACCGGCGACGCGGAAGGTCGCACCCGGTCCCAGATCATGGCGGACCTGCTGGTGGCACGGGTCACCGGTGTTGCGACGGCGGCGGAGCAGCCGGTCACGGTGAATCTGGTGATTTCCGATGAGGTGTTGTTCGGGTCGGGGTCCACTCCGGTGCATGTGCAGGGCCACGGCGATGTGCCGGCGGGGTTGGCGCGGCAATGGATCACCGAAGCAGCCGACACCGACAGCACCACCGGCACCGACACCGAGGCTGCTGTTGATCGTGCTGCGGTCTTGCAGTTGCGGCGGGTGTACGCCCATCCCGGGACCGGGGCGCTGACCAATCTGGAATCGGTCGCGCGGTGTTTCCCGGCCGGGTTGGGCAGGTTCATCGACATCCGGGATCGGACGTGCCGCACTCCGTGGTGTGATGCCCCGATCAGGGCGCGCGACCACATCAAGCGTCATGCCGAGGGTGGTGAGACCACCGTCGACAACGGTGCAGGGTTGTGCGCGGCGTGCAACTATGCCAAAGAAGCCGACGGGTGGGCGGCGCAACCAGAGCCCAGGAAACGGGCGCAGTTGCACTGCTACGAATTCACCACCCCGAGCGGGCATCGATATCGCTCGACCGCTCCACCGTTACCGCGACCAGTCCCCATCGAGGGTGTCGAGGTTTACCGATCGCCCGAGCAGATCCTGGTCGACCTGCTCGCCGCCGCGTGAATCAGGCCGTGTCAGCTACCCCGTAGAGGCGTGTGGAAATACCTCGCGCTCGGGAAGGGAATCGATCAGGGCCTGGAGGGCTTGGCGGATCCGAGCGTCGGTACCGGTGCTGAGCGCGGACCATGTGGTGCCGTCTGCCGCCACGCTGGCGGTCGCGATGAAGCGCCCGTCCTTGGTGTCAAATACAGCGATATGGTTCTCCGCCTGCTCCCGGGTGCCGTGGCCGTAGATCAAGCCGACAATCTCGCAGTGCGCGTAGCAGTGCACCATCGCCGAGGCCACGGTGCCGGCCTCACGCGGCGGAACGCCGATCTCGGCAAGCCTTTTCGCCGTGACGTGCGCATCGCCGCTGTCCTCGAAGATCCGCCCGAGAGCCTCGGTCGGTGCATTGAGGCCGTTGATCTCGAGGGCGTCCGCGGGGCCGAGCGCAGCGACCACCTTGGCGGTCAGATCGTGGCCTGCGTCGGAGATGACATAGGAATCCGGTCCGCGCATGACCAGGACCGTGACGGCATCACCCTTTGCGATACAGAGCCGCGAGATCGTGTCGCCGATGAAAAGCCGCAGCGCGACGACCCAATGTGGCCGTGCAAGCAGGTGCAATCGATCGGCGAGTTCACCGTGAATCTCGCGGCCGTCCAACAAACCCTTCGCTGTCAGTGACGCCTCTGCACTGACCATCGCAGCGGCGTGAGCTTCCGCGTCGTCATAGCGGCCGACCGCATTGAGCACGACTGGCAGCTCAGCGAGCTCGAGCCGCTCCACCAGAAGCTGCATCTCGTCGAGATCCAGCGTGGTGGAGTCGAGTACCGACGGTGCCGAGTTGATGCCGAGGTCGATCACCGAACGGACTCCACGCTCGGATCGGCGCCGATTACTGCCGGGATCGCGGTGCGGCCATCGGCGAAGTGCTCGAAGTTCTTGAGGTAGTCGGGGGTCTCACGTTCCTGCTCGTCGTCCTCGGAGCTGACGCCGCGGTTACCCATCATGGGACCGCTGCTTGCGGCGCGCGTTGCCGCCGACGGATCCATTGCGCCGCCCGTGCCGAAGCCTTGTGTGACGGGCCCGCCCGAGCCTCCGATGCCGCCGATCGAACCGGCGCCGGGCTGTCCCCAGCCCTGTGGCAGCTGCACATTGGCGCCACCGCCACCGCCACCGATCGAGCCGCCACCGAGCGACACAGCGCGAGTGGATCCGGATCCGCCGCCGGACATCGCACCCAGCCCACCCATCGCGCTCATCGGCGCACCCGTGGATGTTCCGGAGCCGCCCGTTGCCGCCGAAATGGCTGCACTACCGATGTTGGTTGCTGCCGATGCGGCAGAAGACGCCGTTGTGCCCGCGATCTGGCCAGCCTGCATGGCCGCGCTCTGCACGCCAGGGCTTTGCATCAATGCGCCCGCAGCCATCGTCGCGGCCTGTAGCGGATTGGCGCGCGCCTCTTCGGCGGTCATTGCCTTGTCTGCACCTTCCGCAGCACCGGCGCCGTTGGCGATCGGCGGCGCAGGCACATAGTCGGTCGGGATCGCGAGCATGGACGTCGCGGCTTCATAGACCTCCATGACAATGGCGGCACGAATGTCCATCGCGATCTCCGCGGCTTCGGCGGCCTCAGCGGTGCCGTTCACGACGCCGCCGGTGCTGTATGCCGCGGTCTTGGCGGCGTACACGGCAACGATCTCCGGCGCGCTCGGCATCGCAATCGACGCGACGGTGTAGGCAGTGGCGTTCGCCGCGGCCTTTGCGCTCGTGATCGCCGCGGTAGCGGCCGCCTGCTCGGTCCACGCCGTGAATCCGGCCAGTCGTGCGATTGCTGCGACGCCGTTGACACCCTCTAGGCCGGCGCCTAGCTCAGCCATTACGCGGACCATCGTGGCCGTCGCGTCGACATAAGCGGCACTCATGGCGCCCCAGGCACCAGCCGCGGCCGAGATCGGGATGGCGTGAGCTCCCGCGTTGAGCGTCGTGGAGTTGATCAGGGCTTTGCGTGGCAGCCAGAAAACGCCAGTTACACCAAGAGTCATTGTCGAAGTCTCCTCAGTCGTCTTCTGTGGTCACACGTCGATGAAGCTGTTGACAGCGCCGAGCGATGCCGCGTGCGCGGCGTCGCTGGCGAGGTACTGCGCGACCTGCATGCGCAGGGTGGTCGCAGCATGCGTCAGCTCTAGAACTCCCTGTGCGACGGCGGTGTCGTGGGTGGCGGCAGCACGGTTGAAGAAGCCGGCCGCGAGGAATGACACTTCTTCGCTGCCAGACGGCGTGACGTGAGTGATGGGCGCGTTGATGGCTGCCGCTGTCTGCAAGCGCGCAGCGAGTGCGTCGAGCTCGGCGGCGGCGGCAAGCACAACTTCAGGCAGGACGACTACATAGCCAGGCATGGCGTCAAACTCCTTCGAACGCGAAGTGGTGTCGGGCCGGCGTCACCGGTCCGCTGGCGGAACACCGAGAATTCCCCCTCGATTTGTTGGACGTGAGGAACGCGCAAACGGTTCCATCGGGTCCAAAAATATTTCCCCGCGAGAAGACTAGCCCCAGCCGAGCTCGTGCAGCCTGTCTTCTTCGATGCCGAAATAGTGGGCAATCTCATGTATGACGGTGACCGCGACCTCGTGTACGACCTCGTCCTCGGTCGAGCAGATCTGCAGGATCGTGTTGCGATAGATCGTGATGGTGTCCGGCAGCGCACCCGCGTAAAAGCTGTCTCGTTCGGTCAGCGCGACACCGTGATAGAGCCCGAGCAGCCCCGGGTCGTCGGGATTGAACGGTTCGACGAGGACAACGACGTTGTCGATCGCCGACGCCAATTCGACTGGAATGAGGTCGAGCGCATCGCCGACCAACTCCTCGAAGCGGTCGGCCGTCATGGCCACGGGCACTAGCTGGTCACCGGCGAAATCAGCCCGGCGGAATCGGGGCAGGCGCGGCACCTGGCAGCGGTGTCGGCAGTGCGCGTCCCGGGGGAATCGCCGGCGGCGGTACGGGCGGCTGACCGTTGATGAGGATGTCGCCCTTCGCCGAGTTGACGATCGGGGCGAAGCCTTCGGCGTCACCACCCTTACCGATGAGGCAGCTGACCTTGCGGCTTCCGGCGAGCCAGCTCACCGCATCCGGGTTGTCCCAGAAGATGGTGAGCGTCTTGTTCCGCAGCGTGTCGGGCGAGCCGAGGTACTGATTCACCGTCTGCGTGCATGCGCCGTCGAGGAATTTGTCCTGGTCTGCAGGCGTCGGGGCGGGCCCGGGGAACTGGGTCGAAAGGTCGATGATGCCAGCCGATTCGAAGGCATGCGGCTTCGAGCAATCGACCGGATCGGTCGGCACGTTTCCGTTGATCCCGACGCAGACGCCAGGATCGGTCACCTTGGATTGGTCCTGACTCGCGACGGTTCCCTTCACCGGTCGCTGGGCCCCGGTGGATCCCGTGACCTGCAACCCGCAGCGGAGAGTGCGCTCGCCGGCAGACCAGCCGGCTTCGCCCGGATTGATCATCCCGACTTCGAATTTACCGTGGGGATCGAACCTCGAGCCGAGGTAGTCGTTGACCGCGGGTATGCAGTGCTCATCGCGCAATTCAGTGAATCGGAGCACGCCGGGGAACCGCGAGCCCGGTCCGAACTCGGCGCCTGGGTACTTACTCAGGTCGACTTCGGCAGCAACTTCGAACAGGTGGTCGTCGTTGCAATCGGTCTGGCTGAGGTCGCTGGCGTCGGCCTTTGTCCAGGTCAAGCAGTCGCCCTGGGTGGCGGTGCCGAACGCTTTGCCCGCAACCGCACCAGTCGCGGCGGGATCGTCGCCGGGAGAATGCGTACTCAGCTCGCTATCGGCTTTGAACCCGCCGGAGAAATAGATCGTGATGAAGGCTGCCGCGATCGCGCCGACGGCAACCGCGGCGAGCGCGCGTCGGGTCGTCTGCGCGGACATGTGGTGCCGCTGCGGCGACTGCTCGCTCGTGTGATCGGGTCCGTCCGGACCGGGTGCGCCGCCGAAGAACGCCGTCGACGGATCGGGCGGCTGGTTCGCGTCATGGGCTTTCTTCGCACGCAAGTCACGGAGTTGTTGGATCCGTTGTGCGGCGCTCTTCTTCGCAGGCATGTGTTCCTCGGGCATCGTGGTCCATCATGCCCGACACGCTCGTCAGGTAACTGCCGAAACCCTGAGCGAACTGTACGACATCGCATCAGTAGGGTTGCTAGGCGTGATCGACCTGAGATTCGTGCGCGAGAACCCCGATGTCGTCCGGGCGTCGCAACGCGCCCGCGGTGAGGATCCGGCCCTCGTAGATGCGTTGCTGGAAGTAGATGCCGCTCGCCGCGCGGCAGTTGCCGCCGCCGACAACCTCCGCGCCGAGCAGAAGGCGCTCGGCAAGAAGGTCGGCAAGGCAAGCGCCGAGGAACGTCCAGCGCTACTGGCGGGCTCTCAAGAACTCGCTGCGAAGGTGAAAGCAGCAGAGGTCGCCCAGAACGAAGGTGACGTCGCGCTCGATGCCGCGCACCGTGCGATCTCGAATGTTGTGCAGGAAGGCGCACCGGCGGGCGGCGAAGCTGACTTCGTCTTGCTCGAGACGGTGGGTGAGCTGCCGACGTTCGACTACGAACCGAAGGATCACCTGGAGCTCGGCGAATCGCTCGGGCTGATCGACATGGAACGTGGCGCGAAAGTGTCCGGCGCGCGGTTCTACTTCCTCACCGGTTACGGCGCGATGCTGCAGCTCGGTTTGCTTCAGCTCGCGGCGCAGAAGGCCATGGCCAACGGATTCTCGATGATGATCCCGCCGGTGCTGGTTCGCCCGGAGATCATGGCAGGCACCGGATTTCTCGGCGCACATGCGGACGAGATCTATCACCTGGCAGACGACGACCTCTACCTAGTCGGCACATCGGAGGTTCCGCTCGCCGGGTACCACTCGGGCGAGATCCTGGACCTCAGCGCCGGCCCGAAGCGGTACGCGGGCTGGTCCTCGTGCTTCCGGCGTGAAGCGGGCAGTTACGGCAAGGACACCCGCGGCATCATCCGGGTGCACCAGTTCGACAAGGTGGAGATGTTCACCTACTGCAAGCCCGAGGACGCCGACGCCGAACATCTGCGACTGCTCGGCTGGGAACGCGAAATGCTTGCGGCGATAGACGTTCCGTATCGCGTGATCGACGTGGCCGCCGGTGACCTGGGTTCCTCTGCTGCCCGCAAGTTCGATTGCGAGGCTTGGGTTCCGACGCAAAAGGCCTACCGTGAGCTGACGTCGACCTCCAATTGCACGACGTTCCAAGGACGTCGGCTGTCGGTCCGCTACCGCGACGAGAACAACAAGCCGCAGATCGCGGCGACCCTCAACGGGACGCTCGCGACCACCCGGTGGATCGTTGCGATTCTGGAGAACCACCAGCAGGCCGACGGTACGGTGCGTGTGCCCGAGGCGCTCGTCCCCTTTGTCGGCACGGATGTGTTGCGCGCGCCGTAAAGTGTTGCCTCGCTAGATCGTCGGCGGTACGTCGTCACCCCAAGCGATGCGTTTGGGGTCGCCGTGGCATTCGATCAGCGCGGCGTGGTCTCGGTCGAAATAGTCCCACGCCCATGACATGAAGGCGTCGACCTTGCTGTGCGCTCCGCTGAGCAGTGCGGCATGGACACCGAGCCAGGCGGCGAAGGCGAGCGGACCCTCGAGCTGGTGCCGGTGTGCTCCGATTTCGGCGATCGCGGCACCTCTGCCGATCATCGCCATGATGCCTTTGTCCTTGTAGTGGAACGGTTTACGGGCATGACCGGCGATATCGCTCTCGATATTGCGTGCGGCCCAGACGCCGGATTGTTGTGCAACAGAACCTAATTGCGGAAGTGTCGCGCCGTCCGCGCCAGGTATGTTGGCGACGTCGCCGATGGCGTACACGCCCGGATATCCGGCGACCGTGAGATCTGCGGTCGCGTCGATTCGCCCGCCGCGTCCGGTGTCCGCGCCACAGCCGGTGGCAACGTCTGATGCCGACTCGCCGCCGGCCCAGATCGCTGTGCGCGTCGCAAGTACCGAACCGTCGCTGAGTTGTACGGCATCAGCGTCGACTTTGCTCACTCCCACACCGAGTTTCACCTTGGCGCCGTGCTTGGTGAGCTTGTCGAGGGCGTAGCGATGCGAGCGGTCGCTGAACGGAGTGAGCAGAGCTTTGCCGTGGTTTACCAGGTAGACGTCGGCCGCGCCGCCAGCGTGGCGCATGGTGCGGAGCGCGGCATAGAGTTCGGCAAACGCCCCGGCAGTTTCGACGCCAGTCGGCCCACCGCCGACGACGACAACGTCGAGCGGACCGGTCGCCTCCTCGAGCATCGAACGCACGTGTAGGCGTAAACGTTCGGCGTCGGCAACCGAGTACAGCGGAAACGAATGCTCTTCGGCCCCAGGGGTTCCGAAGAAGTTCGCACACGCACCTGCCGCGAGAACGAGGTAGTCGCCGGTGACAACAGTGCCGTCGGCGAGGGTGGCGCTACGCGATCCGAAGTCCATACTCACAATCTCGGATTGCTGCACCGAGACCTTGGGCAGTTTCGCGAAGATCGCCACGAGCGGTCTGGCGACATCCACTGCCGGGAGTTGCGAAGTGGCAACCTGATACAACAACGGCTGAAACTGGTGGTAGTCGTTCCGGTCGATGAGCGTGACATCGATGCCCTTATGGCCGAGTTCGTATGCGCACGCGACACCCGCGAGTCCGCCTCCGGCAACGACTACATGCGTCATACGTCCACCTTGATCAAGAATCGGGCCTTGTGCAACCCACTGGACCTTCTGCCTCGTGCGTCCTTATGGAGGGCCGAGCCTCCGAAAAGACTCACGGGCGGCGGAGCCGCCTAGAACTTCGACCGCAACAACATCACGTTGTAGTCCGACCATGTGGTCGCCAAATAGTGCAGATCCGTTCCGCTGGTCCATGGGTGGATGTACGCGCCATAGAGCTCGGGTACGTCCCTGCTGGATATCAGCACGTCAGGCGCGCTCCAGGGGCCCCACGGGTTCGGCGCTTTGCGCATCACGATCGAGCTGCTCGAGTCGGTGTACAGGGCGACGAATGCGGCTTGGGAATCGATCCACTGCACCGACAGTTCGCTGACCGGGCCGGCGATCACGGGTGCGGCCGCACCGGCGTTTCCTTTGACCCACGCCGCGCCGTCCCAGTATTCGTAGGACGATCGGTCGCGCACCGATTCCGGCTTCATTCGTGCCAGCCGGGCGTCGCCAGCCCGTCCCGGCGGTGTGCCGAATTCGTAGAGCCATTCGCCGTGCCGCAGAAACGAACCCATCTGAAAGTTGTTGTCGCCGTTAGCCAGATTTGGCCGGACCGACAGCGGGTCCACGGTCCAGTTTTCGCCGTTGTCGTTCGAGTAGGCGATTGCGGCGAAGTTCGTGATCCATTCGCCGGGCTTGCCCCACGAACGTACCGACATGTAGTCGATGTACTGCGTGTCACCGACAGCGATGCCGGTTGTCGGAATCGCAGTGATCTCGACGCCGTTGATCTTCTGACTCGGGATGATTTCCTTGGCATGGTTCGGCTTGTCGAGTGGTGCGCTGTCGATACTCATGCCGTCGGCAAGCGAGCGATCGCTGCTCCTGAGCAAGACGTTGCTGCGCCAATCGCCGACGAAGCCGCATGTCGGATTGAGA
>JBBSKP010000199.1:0-8754 GCA_038256175.1 Mycobacteriales bacterium
CTAGCGGTACTTGCTGTGGTGATCTGCGCGGGCGGGGTCCTCGCCGTGCTCGACGCACGCCGCGACAGCGACGATGCGGTCCGCCGCCAGGTCGTCGGCATCGCGGTCAGCCTGGCAACGGCCGAATCCACCAAGCAGGCGTTGTCTTCCGCCGACCCGACCGCGCTGCTGCAGCCGGAGACCGAACAGATTCGCAAGGCCACGGGGATGGACTTCATCGTCGTCATGGCACCGAACCGCATCCGGTTCACACACACCAACGTCGATCAGATCGGAAAGCCTTTCAGCGGCAATATCGATCGCGCCCTTGCGGGCGAGACGTTCACGGAGACCTACACCGGCAGCCTCGGTCCGTCGATCCGCGCTGTCACGCCCATCTACGACGACGGTGCGGTGGTCGGTTTGGTGTCGGCTGGTGTCACTCGCGAGAAGATCGGCGAACAGGTCGCCAGCGGGCTTCCGATCATCATCGCCGTGACGTGTGCAGGGCTCGCGCTCGCAGCAATCGGTTCGCTGATGCTGAGCCGGCGGTTGCGCCGCCAGACGCATGGCATGGCTCCGGCCGAATTGCGCACAATGTACGAACATCACGACGCAGTACTGCATTCGATTCGCGAAGGGCTGCTGGTGTTCGGCATCGGCGACTCGGACACTGTCGATGTGGTCAACGACGAGGCGCGACGGCTACTCGATCTGCCTGCCGGGGCCGTGCATCGGAGCGATCTGCCCGAATCGATGCGGACGTTGTCGGCAACCGTCGTTCGCGACGAGATGCATGTGACACCCGGTCGCGTCCTTGTCGTCAACCAAGACCCCGTCCGCTGGGAGGGCCGCACTATCGGAACAGTCATGACCATCCGGGACCGGACCGAATTGCAATCCGTTATCGGCGAACTCGACTCGATGCGAGGGTTCGCCGAGTCCTTGCGGTCCCAAGCCCACGAATCGGCAAACCGGCTACATACGGTGATCACAATGGTCGAGCTCGGCCGCCCCGAAGAAGCGGTCGAATTCGCCACTGCCGAACTCGAACTCTCCCAACATCTGATCGACCGATTGATGGGATCTGTCCACGAACCCGCGCTCGCCGCACTGCTGTTGGGCAAGGTCAGCCAGGCATCGGAACGCGGGGTAGAACTCACCGTCAGCGAGGACACCGCTTTGGATTCACCTGCCCCACTCACACCGCACGAAGCCGTGACCTTGATCGGGAACTTGATCGACAACGCCGTCGATGTCGCCGCCGAATCAGCCGATGCGTGGGTCGAAGTCACTGTGCGGCAAGATGCTTCGCAGCTGGTCGTTCGGGTGGCCGACAGCGGCCCGGGCATGTCGGAAACCGCCTTCGCGCAGGCAACGGGACGAGGATACTCGACCAAGTCCGATCATCGCGGGCTGGGCCTCGCGCTGGTCAGTCAGCTGGTCAGGCGGAACGCGGGTGTCATTGTCGCCGAGCGTGTTCCGAGCGCGGCGATCGAAGTCAGAATTCCCCGCACCGAGGTAGCGCAGTGATTCGCGTGCTGATCGTCGAGGACGAGAAGCTGATTGCCGAAGCCCACAAAACCTATGTCGGTCGCGTTGCGGGCTTCACTGTCGCGGGGGTCGCGCACACCGGACAGGACGCGATGCGGGCCGCGACGACCGCGGCGGCGGACGGTGCGCCCTTCGATCTGGTTCTCATGGACATCGGCCTACCCGACGCCAGCGGACTCGACGTTGCCGCAGCGCTTTCCGGTCTGCGCCCGAGCCCCGATGTCATCGCGATCACCTCAGCGCGGGACCTGGCACTTGTGCGCTCCGCAGTCGCGCACGGCGTGATGCTCTATCTGCTGAAGCCGTTCACGTTCGCGGCATTTCGGGACAAGCTCGAACGGTACCTCGAATTCCGCAACGCCTTGCCGGCCGGCGAATCCGCGATCAGCCAGCGTGACATCGATCGAGCGATGGGAGCGTTGCGCACCTCCGACGAACGCTCGACGTCGCCGAAAGGGATTGCGCCGCAGACGTTCGACGACATCACTCGGGCTATCCGAGCGGCGCCGAACGGGCTCGGTGCAGCTGAGGTCGGTGACGCCATCGGGGTGTCGCGAGTGACGGCGTGGCGATACCTGGAGAAGTTGGCCGACGACGGGCTGGTCGAACGCCGCAACGAATACGGCCGCGCCGGTCGGCCGCAAGTCCGGTACGTGTGGCGCTGACGCGCCCTGTGCGCGCGTCTTACCCTCCTGGGGGTAAAACTCACTCACAGGGAGTATCAGCGGAAATACTCGCCGGCATTGACGAACAGCGTTTGACCCGTGAGCATTCGGGCGTAGTCCGAAGCAAAGAAGATCACCGAATTCGCCACATCGCCGTCTTCCGGAATTTCACCGAGCGGCATGTTCTTGGTGATCTTCGCCTTGACGGCGTCCTCGGAAATACCGCGTTGCTTGGCGGTCATCTGGACGTAGAGCTCGACGTTCGGTCCCCACATCCACGTCGGCACAACCATATTCACGCGAATTTTCTTCGGTCCGAGTTCGCGGGCGAGTGAGAACATCGCGGAGTGGAGGGCGCCCTTCGACGTCGCATACGCGGACTGCGGAATTTGCGGGTGAAACGACGCTTGCGTTCCGATGAACACCACCGCACCGCCGTGCTTCTCCAATTCCGGCAGCGCAGCCTGGGTCAGCTGGAGCGTTCCGATCACATTGGCGTCCAACATCGCTCGCCACGCCTGGAGGTCCGCTCCGGCCAGACCTCCGAACACGTCCTCCTTCGCCGCGACGTTGACGAGCGCATCGACGCCGCCGAAGGTGCTTGCCGCAGTGGCGATCAGCCGCAAGCACGCCTTGGCGTCGAGAATGTCGGTGACCGCGTGCGCGACCCGCTCACCCGATGGATCGATCTCGTCGGCGACCGCCTTCAAGTTCGCCTCGGTTCGCGCGGCGAGGACGACGTTGGCGCCGTCCCGGCTGGCCGCGAGAGCGATCTCTCTGCCGAGTCCGGTACCGACCCCGGATACGACCACGGTCTTGCCTGCGAGAAGCTCCGTCATTGCCCGACTCCCTGGTAGTCCCCTGCCACGAAATAACGTACGCCGACGACGGGCGCGGCACTCGCAGCACGCCTACCGGAGCTGGTGCGGCTACGCGGCTCCGACGGTATCCAATAGCCAGGCGTACTCGAACGCGGCTTCCTTCCACTTCTCGTAGCGCCCGCTGACACCGCCGTGACCGGCCGACATCTCGGTCTTCAGCAGCAGCGGCGCGTCGCCCGTTTTCGTTGCGCGCAGCTTCGCGACCCACTTCGCAGGCTCGACGTAGAGCACGCGAGTGTCATTGAGGGACGTGATCGCGAGGATCGGCGGGTAGTCCTTGGCCTCGACGTTCTCGTAGGGGCTGTACGACTTCATGTAGTCGTACACCTCCTTGTCCACCAACGGATTACCCCACTCGTCCCACTCGATGACGGTCAGCGGCAACGACGGATCGAGGATCGAGGTGAGCGGATCCACGAACGGAACATTCGCCATGATCCCGCCGAACAGATGCGGCGCAAGGTTTGCGACAGCACCCATCAGCAAGCCACCGGCACTACCGCCGTCCGCCACCATCTGCGCGGGAGTTGTCACACCTGCATCGATCAAATGCTGTGCGCAGTCCACGAAGTCGGTGAAGGTGTTCTTCTTGGTCAGGGTCTTGCCATTCTCGTACCACAGCCGGCCCATCTCGCCGCCGCCCCGCACGTGCGCGATGACGAAGGCCATGCCGCGGTCGAGTAGCGACAGCCGCGCAACCGAAAAGCCGGGATCCATGCTCGCCTCGTACGAGCCGTATCCGTAGAGCAGCACCGGTGCCGGGCCTGCACCGATGACTCCCTTGCGTGCCACGATCGAGATCGGAATCTTGGTTCCGTCCGCAGCGGTCGCCCAATCACGATGCTGCTCATAGTCGTTCGCGTCGAAACCACCGAGCACAGGCTGCTGCTTGCGGAGCAGTCGCTCGCCGGTCGTCAGGTCGTAATCGAACACCAGAGTCGGGGTGATGAACGACGTCAAACCGATCCGCAGCATCGGCTGCGACCATTCGGGATTGCTGGACAACCCGACGGAGAAGAGCTCGAGATCGAAATCGAGTTCCTTGCGCTCCCCGTAGCCGTCCGCCGTCAGCGGCCACAGCGCGAGCCTCGTCAGCGCCTCGCGCCGGTAGCTCACGACGAGGTGGTCGGAGAAAGCATCCACCTCTTCCAGTCGCACATCGTCGCGATGACCGATCAAGATCGTCATGTTCGCGGGGTCGGCGACGGGAGCATCGGCGAGAACGAAGTTCTCCGCCTTCACACCGTCGATGACGTCATTGTGCATGATCAGGAAGCGATCCTCGCCGGCGACCACTGCATGTTCCGCGCTGTACTCGACACCCTCACGACGCGGCAGGATGATTCGGAATTCGCCTTCAGGGGAAGCGGATTCGAGCATCCACCCTTCGGTGGTGATCTTCGATCCAACCCAGATCATCAGGTACTTCTCGCTGCGCGTCGATCCGACACCCACCCAGTACCGCTCGTCGGGCTCGTTGAAGACCTTAACGTCTGCGTCCTTCGCGGTACCGAGGCGGTGGCGCCAGACCGTATCCGGCCGCCACGAATCGTCGACCGTCATGTAGAAAACGTGGCTGTTGTCGAGCGCCCACGTCACACCGGATGCGGTGTCGGTAACCTCGTCGGCCAACATTTCGCCGGTCCGGAGATCCTTGAACCGCAACGTGTACCGCTCGTCGCCGACCACATCGTCGGAGAAAGCGAGCAGGTTTCCGTCATGGCTTACCGAGAACGCGCCGAGCGAGAAGAAATCGTGCCCCTCGGCGAGCGCATTGCTGTCCAGCAACACCTGCTCGTTGGGTACCTCGACGTCGGTGGACAGCTCGGGTGGCGTCCAATCGTCGGCTGCGGCAATGGGGCAGCGGCAATGCACCCCATATTGCTTGCCCTCGAAACTCCTTGAGTAGTACCAGAATTCACCCATCCGCGTGGGGACCGAAAGATCGGTTTCCTGGGTGCGGGACTTGATCTCCGCGAAGATCTTCTCCCGCAAGGGCTTCAGGTGCGCGGTCTGCTCGTCGGTGTAGGCATTCTCTGCCTCGAGGTACGCGACAACCTCGGCGTCGTCCTTGGCACGGAGCCATTCGTACTCATCGACAAACGTGTCACCGTGATGGGTGCGCTGGTGCGGGACCTTCTTGGCGATCGGCGGGACAGCTACGGCATTGGGAGCGACGGACATGGCGTCCACGGTAGCGGACCCGGTTGACGCGCCGACGCGACGTCGAGCTGGGCCGCTACTTCACCCAATCGGCGAACGAGAGACCGGAGATGCGCTCGTATGCCTCGACGTATCGGGTCCGGGTTGCCGCGATCACGTCATCGGGCAATGGCGGCGGCGGGGTGTCCGACTCGCGATCCCAGCCGGATTCCGGTGAGGTCAGCCAGTCGCGGACGAACTGCTTGTCGAAGCTGGGCTGGGCAACGCCCGCGTTGTACAGATCGGCCGGCCAGTATCGCGAGGAGTCGGGCGTCAACACCTCGTCGGCGAGGACGAGATTGTTGCCCGCATCCAGGCCGAATTCGAACTTGGTGTCGGCGAGAATGACCCCGCGACCTTCGGCGAACGTCGCAGCGCGGAAGTAGATGTCGAGGGTGTCCTCGCGGACCTTGAAGGCCAGCTCAGGGCCCAATTCGGCGACGACGGCATCGAAATCGATGTTGACGTCGTGATCGCCGATGTCGGCCTTGGTTGCCGGCGTGAAGATCGGGTCCGGCAGCTTGCTGCCTTCGACCAGCCCGCGTGGCAGCTCGATACCGCACACCGTGCCGGTCTTCTTGTACTCGGCGAGCCCGGACCCCGCCAGATACCCGCGCGCGACGCATTCGATGGGAAGCATCTTGAGGCGGCGGACAACCATCGCGCGGCCGAGCACTTCCTGCGGAATACGCTGGTCATCGGCGTCGCCAGCCAGATGATTGGCCGCCCCGAGGACGTCGAAGAAGAAGAAACTCATCGCGGTCAGCACGCGTCCCTTGTCCGGGATCGGCGTGCTCAACACGTGGTCGTAGGCGGAAATCCGGTCACTGGCAACGAGGAGCATGTGGTCGGCGTCGATCGCGTAGAGATCGCGGACCTTGCCGCCGGCGAGGAATGTATACGAAGACAGAGAGGGGCGCACCCAGTGCACCCTAGCGGTATCACCACCGCTCGCGCGGAATAGTGAGTAGTTCACCGAGGTTGGCCACACAGAACGTGACCAACACGACGAAGGGCAGCCGTGACGGCGAGCATTTCCAGCACCGAGATCGGCCTTCGTTCGGATCGAGGCCCGATTCTGGTCGCCCTCATGCTCTCGACGTCCCTTGTTGCGCTGGACTCGACGATCATCGCGACGGCGGTGCTCACGATCGTCGACGACCTTGGTGGCTTCGGCCAATTTCCCTGGTTGTTCTCGATCTACCTGCTCGCACAGGCAGTGACGGTGCCGATCTACGGCAAGCTCGCCGACATCTTCGGCCGAAAGCCCGTCATGTTGTGGGGAATAGCGGTGTTCCTGCTCGGCTCGGTGCTCTGCGGATTCGCGACGAGCATGATCGCCCTCATCGCGTTCCGCGCGATCCAAGGCATCGGCGCAGGTGCTGTCCAACCGATGTCGATGACGATCGCCGGCGACATCTATACGGTCGCGGAGCGGGCGAAAGCTCAGGGCTACCTCGCGAGCGTCTGGGCGATGTCCGCCGTCGTCGGCCCCACGTTGGGTGGCGTGTTCTCCGAGTATTTGACCTGGCGCTGGATCTTCTTGGTCAACGTCCCGCTCTGCATCCTCGCCGCGTGGATGTTGATCCGAAACTTCCACGAAGAGGCACCCCGGCAACGGCAACGGATCGATTACCTCGGTGCGGCGCTGCTCGCGATCGGCGCCGGATCGCTCATCCTCGGCCTGCTCGAAGGCGGGAACTCGTGGGCCTGGACGTCCGGCACCAGCTACTGCGTCTTCGGCCTCGGCGTGCTGGCATTGATCGCGTTCGCGCTGGTCGAGCGCAACGCCGAGAATCCGATACTTCCGCTGTGGGCGTTCACACGAAGGATTCTGGTGGCGAGCAGCTTGATTTCGGTGATCGTCGGCGCTGTTGTCATGGGCCTCACGTCCTACATCCCGACGTTCGTTCAGGGTGTCCTCGGTACCGGCGCCCTCCTTGCAGGCTTCTCGTTGGCGACCCTCACGATGGGCTGGCCTATTGCGGCTGCACTGTCGGGCCGGGTGTATCTGCGCATCGGATTCCGGTGGACGGCGGTTGCGGGAAGTACGCTCGCCGCAGTCGGGACGCTGCTCATCACTCTGCTCGCGTCGGATTCGCACGTGTGGCAGGTCGCGCTGTTCTGTTTCATCGTCGGCGGCGGAATGGGTCTGGTCGCGAGCCCTACCCTTATTGCCGCTCAGTCCAGCGTCGAGTGGTCCGAGCGCGGCGTGGCCACCTCGACCAACATGTTCGCCCGATCCATCGGTAGCGCTGTCGGTGTGGCGATCTTCGGTGCGCTTGTCAACGCCAGAATTGGCTCAACTGATTACCCTGCAGCACAACAGCTTTCCGACGCCGTGCATCTAGTCTTCGTCGCAGTAGCGGTGGCGACCATCGCCATGATCGGCGCAGCGGCAATGATGCCGGCGCGGCGGCGCGCATCGACCACCTAACTACGACGACGCCTGCCGTGCGTCGGCGTACTCGCATTACGGCTGGACGCTGGTGGTGTTCATGCTGCTGCCGTCGGAGCTGTGCGTGTTGGTGGCTGTCGCTGCCAGTCGTCGCGCAGGATGGGGCGTCTCGATTGTGATCCTCGGGGGATGCGCGGCGTCGCTGATGGTCGTCGGGCTTGTCGGATTCGAGTTTCTGATGGTCGCCGTGGTAGCTGCTGGTTCGCGACATCGGTGACCGTGTAGACATTCTGCCGCTCTCGGTGACGGAATCGATGATCTCGCCCAGCCACGGAAGGTCGATCGGGCGGCATCGAACGACAACGACTACCGGCAGGTGCGCTACGTCACCGAGGACGTGCGGATACTCGGCTTCATGGGTGGGCCGTTCATCCTCGCGGTCGCATTGTTCGTGATCGTCGACGCAGCGGTGATCTGGGTGATCCGGCGGTCACGTCGGGGGTTCTAAGCGACCCAACGCACCGCGGATCGAACCGGCGAGGTAATCGAGATCGTCGCGGCGTGGCTGGCTCGGCCGCCCACGCAGCCCGAAGCCGTCGCCGGGCTTACGCGGGATGACGTGCAGGTGCACATGGAAAACTTCCTGGCCTGCCGTGACGCCGTCGGCGAGAAAGAAGTTCACGCCGTCGCAGCCGACCTCGCTCACCCGCAGGGCCGCAGCCATCCGTTGGCCGACCTGAAACAGCTTGCCGCCGATCTCGGGATCGAGTTCGGCCAGCGAAGCAGCGGGAATCTTGGGAATCACCAGCAGATGACCGGGCGTGAAAGGCCGAATGTCCATGAACGCCAGCACATCTGCGTCTTCGTAAACCCTGCTCGCAGGCGCGCGGCCGTCGATGATGTCGGTGAAAATCGTCATAGGACCTCCGGTGCCCGTGAGTCTTTTTGGGCTCTTGTGCTCTAACCGTGGGTGGTTTTGGTGCTGATATGAGCGCACGCCGTTGTCCCAGTAGCGTTCTGGCTTGTCTAAGGTCGGTCGGCTACTTGTGCGGGAGAACGGCGTGCGCGAATCCAG
>JBBSKP010000200.1:0-8685 GCA_038256175.1 Mycobacteriales bacterium
CAGTTGCCATCAGAACTGCTCCTCCCTCGAGATGATCCTGCATTTGCACGGGAGCTTATGCATCGCGCGGCGCAGGGCCTCGCGGGCAATCTCCTCGTTCGGGTAGGTCATTTCGAACATGACCCGGCCTGGCTTGACGTTGGCGATCCACCATTCAGGCGAACCCTTACCGGAACCCATTCGGGTTTCGGCAGGCTTCTTGGTGAGCGGACGATCCGGGTAGATGTTGATCCAGATCTTGCCGCCGCGCTTGATGTGGCGCGTCATCGCGATACGAGCGGACTCGATCTGCCGGTTCGTGACGTATGCGGGCTCAAGAGCCTGGATACCCCAGTCACCGAACGTCACCGCGGTGCCGCCCTTTGCCGCACCACTACGACTCGGGTGATGCTGCTTGCGATGCTTGACCTTGCGTGGCATCAACATTGGCTAGCCCTCCTGATTCTCTGCCGAAGGAGCAGCGGGAGCGTCAGTCACGACCGTGGCTGCGCGCCCGGCTTCGGTGCTGGTCGCGGTGGTGCCCGAAGCACCGGAGCGACGCGGGCGAGCCGGCCGTTCCCGACGCGGGCGATCGCCGGCCGGAGCCGCGACGGCGGCGAGCTCACGCTTGCCACCGACGATGTCGCCCTTGTAGATCCAGACCTTCACGCCGATACGGCCGAAGGTGGTCTTCGCCTCGTACAGGCCGTAGTCGATGTCCGCACGCAGCGTGTGCAGCGGAACGCGACCTTCACGGTAGAACTCCGAGCGCGACATTTCCGCACCGCCGAGGCGACCGGAGCACTGCACCCGGATGCCCTTGACGTTGGGCTGACGCATCGCGGACTGAATTGCCTTACGCATGGCGCGACGGAACGCGACACGGTTCGACAGCTGCTCGGCGACACCCTGCGCGACCAACTGAGCCTCGGACTCGGCGTTCTTGACCTCGAGGATGTTCAGCTGGACCTGCTTGCCCGTGAGCTTTTCGAGCTCCGAACGAATGCGGTCGGCTTCGGCGCCACGACGACCGATGACGATGCCCGGACGCGCGGTGTGGATGTCCACCCGCACGCGATCCCGGGTGCGCTCGATCTCGACCTTCGCGATGCCGGCCCGCTCCATGCCCGAGGCAAGAAGCTTGCGGATCGCGACGTCTTCCTTGACGTACTCGGCGTACTGCTTGTCTGCGTACCAGCGAGACTTCCAGTCGGTGGTAATACCAAGGCGGAAGCCGTGCGGGTTGATTTTCTGGCCCACTACTGAGCCCCTCCCTTGGAGTTGGCCGAGCTACGACCACGACGGCGGCTGGTGCCACCCGTGTTCGGAATGCTCTCGACCTCGATCGTGATGTGACTGGTGCGCTTGCGGATTCGGAACGCACGGCCCTGAGCACGCGGCTGGAACCGCTTCAACGTTGTGCCCTCGTCGACGAACGCGGTCGAGATGACCAACGTCGTCGGGTCGAGGCCCAGGTTGTTCTCCGCGTTGGCCGCTGCACTTGCAACGACCTTGGCGACCGGTTCGCTCGCAGCCTGAGGCGCGAACTTCAGGATCGCAAGAGCATCCTCGACCGAACGGCCGCGGACCAGGTCCACAACACGACGCGCCTTCATCGGGGTCACCCGGACGTGCTTTGCGGTGGCCTTAGCAGTGGGATTGGCGAGCGCGCCCTGCGCTGGATTACTCATCGCCTCTTCGCCTTCCGGTCATCCTTGATGTGACCCTTGAACGTCCGCGTCGCCGCGAACTCACCGAGCTTGTGACCGACCATGTTGTCCGAGACGAACACCGGGACGTGCTTGCGGCCGTCGTGCACCGCGAACGTGTGTCCGATGAAGTCCGGAATGATCGTGGAACGGCGTGACCAGGTCTTGATGACCTGCTTCGTGCCCTTCTCGTTCTGTACGTCCACCTTTTTCAGGAGGTGATCGTCGACGAACGGGCCTTTCTTGAGACTGCGTGGCATCTTCTACTCCCTCCTGTTTATCGCTTGTTCTTGCCAGTGCGGCGGCGGCGGACGATGAGCTTGTCGCTCGGCTTGTTCGGCTTGCGGGTACGGCCTTCCGGCTGTCCCCACGGGCTGACCGGGTGGCGACCACCGGAGGTCTTACCCTCACCACCACCGTGCGGGTGGTCGACCGGGTTCATGACGACACCACGGACGGTGGGGCGCTTGCCCTTCCAGCGCATGCGGCCGGCCTTGCCCCAGTTGATGTTCGACTGCTCGGCGTTACCCACCTCGCCGACGGTTGCGCGGCAGCGCACGTCGACACGACGGATTTCACCGGACGGCATACGCAGCGTGGCGTAGGGGCCTTCCTTACCGAGGAGCTGTGCGCCCGCTCCGGCGGAGCGAACCATCTTCGCGCCACCGCCCGGACGGAGTTCCACGGCGTGAATCGTGGTACCGGTCGGGATGTTGCGCAGCGGCAGGTTATTACCCGGCTTGATGTCGGCCGTGGGGCCGCACTCGATCGGGGAACCCTGAGCGATGCCCTTGGGCGCGATGATGTACCGCTTCTCACCGTCTGCGAAGTGCAGCAGCGCGATGTTGGCGGTGCGGTTGGGGTCGTATTCGATGTGCGCGACCTTGGCCGGCACCCCGTCCTTGTCGTTGCGACGGAAATCGATCAGCCGGTAGGCGCGCTTGTGGCCGCCACCCTTGTGTCGAGTGGTGATACGACCGTGAGCGTTACGTCCACCACGACCGTGCAGCGGGCGGACGAGCGACTTCTCGGGCGTCGACCGAGTGATCTCGGCGAAGTCCGAGACGCTCGCGCCGCGGCGGCCCGGTGTAGTCGGCTTGTACTTGCGGATAGCCATCTTTGTGGTCTCTGCTCTCTTCCCAGAGTTCCTTGGAGTCCCGGGCGCCTAAGCGACCGGTCCCCCGAAGATCTCGATGGGCTTGCTATCGGCCGAGAGGGTCACGAGCGCGCGCTTGGTGCTCTTACGCGTGCCGTAGCCGAACCGGGTCCGCTTGCGCTTGCCCTGACGATTGGCGGTATTGACGCTGGTCACGGTCACGCCGAAGATTTTCTCGACGGCGATCTTGATCTGCGTCTTGTTCGAGTCCGGACGCACCAAGAACGTGTAGGTGCCCTCTTCGATCAGCCCGTAGGACTTCTCGGAGATAACCGGAGCCAGCAGAATGTCGCGGGGATCAACGATCGTGCTCACTTGGACTCCTCCTCAGCGGAGCGGGACTCTGCACTCTGGGCCGACTCCGTCGGCCCGTGCACGAAGGTGTTGAGCGCCTCGACGCTGAACACGACGTCGTCACTGTTGAGCACGTCGTAGGTGTTGAGCTGATCGGGAGCGATCGGGTGCACACCATCGAGGTTGCGAACGCTCTTCCAAGCAGCGACATCTTCGCGGCCGACGACGAGCAGCACCTTCTTGCGATCCGAGATCTCGGCGAGGAAACTCTTGGCGCCCTTGGTGGAGGGCGTCTGTCCTGCGACAAGTTCGGTGATCACGTGAATACGCTCGCCGCGTGCCCGGTCGGAGAGAGCGCCCTGCAATGCAGCGCGAATCATCTTCTTGGGGGTCCGCTGGCTGTAGTCGCGCGGCTGCGGACCGTGAACGGTGCCACCACCCACGAACTGAGGGGCGCGGGTCGAGCCCTGACGGGCGCGGCCTGTTCCCTTCTGGCGGTACGGCTTACGACCACCACCACGGACCTCGCCGCGAGTCTTGGTCGAGTGCGTGCCCTGGCGTGCGGCAGCGAGCTGCGCGACGACGACCTGGTGCATCAACGCGATGTTCGCCGTGACATCGAAGATCTCGGCTGGGAGATCCACGGTGCCGTTGGTCTTGCCACCGGGAGCCTTGACGTCAAGTGTCAAGTTGGCGGAAGTCTTCTTCTCGAGGCTGGTCATGCTCGCGCACCACCCTTCACTGCGCTCTTGACGATCACGAGGCCACCCTTACGGCCCGGGATCGCACCCTTGATCAGCAGCAGACCGTTCTCCGCGTCCACCTTGTGGACCGAGAGGTTCTGCGTCGTAACGCGGTCGTTGCCCATCCGGCCCGACATGCGCATGCCTTTGAAGACACGGCCAGGCGTCGCACATCCGCCGATGGAACCCGGACGACGGTGCACAGCCTGCGCACCGTGGCTCGCGCCCTGACCCTTGAAGCCGTGACGCTTCATGGTTCCGGCGAAGCCCTTGCCCTTGCTGGTGCCGGTGACGTCGACGAATGCGCCGTCCTCGAACACCTCAGCAGTGAGCTCCTGGCCGATTTCGAACGCACTGGCGTCGGCGATGCGAAACTCGACGACGTGACGGCGCGGCGTGACGCCGGCCTTGGTGAACTGCCCTGACGTGGGCTTGTTTACCTTGCGTGGGTCGATGGCGCCGAACGCGAGCTGCACGGCGCTGTAGCCGTCACGCTCTTGTGTGCGGATCTGGGTAACCACGTTCGGTCCGGCCTTGATGACGGTCACCGGGACAACCCGGTTGTTCTCGTCGAAGACCTGAGTCATACCGAGCTTGGTGCCCAAGATCCCACGTGCGGGCCGCACTTTGTTGTCGGCGGGCCTGTTCTTGTTGTCAGTCATGTGTCAGTCCCCGGCTCACTGAATATTCACGTCGACACTTGCCGGCAGGTCGATGCGCATGAGCGCGTCAACCGTCTTCGGCGTCGGGTCGAGGATGTCGATGAGCCGCTTGTGTGTGCGCATCTCGAAGTGCTCGCGCGAATCCTTGTACTTATGCGGCGAGCGGATGACGCAATACACATTCTTTTCGGTGGGCAACGGCACCGGGCCGACGACACGGGCCCCAGTACGGGTCACCGTCTCGACGATCTTGCGCGCGGACGCGTCGATCGCCTCGTGGTCGTAGGCCTTGAGCCTGATGCGGATCTTTTGTCCCGCCACGCTAAGTGTCCTTTTCTTGCCGCTCTTCGTGGACCCTGTCGAAACCGACCGGGCCAACCTCGTCTGCGCAGTCCACCCGACTCACAACAAGCGGAACGCCTTAGCGATCTTGGCCATGGGAATCCCCAGGGTTTAGATCCGCTGCCGCTGTTCATCTGTCATGGTTCTCCGGTCCACGCGGTCGGGCGTGTCGCCTTTCCGCACATTCGTAGGCCGTTGACATAAAGTCTGCGGAGCCTGCGAACGAGTCCCGGATGCGCTCGATTGTGAGCACATGGGTTACTGCTTTGCTCTTGCACTTTTACACTTGCACCACCTTGAACTGGCACTTCTGCCAAGCCCTTCGGTGTTCTCACATACCCGACCGAGGCCGCAAAACAGCGCGTCCCGGTCAAGGCAACCTGAACAGTATGCCCCACCCTTGCGATGAGTTCAAATCAGGCCCTGTTGAATGGGTGCCATGACAAATGGGCACAGAAATGTCGACGTCTGCGTGGTCGGTCTCGGACCGACCGGGCGAGCGCTGGCGCACCGCTGCACGACTGCGGGCCTGTCGGTCGTCGCGGTCGATCCGCGGCCCGACCGACTGTGGGGCCCCACCTACTCCTCCTGGATCGATGAGCTGCCCAAATGGCTGCCACAGTCCGTGATCGCTTCGCGGATCGAGGCGCCGACGGTATGGGCCAAGGAGCAGCGCCGGATCGAACGGCCCTACGCGGTGCTGTCCAAGCCGAGACTCTTCGAGGCGTTGTCATTGGACGGCGCCCAAGTGGAGGCGCAGCGGGCAACGGCGCTCGGCGCGCACCGCGTGGACCTTGCGAACGGCGAGGAGATCACAGCCGGCACGGTCATCGACGCCCGTGGACTACCCCCGACCGGGAGTCGACCCGCGGCGAGCGCGCACGGAATCTTCGTCGACGCCGACCGTGTCGCCGAGTTCGTTCCCGAAGGTGAAGGACTGCTGCTCGACTGGCGTGCGGAGAACGGCGCTGGGCCCGATCAGCCGCCGTCCTTCCTCTATTCCGTACCGATCGGCGACGGCACAGTCATCTTCGAGGAGACCACCCTCGGCGTGCCTGGCGGATTGACGCAGCAGGAATTGCGGCAGCGCGTCATCAGCCGGTTGACCGCACACGGCGTGCGTCTCACCGGCGACGAGCCGAGCGAAGCCTGCCACTATCCGTTGGATCAGCCTCCGCCGCAACGGTTCCGGCGCGGCGACGACGCCGTGCCGTTCGGCTCTCGCGGCGGGATGATGCACCCCTGCACCGGTTACAGCGTCGCCGATTCCATGGCACTGGCCGATACTGTCGTCGCTGCGTTGGTTGCCGGCACAGACCCGATCGACGCGCTGTGGACACCGCGCGCCCGGCTCGTCTACTGGATGCGGCTGCGCGGACTCGCAGGAATGGGACGCCTGACGACGCCACAGATGACCGCGATGTTCGATGCCTTCTTCAGCGCATCGGACCGGCAGCAACGCGCTCTTCTGTCCGCCCACGACGACGCCGTCGCCCTCGGCACAGTGCTGTTTTCCACGGTCGCGCACACCTGGCCGTTCCGCTGGCGCTTCGATTTGATGGGCTGGCGTAACCGCAACCGTTGGGCGGACTGGAAACCCTGACGGGTCAGTCGTCGGCGAGGTGCTCCAACCAGTACCGCCACAGCACGGGGGCGTATTCCGCCAGGGGCGGAACCGCGATATCGGTACCGACGAGCGCGGCCAGAGTCATGGTCGCGTCGAACCGGCAGGTGAAATCGGTATGTTCGATGACCTCCGCCGGCACCCCGACGCCGGGCAGCAGGTAACTCTGCACACCGGGAACCGCCAGCGCCAGGTTCATCGCCTGCTTCGGCAACACCTGCTTGAGTCGCGGTGCGCCTGCCTCTTTCGCGAAGAGATTCATCATCGCGACGCTGCTCTGCGGCTCCGGGTTCACCAGGTGGAAGGCGTGACCGTCCAGGTCGGGCAGGTGCGCGATGTGATCCATGGCCCGCGCGACGAAATCGACCGGTACCAGGTTCGTCTCACCGAGGTCCGGTACCAGTAGCGGTACCCGGCCGGGAATCCGTCCCGCCATCCGAAGCAGCTTGAAGAAGTAGTACGGGCCGTCGATCTTGTCCATCTCGCCGGTCTTCGAATGGCCGACCACGATCGCGGGTCGATACACCCGCCACGGTCGTTCCGACTCTTGCCGGACGATCTTCTCGGATTCGAACTTCGTCCGGTGATAGGGCGACGGCAATTCCTGGCCCTCGTCGAACATGTCCTCGGTGAAGGTGCCTTCGTAGAAGCCCGCGGCAGCCACCGACGACGTGTGATTGAAGCACCCCACCTCGAGGGCGTTGCCCACCTCGACCGCGTGCCGCGTGCCGCCGTTGTTGAGCAGCTCGTTCTGCTCGTCGGACGCAGTCATTTCATAGATCGCGGCGAGATGGAACATCCGATCGACGGTCCCTCGGTGCTCGGAGATCCACGCTGGGTCGATGCCGAGCATCGGCGCTGCAAGGTCGCCGGAGACCGGTTTCACACGATCGGCCGCGCCCCACAATTCAGCACGCCGAGCCAGTTTGCCTTCCGAACCCGGGCGCACAAGGACATGCACATCACCGTCACGCCGGAGCAACTCCGGAACGAGAAAACGCCCGATGAATCCGGTTGCACCAGTGACCAAGTACGCCATTCGCAAAGCCTAGCGAGCCACCCGAGTTGCCGGGGCAAGATCGGCTACAGCGAACTGCTGTGCGCCTTACGCAGCTCGTTTTTGACGACCTTGCCGCTCGCGTTGCGTGGCAGCTCTGCGACGACGATCAGGTCCTTCGGATGCTTGTATCGGGCGAGGTAGGAGTTGAGATGCGGCTCCAACTCGGCAAGGGAGACTTCGTCCTCGGTTGCCAGGACCACAACGGCGACGGGAACCTCACCCCACTTGTCGTGCGCCTGCCCGATGACCGCTGCCTCACGAATCTTGGGGTGTGCGAACAGAACGTTCTCGACTTCGGCGCAGTAGATGTTCTCCCCGCCCGAGATGATCATGTCCTTCTTGCGGTCGACGACGTATATAAAGCCTTCGTCGTCCTGCCGAACAAGATCGCCGGAATGGAACCAGCCGCCCTCGAACGCCTCGGCGGTTGCCTCGGGCTTGTTCCAGTAACCCTGCATCATCGTCGGTCCGCGGTAGACGATCTCACCGATCTGACCGGGCTCGACGTCGTTGCACTCGTCGTCGACGATTCGAGCGGCGATCGTCGGAATCGGTTGACCGACCGAGCCGAGCTTGCGCAACGCATCTTTGCCCTCGAGCACACATGTGATCGGAGACATCTCGGTCTGCCCGAAGACTGCGACATTTCGAGCGTCCGGGAAGGTGTCCGACATCGCCTTCAAGACAGTGTCCGACGCCGGCGCCGCACCCCAGCTGATCGCACGCAGCGCGAGCTTACGATCACGCACTGTCGGATCGGCGCAGATGACCTGCCATTGCGCGGGCACAAGGAATACCGACGTTGCCTGTTCCTGCTCCCACGCATCGAGTACCTCGGTCGCGTCGAACGCACCCAATGGATGAACCACTGTTTTCGCGCCGAGCAGGATCGAGGGGGCGATGCTGCCGAGACCCGCGATGTGAAACATCGGCGCGGCACAGAAGGCGACATCGTCGCTCACCGAATTGAACGCCCGGATCGCCGTCAACGCCTGGCTTTGCATGTTCACATGCGAGAGCACGGCGCCTTTCGGGCTCCCCGTCGTTCCCGAGGTGTACATGATCAGCGCTGCGGTGTCCTCGGGAATGTCGAGCGGCTCGTGGCCGCTCCCCTGC
>JBBSKP010000201.1:0-8605 GCA_038256175.1 Mycobacteriales bacterium
ATCGGTGTCGGTTTCGCGGATGGCACCCTGCTCGAAGCGGACATGGTCGTTGTCACCGCAGGGATTCGGCCCAACGTCGAATTCGCCCGGGGCGGTGGGCTTGTCGTCGAGCGCGGAATCGTTGTCGACGATCAGATGCGATGCGAGGACGAAGGTTCCATCTTCGCCGTCGGCGAATGTTGCCAGCACCGCGGCGAGGTTTACGGACTGGTTGCGCCGCTATGGGAGCAGGCGACCGTGCTGGCCGAGCACCTGACCGGCGTAAATCCCGATGCGGCATATCATGGTTCGCGATCATCCACGAAGCTGAAGGTGGCCGGCGTCGACGTCGCCTCGATGGGTGTCCAAGGTCCCGAGCGCGACGACGACGAGTTCGTACAGTTCTACGAGCCGAGCAGTGGCACCTACAAGAGCGTCGTCGTCCGCGATGGCAAGCTCATCGGAGCGACCTTGTTGGGCGACATCAGCAAGGTCGGCTTTCTCACGCAAGCGTTCGATGACAAGGTCGCATTGCCGGCCGAGCGAATCAGCATGTTGTTCGACCTCGGAACATCCAGCGCCGCAACAGGTGCGGCAGAACTCGCCGACGATGCGCAGGTCTGCAACTGCAACGGTGTCACCAAAGGGCAGATTGTCGACTGCGTCCATGCCGGAGCCGATTCGGTTGCGGCCGTCGTCGCCAAAACCCGAGCGGGCAAGGGCTGCGGGTCGTGCAAGGGCCTGGTTGCAGACATCGTCGCCTGTGCTGCCGGCGGTGCCCTCACCGTGGATCCATCGGCTGACTGGTACGTGCGTGCTATTCCACTGAGCAAGCCGGAACTCATTGCAGTGGTGCGTGAACGGGGCCTACGAGCGGTGTCCGAAGTGTTCGCCGAATTGGCACCCGGCGGCGAGGACGCCACAGCGAAGATGCCACTGGCGTCACTGCTGCGCATGATCTGGGGTCCGGACTGGGTCGATGAACCCGGCGCGCTTTTCATCAACGACCGCGTGCACGCGAATATCCAACGGGACGGCACCTTTTCGGTTGTGCCGCAGATGAAAGGTGGCGTCACGTCACCCGACCAGCTGCGTCGTATTGCCGACGTCGCCGACAAGTACAACGTGCCGTTGGTCAAACTCACCGGTGGCCAGCGCATCGACCTGCTCGGCATCAAGAAGGAAGACCTGCCGAAGGTGTGGGGCGACCTTGATATGCCGTCCGGTTACGCGTACGGCAAGAGCTTCCGGACCGTGAAAACCTGTGTAGGCAGCGATTACTGCCGATTCGGCCTAGGGGATTCCACCGCGCTCGGCATCGCGCTCGAGGAACGCTTCCAGGGACTGGAAACTCCGGCGAAGCTGAAGCTCGCTGTGGCCGGCTGCCCACGCAACTGTTCCGAAGCCTTGTGTAAGGACTTCGGCGTGGTTGCTGTCGGCGACGGCCGCTGGGACATCTACGTGGGCGGCGCCGCGGGCGCGCACATTCGCAAGGGCGACTTGCTCGCAACGGTCGACTCCGGCGAAGAAGTGCTGGTCCTGGCAAGCCGTTTCATCCAGCACTATCGCGAGAACGCGAAATGGCTCGAGCGGACCTACGACTACGTCCCACGACTTGGTCTCGAGGAGTTACAACGACTCCTTGTCCGCGACGAGGACGGGATTGTTGCCGGCCTCGAGGAACGTATGCAGGTATCGGTCGACGGCTACCGCGATCCGTGGCAGCAACGCAGTGCGCCGATGTCACCGGCCCAGTTCGCGCCGGCATTGCCCTTGCTGCCGCTCCCCCAGGTGCCGGTCCGATGACCGTCGACACCGACCTGTGGGTCGACGTGGGCGCCGTCGAGGATCTCACTCCAGGTGAGGGCCGAACGTATGTGGTCGAGGGCAGGCAGATCGCGGTATTTTTGCTCGGCGATGGAAGCGTGCGCGCTATGGACGCGGTATGCCCGCACCAGGGAGGGCCTCTGGCCGATGGCCAGGTCGACGGGAATGTCGTGATCTGCCCGCTGCACCAATACGCGTTCTCGTTCACAGACGGCAGCTGCGCCGACGGGATCGACGCTGTGCGGACCTACCCGGCCCAGGTTGCGGGTGCGGTCCTGCAAATTCAGCTCTAGCCTCGCGAGCACGGACTTATTGTTCGAACGATCGTGGAGTTTGCGTAAGAAAGTCCGTTGTCGATGCAGGTAGGGGCAGTCGATGAGGGGTGCGACGGGGGGCATAGGGAGTCGGCAAATATCCTGATCCGGTGACCGCACCCGTCGACCGCCTCGTGCTAGACGATCGACTGCGGCTGTTCTCGTTCGCGACTGCAGAGAAAAAGGCCGAGTATCTGTGGGTGTTGCGCGCGTTCGATACAGCGCGCGCCGGTTATGTGGTGCTACTCCACGCAGGTGACGTCGCAGAGATACTCACTCGGATCGCGCACGATGACATGGTGCTGACGGCGGCGGAGGCCACCCCACTGCTCGAGCAGTTGCACCTTTGGGGCGTGCTCGAGCGCAGCTATGACGGGACGCGTGCAGCGACCCTCGCGGAGTACCGCAACCGGCATTTCGTCTACCAGTTCGCCCAGGCGGGCTACCAGGCATTTCGAGCGGTCGAGGAAGTGCTGAACGCACGCCTCGAGGATGCTTCGTTGTCACGACTCGTCCTGCCCGAACTGCTCTCGGATCTCGGCGATCTCGCGGAGGCGAATCGCGGCGCCGACGGTGATCGGGTCTATCGAAAGTTGAGTCGGCTCGACTCTGCGTTATCCGAGATGGCCACGCGCGCTGCACATTTCTATCTGTCACTCGGCGACCTCGTGCGGACGACAGAGGTCACACCGGAATCGTTCCTTGCGCACAAGGACGCGCTGCTCTCGCACATGCGCGAATTCAGTCTGGACCTCGCCCGATACGCGCCGAAGCTCGCTGCAGCGATTGCAGAGGTCGAGGCGACAGGGCTGGACAACTTGCTGGCACGCGCAGCTGCGAGCGACGAACGTGTCTTGCTTCCCGTCGAGGAACGTGAAGCCGACTGGCGGGCGCGCTGGGCGGGTCTCGCGAACTGGTTCGTCGCAGCCGAGTCGGAGCTCAGTGAATCCGATCGCTTGCGTGAAGGCACGATGAGCGCGATTGCGGCCGTTCTCGCACTGCTTCGCCGCGTCACCGAGAGTCGAAAAGGCGGAGTCAGCAGGGAATCGACGTTGCGGCACCTCGCCGGTTGGTTCGCCGCCGCGCCGACCGACGACGCCGCGCACGCGTTGTTCGGTGCAGTGTTCGGACTCAACAGGCCACGCCATCTGTCCATGGAACACCCCGATGCCGATCTCATTCCCACATCGCGATCATGGTGGGACGCACCGCCTGTCGAGATATCGCGAACCTTGGCAGAGACCGGTCGGCCGCCGACGCCAGGTGCGCCGGGCCGAATTCAGCGCAACGAGGCGGGTATTCGCCGGCTGCGAGCGTCCCAACTCGAAGCGCAGCGCGCACGTGCTGCCGCTGCCAGCTCGCTACGGGAGTCCGACATATACGACCGGGTGCTCAACGACGATGAGACCGCGGTGCTGCTCCGGCTACTCGACGCCGCATCGACGGCATGGGTGCCGGTCAGCGGTCGCACTGGTCGTTCAACCGGGTCCGACAGCGGGGTGAAGCTCACTGTCACCGAGTGCGCAGGCTCGACGGTCGTGCGCACCTCACGCGGACTGTTGCACCTGAACAATCGCAAGTTGACGGTGCAGTGAAACCAGGCCGGATACCGCTGCTCGCGCTGGACAACTATCAGCGAGCCGCCAGAACAATATTGGCGAATCACCTTGTTACGCAAACTTATCCGGATCGAATTGCGCTGCCCTTGATGCGCCGTTGGGCGACCGAGTTACGCGACGACTTGCTCGAGTTGTTCGGCTACCGCCTCGAGGTCACCGAGACGACGGCCCGGCTCTATCCCGTCGCCGATCTGCTGGACACAACCCAGCCTGCTCGAACGGCAAACGACCGGGTATTCGATCGGCGTCGCTACGCGTACCTCGCGCTCGCGTTGGCCGCACTCGGCCGAGCCGGCGACCAGATCACGTTGTCGGAGCTTGCGGATCATGTATCTGCGGAGGCATCACACGTCACAGGCCTCGAGCTCGCGACCGAACGCGCCACGGACCGCGACGCCTTCGTCGACGCCGTCGGTTGGCTGGCGACCCGAGGTGCGATCGCCCTTGCGGACGGCGATGCGGGCGGTTGGTTGAGCGATCCCGAGTCCGGCGAGGCGCTGTACGACATCGACCGTTCTGTCGTGCTCGCACTGTTCCGTCCCCCGCGTGCGCTGCAACATTTACACAGCGTCACAGGGCTGTTGTCCGGTGCTCGCCACGTGATCGACGACGACGGCGCAGCAGAGCCGGTACCCGCAGATCCGCAGGAATCGCTGCGCCGAGTGCGTCGCGCGGTCATCGAGCGGCCGGTGGTCTACAACGACGATCTGACCCACGACGAACGCATATTGTTGGGCGCCGAACGTACCCTCGCGGACATCGAAATGTTCACTGGGCTCAAGGCAGAACGCCGCAGTGAAGGAGTCTCGTTGATAGACACCTCGGGCCGATTCTCCGACACTCGATTCCCCAGCACCGGAACCCTTGCGCAGGTCGCGCTGTTGCTGGCAGGCGAAATCGCGGATCGCGTCCTCGACCTGGATATGCCGGTTGTCACTCGGATCAGCAGCGAGGCGGACAGTATCAGCGCGTTGATTGCGGAACTCGATTCCGCTATTCCGGATCTAGGTGTCTTCGAGGCCCTCGCGGAAACCGTGGTCACCGAACCTGATTCAGCTGGGCCGCCCGATCCGAGCGTGGAGCACCCGTTCATCGAAGACTCCTGGGTCGCGGCAATAGTGGACAGTCTTGTCGATCGCTATGGGAAAACCTTTGCCGCGCAGTGGCAAGCCGATCATGTCGGGCTGCGTTCGGGCGCGGTGTCGATGCTCGAACGCCTACGGCTGGTACGAACAATCGAGGGTGGCGTGATTGCGATGCCCGCACTCTCGCGCTACCGCGGCGTCGTTGTCAATGTGCGTTCGCGCGAGACTGAGGAGCTATGACCAGAACTGCAAGATTCCGGCCGACACGGGCGGGAATCGTCAACCTGTGGGACTACCGCGATCAGGAGTTCTCGTTTGCCGACGGCCGGCTCGTACTTCGAGGGCCGAACGGATCGGGCAAGACCAAGGCCCTCGAGGTCCTCTTCCCGTTCGTGCTCGACGGTCGGATCGAACCGCGCCGCCTCAATCCCTTTGCGGGCGAGGAGCGCACGATGAAATCCAATCTGCTATACCGCAAGCAGGAGTCTGCACATTCCTATGTGTGGATGGAGTTCGCGCGGGGAAACCGCGACGACCCAGAGGCTGTCACCGTCGGTATCGGCATGCGCGCCACACGTTCCAACGACAAGGTGACACGTTGGTACTTCGTCGCTGACGGCCGGGTCGGTGTCGACTTCTCGTTGCTCGGGCCCGACGACCGTCCGCTGACCAAGCGGCAGCTGGCGGACGAACTCGGCACGGATGCGATAGTCGACCGGCCGGTGGACTACCGCGCCGCGATCGACGCGCGACTGTTCGGCCTCGGCGCCCAGCGCTACGACCAGCTCATCAACCTCATCTTGACGCTGCGCAGGCCACAGCTCGCCAAGAACCTCGACCCGAAGGGGCTGTCACAGGCCCTCACCGACGGCCTGCGCCCACTCGATGAGCAGCTGATACTCGATGCCGCACGATCTTTCAGCGACATGGAAGAGGTCGGGCGAGCACTCGAAGGGCTGATCCAGGCGGATACCGCCGCAAAGAAGTTCGTCGGTGTCTACTCGAAGTACCTTGCTGTCCAGGCAAAGACAGACGTCGAACAAGTAGCACGGCGGCTCACGTCGGTCGAGCACGGCACGACCGCACTGTTCGCGGCGAAACTCCTGCGGGAGCGCCGGCAGACCGAGCAGGTGCAGGCCGACGAACGCCTCGACGCGGCCGACAGAGCACTCGACCAGGCAAGTGCCGATCGCGACACACTCATGCGCTCGAGCGCGTACGAAGGCAAGCAGCAACTCGACGACCTCGCCGATGCTGTCCGCCGGCTCGAGGTATCCACGACGCAGCAAGCGGAGAAGTCGAAACAGGCCGGCGAAACGCTGCGGCAACGCTCGGTGGACGTGGAGCGCAGCCGGACCGCCCTCGCGGAATCGGCAGCCGCCCTCGCGCGCACAGAGAACGAATTGCATGCGGCCGCAGAGGATGCCGGGATTGTCTGGACACCGTTGCCCGCGCACGCTCGAGCGGATCAACTGAGTGCCGCGGTTCGTGGACATGCCGAAGAGCGCGACGGTGACGTGCGCGCGGTGCGGACCGCGCTCGGGGTCGTGGACCGCGCGTCGGACGAGCGCGCGCGTGCAGACCGGGCAGCAACGAAGGCGCGAGAACTGCACGACCGAGCGGTCGCAGACGTCGCACAGGCCGAAACGGCAGTGGAGGCGGAGCGCGGTGAATGTGCTGCGGCCCTGCGTGAATGGTGGCTGGAGCGCTCCGACTGCTACGGGTCCGCCGGCCAGGCGCTCTACAAGGCACTCGATGGGGCATTGGCTGAGGTTGGGCGCGATGATGCACCCACCCTGAGCGAAGTCCTTCGCCAGCAGGTGGAGCCGCTGCTCGAAACGTGGCAGCTACGACGCCAAGATGCTCGCCTCGTCGCCGAACAAGCGAAGGGCGATGTCGCGACGTTGACCGAGAGCCGGAACGCCGTCGCCGCACAACAAGACGACGCGCCGCCACGTTTTGCGGCGAGCACACAATCCAGGGAAGGCCTCCCCGGCGGTCCCCTGTGGCAACTGGTGCGATTCGCCGACTCCGTCGACGCTCAGACCGGTGCAGGCATCGAGGCAGCGCTGCACGCCGCGAACCTGCTCGACGGATGGGTCTGTCCGACTGCGCAATTGCCCAGCAATTTCGACTCCGAACAGTTTCTGGTGCCGCTGCCGAAGCAGGCCCGACCGGCCGGTGCGACGTTGGCGGACCTACTCGAGATCGAAGAAGACATCGACGTCCCGGCCGACCTGATGGCCGATCTACTGGCTTCGGTCGCCGTTGACGAGACCGACGGCGTGGTGCGAATCGGGGCCGACGGCCGATATTGGCAAGGCATCCAGCACGGCCGCCACGAGAAGCCCAAGGCTGAGTTCATCGGCGCAACGGCTCGTGCTGCGCGCAGACGCGTTCGCCTTGCCGAACTCGATACCGCGATCGAAGCGGCTGACACCAGACTGCAGAACGCGCAGAACGACAGCGCCGCTGCGGCGGCAACTCTCGACCGGATTGCGCTCGCCGCAAAGGCATTGCCACGCAGCTCGGGTGTTGTCACCGCGCTGCGGAAGGTGAACGAATTTGCAGGTGCCCTGCGCTCGCGATCGGAAGCGACCGCCCTGGCAGATCGGGAACTCGATCAATCCGTCGCCGAACTCGCCGTTGTGGAGAAGCGACTGCGAGGCGCGGCGGTCGAGCACCGCGCGCCTCGGCAGTTACGCGAACTCGATGCGCTAGCGGCTGCAATCCGCCACTTCGAGAACTGTGGATCCACGTTGGTCCGGCGCCGGAGCGAACACGACCGGGCCGTCGAGCGCGAACACGAAGCCACCGACCGACTCGACGAGGCGCGCGGACTTGCCGAGGAACTCGCCGAAGAAAGTGTTCTCGCCCAAGACAGCTACGACCAGCAAGTGCACAAACTCGAGATGCTTCGAGACTCGTTCGGCGCCAGCGCAGATCAGATCGACAACCAGCTGAATGCCGCGCGAAACAAGATCGAGGCATGCAAGGCCGAACAGCGCACCGCGCGCAAAGCTGACCGAGAAGCGGGCGAAGCAATCGGACAGGCCGAAGGTGCTTACAACGCGGCCATCGACGCATTGCGCAGCGCTCTGACCGAAACACGGTCGGATGCCGAGCGGCTCGCGCCGTACGCGCACCGCGATGTCCTCGCGCTACTCGGGGCGCCGCACGAATGTTCCTGGCCGGCAAGCGAGGCGGCCTGGTCCAGCGTGGATCAGCTTGTCTACCAGATCGATTCCGCTGCAACGCCCGACCACACTATTTCGGTTCTTCCAAACCAGGTCGACGAGCTGTACCGCGGACTGTTCGACGCGACCCAGGATGTGCGGGTCAGCGATGCCGCGCGGAAGTCGACCCGCAGCGCCGTTACCTCGGCGCTGCAGGAATTCGACTCACAACTGGCCGCGTCGGGGCAGGACTTCCGTTTGACGTGGGATGCGGCCGACGGGCTCACCGTCGTCCGAGTGCAAGACGAACAGGGCGTTTCCTCCATCGCCGATTTCGCGACAAGTATCGACCTCGCCCGCAAAGATCAGGAGCTGTTGCTCACCGACGCCGAACGTCGCATCCTGGAAGATGCGCTGCTGACCGGCCTGGCCCAGCAAATCCACGAACGCACCATCGATGCAAAGGATCTCATCGCTCGGATGGGTTCGGAGATGAAGCAGCGACGGATGTCGTCCGGCAACACGATCGGTGTGCACTGGGTGCTCGCCGATGCCCTCGACGACGAGTCGCGGGCGGTCACCAAGCTGCTCGATCGTGATGCCTC
>JBBSKP010000202.1:0-8569 GCA_038256175.1 Mycobacteriales bacterium
CGAGCGCCTCGTGTAGTTCGAACGATGGCAGCTCTGACGGGCAGGGAACGACCAAGTCGGCGCCGACCATTGTGCAGTCCGATGACCCGAACGCCGCGAAGATCGTCGACATTGTTCGCACACAAATGAACAATCTCGATCTGACCTCCGCCGTTTTCGGTGTATGGCGCGACGACAAAGAGATTGTCACCGGTGCCCTCGGCGAATCGCCGGTTGGTGTGCCCGCGACGCCCGACATGCAGCTGCGTATCGGGCAACCGATGGAACCGATGCTGTCGACGGTTCTGTTGCAGCTCAACGAATCCGGGACTCTGAACGTCGACGAGCCGATCGCCAAGTGGTTACCCGACTTTCCCCGCGCAGACAAGATCACGCCGCGAATGCTTGCGAACAGCACCTCGGGTATCTCCGACTACGTGACGAACCCCGAGTTCTTGAAGCTCTTCTACGACAACCCGATCAAGGGATTTACGGCCGAGGAAATTATCAAGCTGGCCAACGCCCGTCCTCCGCTTTTCGAACCGGGAACGAGTTTTGCGTACGCACACAGCGACCTATTGCTACTCGGTGTCGTACTCGAAAAAGCAACAGGCAAGCCCTTAGGCGACTTGCTCGACGAGCACATTCTGAAGCCTCTCGGGATGGACGCGAGCAAAGTGATGTTGACCCCACAGATGGTCGAGCCGATCCTGCACGGCTACACGAACGAACGTGGCGTCTTCGAAGACTCGACCTTCTGGAACCCGACCGCCTTCCTCAACAGCGGCAATATGAACACCACGGTCAGCGATGTCGCGAAGTGGGTTCGCGGCCTGGCCTCCGGGCAATTGGTCTCAGCCGCTGTGAACGAAGAGTTGATGGCACCTAAGACAGCCGGACTCGGTCCGCTGACGAAAGACAAGTTCTTCGCGTTCGGAACTTTTCACCTCGGCAGCTGGTTCATCATGAACCCAGCGTATGGCGGCTATCACGGCGTCGCGTTCTACGAAACGAAGTCTAAAACGCTGATCATCGCCTACGTCACGCTCGGACCGAAAACTGCAAACCCCAACGTCGACAACGCCCTTTCCATCGGGAACGAAATCGGCAAGCTAGTCGCACCAGAGAACCCGCCGAACGTTCCTTGACACACAGACCGACCTTGGCACCGTCCGGGCGTATTTCGGTACGGCCTCAACCGGATTCCAGGATTGCACCGCGCGCCGATCGAGGCGCGTTGTCTACCAGCACTATTCGCCGCCATGTCAGCAACACGATGATGGGAATTGCGAGGACTGCGGTGCGAGCAATGAGCAGAGAGGCGACGTCGTCCTCCATCGAGCCTGGGACCGCGAAGTAGCCGAGTATCAGTGCGGTAGTAACCGTGAGTACGGCCGCGCGCTCGGCGGGCGATGTGAACCCGCACATGCCGAGGACAGCACGACGCGGTAGGCGTCGACAAGGATCCACAGGACCAGGTAGCCGACGACCACATATACCCACCAGGGGCGAGATGCCGGTCGCGAGCAGGAAGTGGTGAACGTCGCCGCCGTCGGCGTATACGCGGAGTGGGACGTAGCAAAACAGGTTCGCCGCATTCATGATGTAGAACCAAAAGACGACGTACGCCTGGCCTGGCCGGCTCGCGAAGTACGGTCTCGTCAGGAGCCAGCGTGAAACGAGATACATCCCGCCGTTGGCGAGTCCTGCACCGGCGAACGCCACCAGTGCTACCTGCCAATATTCGCCTGCCGCGAAGCGCCCTTCTGTCGCCCACGTTCTCGTCGATGTCGACCAGTAACGCAACGTTGAGAATGCTTCCGGGGCCCCAATAGATATCTCCCGGAACTGATTTGATGCCAAGAACCCAGGCAAGGATCGAGTGCGCGAATTCATGGGGCAGGACAGCGGCATAGTGAGTCAGCCAAAGCACGATCGGCGTGGATACGAGGAAGCCACTTCGTCCGAAATCCTGTCGCAACGGCATCGGACAGGTCGGCCCCTCTCGAGTCGCAACAACCCCGACAAGGAAGAAATATCCGTACCGAAACATGGTGCCTGGCCGAACCTTAGCAGCCGGAGGCTTGTGACAGCCCATGGTTTGCGTCGTCGATACGCCCAAGCAATTCTACACAAAGAGCATCTATACGTAACTCCGAGTTGCTGATAGAGTCTCTTCAGATGACCAGTCGTCTTAACTCATGGAGAGCTCTCATGACGCAATCAATTAGTGCCACAACTCACCCGGTGGTGTACGACTCCGCCGAGCGCGCGCGTGGCCTTATCGACTTCGCCGCCACTCGTGCACTCCCCCGAATTCTCGGCAGCACGTCGTACGACACGCCGCTGCTCCCAAGTCCCACAGTTTTCCCACCACCGGCGCCCGGTCGATTCGGCCGTGGCGCCGCGCATTACGGCATCATGATTCCGGATCTGCCTGCACCGCATTACTTCATGGCGAACATGACCGTAATCGGGTATTCCGGATTCAAGGCATGGGACGACGACAGCGCCCTACAAGGCACCGCCAGGAAGACTGCCACCGTCTGCCACGGCACGGCAGCCACGAAACACGATCCGTTCAGCACTCATTCGCTCGACGATTGCGAATTCGCTCCTGATGGCAGTCTGCTGCGGTTCGGCGACGACTACACAATCAGCGGGCTCTACCCGAATTTTCGATTGGTAAGCAGCCGTCCGGGATTCGCCGTCGATCTCGAACTGACAGCGACCGGCGAGATCACCTGGTTTGCCAAGAGCCGTCCCTACGACCACCTCGGACTTGTCACTCGATACCGAGGAAGCATCACCCATGAGGGCACACGGACAGAAGTGGCCGGCTTGTGCACCTACGAATACGCATCCGGATTCATGCCCTACATGGTCGCATCGCGCCCCTTGCCGTCCTGGCTGAAATTTCCGGTCGACTTCTTCAGCTATCAAGTTATCGATCTCGACGCCGATACTCAGCTGCTGTTCGCGACGGTCGGAGCATTGGGCACACGCCCCGCACTTGTCGGGGCTTACCTGCGGGCGGCAGGCAAAGGCGTTAAGCGCCTCGGCACGTCGGTCCGATTCGAGGTTCTGGAGCATCAGCGCGAGCCCGTAATCGGTTGTGATGCAAAGCCAATGGTGATGCCGTCGACATTCGCGTGGACGGTCCGCGACGGCGCCTCGACTCTCGCCGAGCTCAACTGCACCGTCGACACGGGTTGGCTATACGCAGGGATGGGCAACATCGGCGGATACCACTTCGACGGCAGGTTCGAAGGGCGTCAGATCACCGGGCGTGGGTACGTCGAATACTCCGACCGCCGCCACTGACGGTCCCCGGCGGCGGCGCTCGGAGTACGCCGGTGGCTAAAAGATGCTGTGCCAGCACCTATAAGGGCATACTGGATGAAGGGCAGGGCGAAACGGATGGATGGAGAGAAGATGAAGACCCGCAGGTTCATCGCAAGCGCCGCCTTTGTCATGACAGCAATGGCGGCGGGTACTGGCGTGGCATCGGCAATTCCCGAGGTCAGCTACGTACCAGTCGACAATCCAGCGACGCCTATCAACGAAGCGGGGACGGTGCAAACCAATCTGACGAGCAGCGAAATGGGGACATTGGCGGGGGCACTCGGACCTGACAATCCGGCCAACCCACTCAGCCCCATCTCGCAGTCGATTAACGCCGCCAACGCACAGAACAACGACTGCTACACCATCAACTCGTCGAGCGTCACCAATCACGCCGTCCAGGGCTACAACAATGGTCCAAGCGGCTTCTGCGAGAACGTCTCAGCTCATTAGCCGCTGAGAGTTCTGCGGCCCCACGGGTACCGCAGCAGTTCTACGGACGTCGCCACCGGTGCGGCGGCCCTTTGACCGTCGATGTTGTGTGCCTGCAACGCTTTTAGACCTGCCCGGTGTCGGCCAGCCGGACTGCTGAGGTGCGCAAGAAATCGAGAACGGTCTGACGTTGACCGGGATCGAGGGTGTCGAAAGCCGGGGCGAGCCGGGAGCCGAACTCGCGGTAGATGCCCGCGATCAACTCACGTCCGGCGCCGGTGAGGTTTACGACGATCCGGCGGCGGTCGTGGGGATGCGGTTCGCGGCTTACCCAAGCGCGCTTTTCGAGCCGATCGAGGAGCTCGGTGATCGATGCTGTGGTGACCTGCAGATGCCGAGCGAGATCGGTCGGGGTGTGTGAGCCCTGAACATACAGATGGCCAAGCGCAACGATGTCGGTGACCGCCACACCGCCGACGTCCGCCGCCCGCCCGCCGCGATAGGCGTCAACGCTGCGGACCAGCTCCCGCACGGCCAAGGCAAGTTCCAAATCAGGGTCGGCCACGTTCGCTAGGTTACCTTGCAACTCGGAAGCCGAGTGAAATAGAATGAACGATCCGCACCGCCATTCGATGGTTGACTGCGGTTGGTTTTCGGATCGCACCGCAGGTGGGACGGTGCCGCATCGAAAGTCGCTGCGCAATTGCGTGACGTCCCTTTCGACGAATGTTCGTGCAGAGCGGCCGACAACTAAATCCCAGGAGCGCAGACATGTCTGGTTTGGTGCGCAAGAGTTTCGATTCGCCCGAAGAGTCACGCCCTTTCGAGCAGGGCAAAGGCAAACTCGATCTGGTTAACCTCGACAACGGGCCGGTGGGCCGAGCCGTCTTCGAGCCCGGTTGGAAGTGGTCGGACCACGTCAAACCGATCGCCGGCACAGACAGCTGTCAATCGGCGCACATGGGCTACTGCGTCTCCGGGCGCATGGTGGTGGTGATGGACGACGGCGAGCAACAGGAATTCGGACCCGGCGACTTCATGATCGCCCCACCCGGTCACGACGCGTGGGTCGTAGGTGACGAGGCCTGCGTCATGGTCGACTGGCAGGGCGTCGCAGACTACGCCAAGCGGTAGCGGACAGAATCGAGATGCCATGTCGGACAATGCATCAACGCTCACTCAGGCCGACCAGGCGCCAGGCGCGGATTCAGAATTTTCCGCGCGAGCCGAGGCCTTCGGCGGTCAGATGCTGCAGATTGTCAATGACGGATTCCTGTCCATTCTGATCAGCATCGGGCCACCAGACGGGCCTCTTCGACACGATGAGCACGATGCCGCCCGCGACAAGCGCCGACATCGCCCGGGCCGGGAATCTGAACGAAAGATATGTCCGCGAATGGCTCGCGGCTCTGACTGTCGGGAAGATCATCGACTACAGCCCCGCCGACCGCACCTATGCGCTGCCGCCCGAGCATACGGCAGCACTGACCCGGGCGGCCGGTCCGGACAACATCGCGGCATTCGCGCAGTACATTCCGCTGGCCGCAAGCGTCGAGTCCGAAATCGTCGAATGCTTCCAACACGGCGGCGGCGTTCCGTACTCGAAGTTCGGCCGATTCCAACGGCTCATGGCCGAGGAAAGCGCCGCAATCCACGACGCGGCTCTTATCGACGTCACCATCACACTCGTCCCCGGACTCCCCGAGCGGCTACGCCAAGGCATCGACGTAGCCGACATGGGCTGCGGTAGTGGACATGCCATCAACCTGCTCGGCCGAGAGTTCCCCGAGAGCCGATTCATCGGCTACGACTTTTCCGAGGAAGGTGTGGCGGTCGGCCGCGCGGAAGCTCAGTCGATGGGCGTGAGCAACACACGCTTCGAGGTACGCGACGTCACCAACCTCGATCTGTCCAACCGGTACGACTTGATCACGGCCTTCGATACGATCCACGATCAGGCCCATCCGGCGGAGGTTCTCCGCGGCGTCTCCGCCGCGCTCAAGGACGACGGAACATTTCTGATGGTGGACATCCAGGCCTCCAGCAATCTGGAGGAGAACATGGAGCATCCGCTCGGAGCCGGCCTATACGCCATCTCCACGATGCACTGCATGACTGTGTCTCTCGCGCTCGACGGCGATGGACTCGGAACTATGTGGGGTGAGCAAGTGGCCACTCGCATGCTGCGGGAGGCGGGGTTCACCTCAGTAGATATCAAGCATGTCGAGGCCGACATCTTCAACAGCTACTACATCGCACGAAAGGCGGGCTAGCCTGGGCTAGCCTTCCGTGGTCGCGTTCCTGTGCCCTGCTGCGATCGAGCGCAGCACCTCGAGCTCTCGTTTGCTGAGTCCGCCGGATGACTCTGCTCGGTCCGGCGTTCGGCGATCCGCGCGAGGTCGGGTAATGCGCGGAGCCTGCCGAATACCACTGCGGCAGCATCGAGTTCGAAGATCAGCGCGTCTTCGCCGCTTCGACAACGTCCGTCATTTCGCCAGTTTAAGGCCGACAACCTCAGACCGAACGGCACTTTCGTTCGATTCAACCGAACGAAAGTGCCGTTCGACCGGCGTCGTATACGCGATCCACCTATTTGCGGGGTGCCCATGGCGGGCGTCCGCAGACTACAGAGGCGGACGTGACAGCGATCATGATGGGCACGAGTAGCGCGTTGCCGCTATGGGTCAACTCCAGGACGAGCACCATCGCTGTGAGCGGTGCATGGTGTGTGGTGGTGAGGACGGCAGCGGCTCCGATCAGCGCAAACGCACCAATCGGTGCGCCGGGTAAAAAGGTGGACCAGATCCCACCGGTCAGCGCACCCAGCATGGCGCCGGTCGCAAGGGACGGCGTCAGCGTGCCGCCCGTCGCTCCACTTGCGAGGCACGCCGCGGTGACGACAGGTTTGAGCAGGACGAGCGCGGCGAACATCGGCAACGTCAGCGCCCCGTCGAACGACAACTGGGCAGGCCCTTTTCCATTGCCGAGAAGTTGAGGAAATGCGATCGCCAGGACACCCACTGCCGCGAACACGGACGTAGTGATCACGGGCAGCCGCCAACCCTGCGGTGGGTGGGCTTGCGCCAGATTCATGAGTCGAGTGAACAGCGCACCGGCTACCCCGGCGATCGGGCCGAAAAAGATCGAGAAGATAAGCAGCCCTGCGGTCATCGGGAAGGGCTCGACGATATAGGTGGGCTGATCCGAGAGCACGGACCACGCCACCGCTGTCGCGATCGCAGCCGTGAGGACAGCGGCCAAAACATCGCCGACCGCGAAGGAGACCAACAGGATCTCCAATGTGAACAGCGCGCCACCGAACGGCACGTTGTATACCGCCGCCAAGCCCGCGCCCGCTCCGCACGCAAGCAGCATCCGTTGTTGTTTGACGGTCAGCCCGGCGCGCGCCGCAACCCACGCGCCGATTGCCGCGCCGAGTTGTCGCGGAGCCCCCTCTCTGCCCAACGAACCGCCGAATGCGACTGCCACTACTTGCAATACGGCGTCGATGGTCGTCGTGGGGAGAGGAAGCCGCGGATTGGATTTGCGCAATCCCTGTGTCACGGTCACAACTGTGCGATAGCTCCGCAGCCACCACCAGCCAAGTCCGACGATGAGGCCGCCGAGGGTCATCATGAGAACGCGACGAGCGCCCGAGGCCTCCTCGACGCCGGTCAAGAAGGTCGCTTCGGTATAGCCGAATGCGAGATGTTGCAACATGTGGAGAAGCAAGGTGAGCGCGGCGCCGCCGATTCCGGCGCCGACACCGACCAGGACGATGACGATCAGTAGTCGGCCGAGTTCTAGTCGCGTCACCGGCGCGACCGGCTCGAGACCCTCCTCAGCCATCCTCGACGTCACCCCTATTCCGCACACCATCGATCGGATATGAGCTGTCTCAACTCAACCCAAAATAGCGGTATGGAACGCAAATTACATCCGAATGTTCCGAACAGTCGCCCCTCAGACGAGAGAGCCGAGCAGCCCCGGGAAGCGCTGCTCCACGTCGACGCGGCGCAATTGCGCCATCCGGGAATTACCGCGATCGACTTGCCGAATCAGACCGGCCTCACGGAGCACTTTGAAGTGGTGACTACGGGTCGACTTCGACACCGGAAGACCGAACGACGTGCAATGGCGTTCCACGCCATCAGGCTCGGACAGCAAGTCGCACACAACCTTCAAGCGCAATGGGTCCGCGAGAGCTGCGAATATGTCGACGAGTTCCAACTCATCGACATCGGGATGGCCTTCTGCGTCCGACACAATTTCAGTTTACCAGCGGGTTCGCTTTTCATCGAACCAACCGCGGGACGTTACCCGCCGAAGCGGTAACTCGCATACCGCTGTGACCAAGCCAACTTCGAGTTGCAGCAGTCGTGCCGACCGGTTCTACTTGAACGGCACTCTCTCCTCCAGGGACAGCACGGCGACCCTGATCGCTGTGCCCATCGTGCGGTGCAGGAAGGTTCTGTCCTAGACAGACGTCTGCGACCGGCACGCGATGCGGCACAGCCCCTCTGCCGCCTCGCATCCGTCGCCGCGTCCAGCGTCACAACTTCTCCTGCACCTGTTTGTCCGACTTAAGTGACATAAGGAGACAGGCATGACCGCCGTTCTGGAACCCAAGCTGTCCTATCGCACTTCGATACCCCGCGAAGACATCCACCGCGCGTTCTTTGCCAGCATGGTCGTGAGACACGTCGTGGTCGGGATGCGGAGAAATGAGTGACGCGTGATTGATATTGAGATCGGACGTACGGTGACCGGGGGAAGAACGTTCCCGGTGGCCTTCCGTATCGAGTTCGTTCAG
>JBBSKP010000203.1:0-8532 GCA_038256175.1 Mycobacteriales bacterium
ATCCCTCACCGGTTTCCGATCGATGACCGGGCCGTCACGTCGTGCGGTCCCCATTCGGACCGTTTCCTCGGTCCCGTGCGAAGTACGCAGTACCGCTTGGATCAATGGGCCGGTCTGGAATCTCGCGAAGAGTGTTCACGATCTTCCGCCATCGACTGCGATCTGCAAGTAGCGCCCGGTGGGCTCCGCTTCGGAACGCGATCGCCATGTCGGTTCCAGGCTCTGCGAGGGGCTGGTCGCGGCCAAATTTTTCGATCTCAGCGTCAGTCGCGTCGATCTCAGCCTGAATTTCAGTGAGTACCTTGTCGGCTGCATCAGCGAGCTCCGAAGTGATGGGAAGCGCCTCCGCAAAGCGGGCAGCCGCGGCCTGGAGTTCCTTGCTGTGTCCATGCATACAAACAACCTCTCACACTCCGTGCCATCTCCCCGATACCGTTAGCCGATCCGCAATCGGGAATTCCGTTGACCTGCAATCGAAGTACCAATTCGCCCACGGGCCCGACCCGATGACTGCGATTCAGATCTGAAGCATGAGAGTGGAAGGGCGGCACCGCGGGTGCCGCCCCTTGGCTTTCTTTAGCGGATCTACTTGGTCAGCTCGTCGACGAAAATCTGCCGCCGCCGCGCTCGTGTGAGGGCGCGGTACACGGTGGAACGCCCGACCGAGAACAGATCTGCCAGTTCGGAAGTGGAATAATCGCCGGACTGGCGTAGCTCGACGAGATGGTGTTCCTGGCGCGGATTGAGTTTCGGCTTCTTACCTTTCAAATGCCCTTTGGCTTTGGCGATGCGCATCCCTTCGCGGGTTCGGGTGCGGATCAGGTCGCCTTCGAACTCGGCGACCATGGCAAGGACGTTGAACAGCAGCCGTCCGACCGGGTCGGTCGGGTCGTGTACCGACGTTCCGATTTGCAGAGCCGCTTCGCGTTGGGTGAGTTCGTCGACGATGTCACGCGCATCCGGCAAGGACCGGGCAAGTCGGTCGAGTTTGGTGACGACGAGGGTGTCTTTGCTCCGGCACGCGGCGAGCGCGCTGGCCAGGCCGGGGCGTTCACGATTGGTTCCGGTCAGCCCATGGTCGACGTAGATGCGTGTGGGGTCGACTCCGAGGCCGAGTAGCGCTTGCTGCTGCGCGGTGACGTCTTGTTGTTCGGTCGAAACGCGGGCGTATCCGATGTACATGGCGCGCTCCCTAGTCGCCGGTGTGTGTCGAGCGTGGGTGCTCGACACTGGACTCCGACCATCCAACGCGCAGGGCATGTCCGTCTACAGGCCATTCGCCGTGGGGCCAACTTCTGGCGCTCACCCGGTCGGCCACATTGCGGTAGAGCACGATTCGCTTGGACACCCGGTGGACGAAGGCGCGGCCGCCCTTGACTGAGGGCCACGCCGTGTACGGGCGGCGCCACGCGGCCCGTGCGCAGAGCCACATCCTGTCGCGATTGCTAATTATTTGCCACGGGTGTGTACTGGACAAAGACGTCGATTCAGTGCCGGGGTGAATTCTGGCAATCATCGGCTTACCAAGGGGTTTCGGTGGGAAACAATGCTGCGCGTCGCCGTGTGCACCCCGACGGCAAGGAAGCAAAGGTGCATATCCCATGAACACGTTGATATTTCGCGCCGTCCTCACCGCCGGCATGGACGACTGGGAGCCGCACGGCAGTATCAATGCCAAAGCTCGCATCATCTATCCCTCGCACCCGGCTGATCAGCATTTCGCGGAGGCCATTTCGGTTGTGCGAGCCCTTGCGGAAGAGGGACTCGTCCAGCTGGGAAATACCCCTCGAGTCGGCACCCAATTCATGGCCTGGGACGGAACCCTCGACGAGCAGATCTCCCGAATCGAACAGGCCTACGAGGACTCTCACGGCGATCAGAATTGGGAGTACTACTGCTGGCTCAACCTCACCGAACTCGGTCAACGCAAAGCGGACGAGGTCACCCCTGAGCAACGCGCGGAATACGAGGATCGCTTCTACGACTGGGCGAGCGCCAGACTGCTCGATTCCTCTCGCACCCGATACCGCTGATTGGTCAGAGCAGATCCGCTCGGGTCGGCGACCAGTTGCCGGCATCCATGGGGTCACCGATCAGCCCAGGGTTGATCGGAACACATTCGAATCCAGATTCGTGCGCGGGCGACGGGTAACGTCCCTGCGGTGGTGACAGATCCGGTGCGATCGTGGTGGGTAGACTACAACGACAAAATTCTCAGCGCACGCGAAACCGGCCGGGGTAAGAACGAGCTGTTGCTCTCGCGAGAGATGTGCGATTTGCTCGACGACGTCGACGCGGCATTCGCGGTCACCGGCGCTCAGACTCCTGGGTGGTCGAACCCGAACAAGGATGGTCCCGAGCCGGGCGCGGAGGCGTACGAGCGTTCCACCGACCCCGAGAAATTCCTGATCGTGGTGGCCAGAGCGCAAGCGTGGACAAAGGTTCTCCTCGACCGCGGCTGGGCGCGAGAAGCATCGCACGTGGACTGGGCGCTTCGCCCCATTGAGGCAGGCGGGGCTGACACCGTCCTCGAGCCCGCCGCCCACGGGGCAGTTCCACTGGTGTTGACGATGCACACACCGATGGATCGCGACCATCCCTTCAACATCACGATCGCCGCCGGCAACCCCGCAGTGAGGTCGGCATCGATTCCCGACTGCGCATGCGACGGGTGCGATAGCGGGTCCGCTGACCTGGTCAAGGACATGGACATGTGGGTGCTGTCTGTCGTCGACGGTTCCCTCGAAGTTGACGTTGCAGTCGACCACTATTCGGTGCGCACATCTTTCAAAGCCGAAGGCGGCACGGTCCAGAATCTCGACGAACCTGCGGCGTTTACGGCCGAATCGTGGCCCACGACCTGGACAGCGCGCCCACTGGCGCCCGACATCGAGACTCAGCGCAGAGGACTCACATTTCCGCGATCGGTGATTTCACGAACGGTGATCGGAGACATCGCTCGTGGGGCCTTGCATAGGTTGTTGCGCGTTCCTCCTCGACGACGACGAACAGGTCCGGTTGCCCGCACGGTTTGCCTACATGGTGAGGGTGTTTGACCGGTGGGGTGGAAGCTCAGCACGACTTCGACGACGTCACCGCGAGCGGGTGGTGCGAGCGAGCCGTCATCGAGAACCCATCCAGGGACGAACACAGCAAGAGTGCGATCAACCGTCACGGCGATCATCGTCACACCCCACCCACTCGACGAACCGATGGACGACGCCATCGGGCGCGGGGCTACCTGCGCTGAGGAATACCGCAACAGTCAGAGCCCGCGATAGCTGCCCCGCAGAGGATCCGCTTGCGGGAATTACGTTGGCTGGCAATCGAACCGGCTCGGGAGTCCGCTCGACTTTGACCGGTCAGGCATCGATGGCCGGTTGTCCGCTCGATCCCGTTGCGGTACAAGACAAGCCGTTGCCGTGCTGGCCTTGGCGCAAAAACAAGTGCGCCGATGACGGTTGGGCCAGCGGACGCACGGCCAGCGTTGTCGAAAAACCCTCGTTACATGTAACATTTGACGCATGGCAAGCACACGACAGCGGGTACGCGAGCATCGCCAGCGTCTGCGCGAGCAAGGCCTCAGACCTGTTCAGATCTGGGTGCCCGACGTACGGGCTCCGGAGTTTGTCGCGGAAGCGCACCGCCAGTCGGCGGCCATCGCGGCGAGCGAGCATGAAGCCGATGACCAGGCATTCGTCGATGCCATCTCAGTCGATTGGGACGAGGCGGAGCCCGACGAGTGAGGCGGGGCGACATCTATATCGCTGCTGCGCGTGGTGCCTACACCGGCAAGCCGAGACCCGTGGTCATCGTCCAGGACGATCGGTTTGACTCAACCGCCTCGGTTACGGTGTGTCCGCTGACGACCAATCCGGTCGAGGCGCCACTTGTCCGGATCGCCGTGGAGCCGACCGACACCACCGGGATCGAAAAGCCAAGTCAGATTATGGTCGACAAGGTCACGACGATGCCGCGGGCAAATGTGCGCGATCGCCTCGGCCAACTCGCCGATGCCGACCTGGTTCGGCTGGACCGCGCTCTGTTGGTATTTCTAGGGCTTGCCGATTGAGCCGACTCGCTCGGCGGCGCGATGTCGGCACAACGGGGCAATAGGAGCTACCGGCGTTCCAGGAACTGATAGCAGAGCTGCCGGGTCGGATATTGCGACCGGTGAACGATCCTCAATCGGGGATGTCGTTGACCAACATCCAAATCGGTCGTCTGCGGAACACGGCGCATCCGGTGAAGAATTCTGTTGCGGAACAAGTTGATTCGCTGCTTCCAGCAGCTGTAAGCGGCGTTGCGCGAATTTCAGTGTGTCGCTTTGTACTTGCAGTGTGTAGCCGAGTCCGGGTGCTCCGGCATCGCCCATGACGGGCAGCAGGTCGCTGCCGGCGGGTGGCTGCGCGAGCGGCTGCGACCGGGCGGGGTAGTGGTCGACGATGCCGATGGCGGCCGCCTTGGCTCGATCGGTCACCGAGAGCACCGTCATCATGCGACTCCGACGTCGGTGGGCAATGGCATCACGAACCTCAGGCCGCGTTTGATTGCGCGGGCCTCGCAGAGTAACTCGTGACCTCGCTCGCCCAGGAGTCCGCGTTCGTAGGCATCTCGCACCGGCGGCAATTCGAGGAGCCGGGCCAGGCCTCGGCCCACTGCCCGGGTGGCTGCGGCGCGCGCTGCCGAGCGGGGCTTGCCGTAGATCGCGCGTGCCCGCGGGTCCATGATCGCGACGGTGAGGTCGTTGGCCGCAAAAAAGCCGGCCTTGAATGTCGGGCGCCCCCACCATGGTACGAAAAAGCCCGACCCGGTCGAGTCGATGATGCTGCGCGCAGCGGCGGAAAGGTTGAGGCGCGGATGGATATGGGCTTCGTAGATCGCCAACCACTCTGCGCGCGTGTGCGGGAACGGCACGGGTTCGGCACCGTTGATGGAGACCGGAGTTTCGGTGTCGATGCCCATCAATCGGGCTGCGATCAACCCCTCACGCCAGTAGGTGTCGATCTCCTCGTCGGAGAGTTCGCGCACGTAGGCGTTGTAGGCGCGCACGGTGCCGTCCCAGATCAGGCAGTGCCCGGAGAGGGCTAGATCGGGCCGGCTCGGGCTGTAGTGGGTGTTCGAGACCGGGTCGGAACCCTTCACGCGCGCGTGTTTACCGACGACGTATTTGCCGGCGCGGGTGGCTTCGGCCCGGTCACCGAACACCGACGCCACCATCCAATACGCCGTCTCGGTCGCGCGGCCGATCGGATCGGTGAACTGCTTGCTGTGATCGACGACCGCCTGCGAGGTCTCCGACGACAGCGCCGTGTACGCGGCGCCGTTGATGGCGCTCACCAACGTCACGATCGGGTGCCGGTTGATTTCCCAGGTGATCGAGCCGGGACCGAAGAAGCCTTCGTCTTTGCGCGGTCCGGGGCGGGCCGGGATTTTCGCGGTCATGGTGAACCTTACTGGTCGACGTCGGTGTCGAAACGCCCTGCCGTACAACCACGTCGGCGACGGCAAGGAGAACTATGTGCGGCCCTGCAGCAGCGGCAACAGGTTGTTGCGGGCGAACTCCTCGAGTTCGTCATCTCCGTGCGTTGCGAAGTCGTTCGGGCTGATCAGCAAGGTCTGCGCGATCCGCACGAACACATCGGCCAGCAACACCGGATCGGCCGATATCGGCATACCTTGATCGTGCGCGTGACGGAATTGTTCTGCGACATAAGCGCGTCCGAGCGCGTGCAGACTCTCGCCCTGCGTTGTCAGCAACGGCAAAACCAAGTCGGGATCGGTACCAAGCAACCGGCGGATCAAATGGTCACCGGCGAACAGTCGGGCAGCGGTCAGTACGCCCTGCACAAACCGCTGCTCGGGGTCCACAACGTCTGCGATCGACTCGTCGAACCGGGCAATCAGTCGCCGTGATTCGCGCGCAATCACCGCACCCAGCAACGCATCCCGGTTCCCGAAGCGCCGATACAGCGTCATATGCGACACGCCCGCGGCTTCCGCGATCCGCTCGAGGGAGGTGCGCCGCAACCCGTGCGTCGAGAACTCCGCTTCCGCAGCCGCGAGCACACGCTCTGCGTACGGATCGAGTACCTCGGTGGCCGACAGTCCGCCGAGCAACTGGTCCAACGACAATCGAGTTAGTGACATACCAAAACACTAACTCAATAACCGGTCGTGTCAAGGGTGCGCCCCAGTTGTGCGGCAACCGAAACCGCGTGAACTTGCCGAACGAGATCATCGACCGAAGGCGGCTAACCCCATCGTTCCGACGGTGCTACCGCCACGTACTGCTGCGAGATCACCGCCACTTATCGTCGCGAATCACAACGCCGCTTCCGCTGACAGTCACACAAAATGTGTTCCAAAACCTGTTCTGAAACCAGGTGCCGCAGCGTTCCCGAATCAGTGAGTTTCGGGACGGACCTCCCTGTCGGCGATATGACGAGCTAGGAGTGATAGGCAAAGGTTTAGGTTCCCAGTTGCACCGCGTTCGATTCGATCACTGCCGTCAGTTAGCGAACAAAGAATCTTGCGGGAAGGTGATCAAGGGACTGTGTCGTTCCGCAAGGGTTCCTCATACGGGAATTGCTCTGGCTGAACCGATTTAAGCGATGGCTTGTTGACCGCGACCGACCGGTCAGCCATCGGCGAACGGTTTCGCACGGGACCGAGGAAACGGTCCGAATGGGGACCGCACGACCTGATTGCCCGGTCATCGATCGCCGACCGGGGCTTCGCGATAGTCTGGTCGCCGGATTCTCTGCAATGAGACACGCAATGTCTGTGGCAAGGTGACCCTGGCCCGATGGCTTCGCCGATCGGATTCGTCTATTGCCTGGGGCCTTTTGATGATCGCCCAACGAGAACGGCAAGCTCGTCAATCCGCTGTGCTGCGGGGACTTGTTTCGCCTGCCGAAGCTGCCGCGATGGGCCGGCTCGCGCCGATCGATCGGGACATCTGCGACGGAATCCTGTACGGCTTGACCGGCTTTTCCGCTGACCGAGCGCACCTGGATATGTTCACTGGCACCTTCGGCGAATTCGTGCGGTTGATGCAATCGTCGATGTGGCGTCCACCGCCAATGATGGCACCGCACGTTGTCGATGCCCTCGTTTTGGCGGGGAGTCGGTTCAGGCGACGCGAACCCGGCGAGCCTGTCGTCGACGGTCACATGACGGCCGCGCATCAACGCGACCTCGCGGAAGAACTCGTGTACTCACTCGACGGCGGCAGCTGCGGAAGTCTCCGCGATGCCGGCTCGCGGCTGTACAGCAAGCTCGTATCGGCTGGGCCGGGCGCTTGTCCCGACGCGCTAGGTCACCAGTCGTTCGAGTGGTTGGCCGGTTATCGCTGCGATTAGGTCGAAGTCTTTGTCGAGATGTAGAACAACTCGGCTGCTGATCTCCGCGGTCGCCGCGATGAGCAGATCCGGGATCGACGGTGCACGATGCTGTCCATGTTCTGCCAGTTGACGTTGCACATCAAGGGCGCGGTCTTCGATCGCCGGTGTCGAATATTCCAGGGGCATGGCCGACAGCGGTGGGGTGCGTCGTCCCCGTGCCAGGTCGTGGGCGGTACGGGCCGAGTAGCCGACTTCGAGCAGCGTTACGGTGCAGATGTGGACCAGGCCGCGCTGGATCCGATCGGCCCATTGCTCGGCATCCGGGCTGGTGCCGAGCCGCACCATCGCAGACTTGTCTATGAGCCAGGTGGAGCCACTCATGACCAGGCGCCGCGCATGACCTCGTCGTCGGCCAGGTCAGGGAAGTCTTTGCAGAACCCCATCAGATCGGCGGCCGACACCGCAGTGATGGTTCGACGCGCCTCCTGCTGCAGCTGACGGCGCAGGTACTCAGTTCGCGAGATTCCAAGGCGGGCAGCGTGCTCGTCGAGCAGCGCCAGGTCCTCCGCGGGAATGTTGCGGATCAAAACGTCAGGCATAACGACCTCCATTGATATCAAATGATATCACGTGCCAGCCATCTGGGACGTTCGCGGCCTGCTGACACTCGTCGATCAGGCCGGCCTTCCATGCGAAGGCAGCGAGGGTGGCGCCGGACACGCCAGTGACGTCAGGTCCTGCCGACCACCGCGACGATCAGCGCCGCGAGTTCGCCTTTCGCCTCGTCGGGCGAGAGCACTCCCGCCACCGCCGCGTGCGAGAGTGCCTCCGCAGCACCGAATATCGCCGTCATCGATGGTTGCGCAAGTCCACCGGCGGTGCCGAAGGGGGCAAGCATCTCCCGGCATCGCTCGGAGTATGCGTGCTCCGATTCGCGCTTGACCTGCTCCAGCTCGTGCGAACCCTCCAGCGCTGCAAGCACACCCGTCAGTTCACGCCCCTGCGCCAGCGCGCATCCGACGTACGAGTTGGCGATGGCGTTCGCGCGGCCATCCAGTGACTCCTCCGCGGCCTCGAGATACTCCTCGAGCATCACCGTCTGACGGTCGTCGAATTCGCTGAAGAGGGCGGCCAACAGCGCGGCGCGGGACGCGAAATGGCTGTAGACGACCGGTTTTGCGACGCC
>JBBSKP010000204.1:0-8487 GCA_038256175.1 Mycobacteriales bacterium
CAACAGCTGCGACAAACTGTGGATCCATCGAAAACTCTGTTCTGGCCATCCCTGATCATCACAAGAACGAACCGGTCAGTGTCCACGATGTCCTGAGACATCAATTGCACGCGATGTCCTGAACAAACACAGGAGGGCCCGACCTCCGAAAGGACGCACGACTCTGTGTTCCAACTACACATTCGCGGGGACGAGACTCAACGCGATCTTCGAATTGCCGTTGCGGATCTCGCCAGGCACGCTGAGCGACTGCACCACGGCCTGCGCGGGGATTCCGTGTTCTGCCACCGCGAGTTTCGCCTCGGTGGTCACGCCCTGCCGAATCATCGACTGGTTGTACGCCGCCTGGGCATGCGAAGGATCGCCCGACCGATCGATTTCCACCTTGTCGGTTCGTTCCGGCAGGTAGCGGACCGGCAGCACGACGCCGGGCTGCAGAAGAGCCAATTCGGTCAGCGGCACGATCATTTTCGCGTGCGAAGCGAAGACTTTTCCGTCGGCACCTTCGACGCTGAGATCGATCCGTACCTGCGGCTGATCGTTGAGCGTCATACCGGTCGGCCGCACGCCCGTCACCGTTCCGATGCCGACAAGGCCGTCCCGAAATGCTGCGCTGTTGCGACCTGTGAATGCGGTCAGCACGCTGTCGCCGGTGAAGGCGAACACGACGATGGCGATCGGCAAGGCGATGAGCAGCCAGATCATCTGTGGGCCGAGCCATGCCAGCTCGGCTGTATCGAACGCACCGGTCGGCTGGAATGTCAGCCCATGCCAGAGGTAGTAGCCGAGCGAGCATGCGAGGAAGACTAGAGCGGACGTGCGAGCTGCTGTTTTCAAGATTGACCCTTTCCGAGTGGCTGCGATGAGAAAAACGGTAGGTAGCTCCGGGGCCCTACCGATCTCGAGTTCTGCGGATCGTGAATGCAAAGGACGTCCGCTAACCATTAACCTGGGGCGATGCGGAAGGGGTCACGCGAGCTGCGACCGCGGGCGATGGTCCTGGACGAGGTCTGGCGCACGCTCGACGGCGTCGACGCGCTCAGTGGGCCACAGAGCGGGCCGCTGAGTCGAACGGTCAAACTGATCTTGGACCCACTCGTGATTCGCCCTGTGCTGAATCCGTCCTGCGCCGGATCGCTGCTGAGCGCGGATGGCGCAGTCCTGCTGGCAACTCTCGTCAGTGCCCAGGCGGACAAATTGCAGGCAACGGCTGCCTGGTACACGCTGCTCAAGCAGGTTCGCCGCGCCGCGCGGATCACCGAAGGCAACCCGCAAGACCTCTACTTCCAACTGGCGTTCGAACTCGCCAGTCAGTCCGGAGCACCGGATTCGGTGCGAGGCAGAGCAATTGCCGAACGAGCGCTTCGGGAAGTTCACGCCTCGGCCGCCGGGCGCACGACTCAGGCACTCAAGGAACACCTCACCGACCCGACGCAGGCGGCGGAATTGACCGCGCTGATCGGTATCGCCTGGTCCCGCCGACCGGCACACAGTCCGCACACCGACGACCATGCCGACCTTGTACTTGCGCTGCTCGAAGAATGCGTAGCGACGCGAGAAACCGGTCCTGTCGCAGACTCGACGTTGGATCGGCTGATCGACTCGCATGCCGGCACGCGATCCGGCATGGAACTCTGGTCTGAAGGCACACAGGCGCAGGTCTTTGGCTTGACGGTGCACCCGCTGCCGCGCGAACCCGAATTGGGTTCTTCGGCTTCCACGTCGACGTTGGGCCTGCCCTTCGATCGAACCGTGTACGAACGCGTGTTCACGGCGTTGCAAGCGAGCACCGACCGCGGGGATTTGCCGCTGATACCCGAACTCGTCACGACCGAAATCGCGCGCAGTTGCGCGCCATGGGCACTGCTCGACGAATCCTTGCGGGTCGCCGCGACCGCGGGCGCGGCGATCGCCGCCGGACTGCGACCGTTGGGCACCGACGCCGACGAGGGATCCGCGACGAGCGCGCACCGGGTGATCAACCGGCGGTGGCGACGCGAGGCCTACGTGTTGCGCGCTCGCCGTCTCGCGGTCTTTCCAGGAGACGAATTCGTCTCCACCGCAAGCCCTCTCACCATGGTTGCTGCCGACCTTCGCGAACCCTGGCGACCGTACTCGCGCCGCCTCTGGGTCCGGCTACACGGGCGCGACGTTCGCGGCGCGTCGGTATTCGATGCCGAGGAAGTGTGGGACCTGCTCGACGGCGTCGCACGTTCGGTGATCCTCGACCACCGGACCCGAGTCAAGCAAGCACTGCACACCGCCTGGTCTGCTGACATCGTCGCATCGTCCGAATCGCGGGCAAGCTGATGAGCACGACAGTCGGGATCGCCCGCACTACAGATGGATTGACTGTAATCGAGCCACAGCGAGCACACCCGAGCTTGGTCGGTGACGAGCCGGGAATCGATACCGCCGTCCTCGAAGTAACCGGTGGCCACCTTGCCTGGCGCCTGCTCGATACGGACGCACCTCCGGTGGCTGTTCTCGATGATGTTGCATCAGCTCAGAATTGGGTGTGGGCCGTGTACGGCGAGGCGGTAGCAGTCGCGCTCGACGATTCCTCCGGCGCTGCAGACGTCGACGCAACGCCGGCACTGCAGGAACTTGCGGCCTCCGCGCGGCAGCTCGCATATGCGCTCTGGGCCCAACGATGGTGGCCCGCATCGACTATCGACGCGATCCCGCCACTGGACGAACGGCTCCTCGCGCAAGACATCGCAACGCTCGTGGAGCAGTGCGACCTGCTGGTCGACTCCGAATTCGTACCCATCGACGTTCCCGACGACCCGCTCGCCACCGCGTCCTCGTCGGCGGACAATTATGCGCTTGCCGCAGGAACGGCGACGGCAACCGCGCCCGGAGCACTCGTACTCGCTCGCGGCAGTGGCGGATCGGATTGGCGGCGCTGCCCAGCAGGGCTCGTCGATGCGTCCGAGGCTGCCGTGTCATGGCAACTCCTACGCACGTCCGGCGCCACGTCGATACAGATCAGTGCCGTGGCGGCGCCGGGTCTCGGGCCACTCGTCCCACCGCACCTGTATCCGCGAGCCGTCATCAGCGCCCACGTGAACGAGACCCTGGCAATCCCGCTACAGCTGGTCGGCGATTCCTGGGTTGGCACTGCGGCCGTGACGTTTTCACCCGAAACACCCTTGATCGTCGACATCGAAGTACCCGGATTCGGCGCAGTCGACACCGACTCACTCGGCAGTTCGGAAGCGCGCCAACGCGTCCGCCAGCTGGTGCGCCGACGCATGCAAGAAGCCGCGAATCCCGGTGCTGGCGAAGGCCACCTGCTCGCCGAGATTGCCGCTGCCGCGTCGGACTCGGATTTCTGACGTGGAGGATCTTCTCGCCGCAGGCGCAGCGGCATACGGTCGTGGCGATGTCGCGGGTGCCCTGCGCACGTTCGAGCAGGCCGCGCAAACGCTGACCGGGGACAAGCGCATTGCCGCGATGATCAACATGGCGAGCATGTCCGACGAACTGGGCGACCATGCATCGGCAGCCGACGCATTTCGGACAGCGCTTGCCGAAATGCCCGCGGAGGCAGGCAGAATGCGGCCGGGTGCGCTGATCAATCTGTCACAGGCATTGCAGCATGTCGGCGATCTCGACGGCGCGCAGGACGCACTCGAGCAAGCGCACGCCGTGCTGCTCGACAAACCTGATCTAGCAGACCTGCTCGTACCCTGCTTGCTCTCGCTCACCGCGGTGGCGATTCATCGACAGCAGTGGGCACATGCAACCGAGATCGCCACCGAATCACTGGACGCCGCAGTGCAGTACGCGCCGCACCTCGCAGGACACCCACTGATGAACCTGGCAGCAACCAATTTCGAGACCGGGCGATGGGATCTCGCCGACGATTTCGCGACGCAGGCGATGGCTGCGTTCGAGTCTGCCGGCGACATCAACGCCGTTGCCGAAACGCAGCAGAACCTCGCGCTCATGCGGTTGCGGTCCGACCGGATCGATGAGGCCGAACCGCTACTGGAGTCGAGTCAGGCCTACTTCCAGCAGGCAGGCTTGGGGTACCGATTCGGAATCGGGCTCAAGGCATCGGCCCTACTCGCCGAGAACCGCGGCCAGCACGACACGGCATACGACCTGTACGGGCAAAGCGCGAAGTACTTTCGCGACTCGGGTGCGATCATCGATGTCGCCGATGTAAATACGCGTCTGGCGACCTTGTCATTCGCGACGAGCCGCGTCGAGGAAGGTGAGCAGTTTCTCGCCGAGGCGTTCACCACCTACGCGGAGTGCGGCCTTGGACTGCACTGTGCACAGCTCGACTTCTGGCATGCAAGCTTGCTGGAATCCACAGCTACGGCACCGGAAGACGCATTGCTCCGCCTAGCGATTCCGGCTGCGCTTGCCATCGATGCGGTGCGGTGCACGTTCGCCAACGGTCATCAGCGGGCGCAATGGAATCGCCAGATCGCCGATCCGGCCATGCGCCTTGCCTTTCGGCTCGCCTACGCAGGCGGTCATACCGAAATTGTCGCCGACCTCATCGAATCACAATGCGCCGGAACAGCACTCGACGCAGAGAACTCGGAAGAGGCAGTCCCCGCCACAACAATCCCGACCTTCCTCGAGCCGCCTACCGACGAGCGGGTCGATGCCGGCGCGCTTGCGCTTGGGACGGCTTTGGCCGATGTTGCCGCGAGCGCTGGTTTGCCGGTGTCTCCACCGGCCCGGTTGGCTGTGTCGCCGGACGGCCGGATCGCGCTCGCACGGTTCATCGACCTAGCAGAGGAACGCTACGGTCGCGAGATTCGGGATTCGCGGGTGCTTCCCGCATGGTGAGCCCCCAATACGCACCAACAGCGTTGGTACGCATGGCCGATGCGGGCGACCTCTACATGTCGTGGCGGTGGCTCGACGGCAGCGCCACGGGCGGCATCGCGGTAGTGCCGGAGGACCAGCTGACTGCGGTGCTGGCCGAATTCGACGCGGCATTACCGGATCCCACTGTGGCTGGCGGCGTGCTGGACGCGCTCATCGGCGGCGCGTTTGCCTCCTACGATGCCGAACACGCACTGGCGCAACGGCTATCGCAAGCCCTACTACCTCAGCAGCTCGCGGCCGAGTTGGCCGCCGAGTTCACGAGTGGAGCGCGGCCCCACCTGCGGATCCAGCCGTCTCCACGAGTCGCACAGATTCCGTGGGAGCTGCTGGATGTCGATTTCCAGGGCGACGCGAACGGCCTACGGCTGCTCGAGATTGCGGACATCAGCCTGCTCGCCCCGGCCAGCGTCGTCCACGCTGCGGGTCGGGTGGCCCAATCCTGGTCGCAGACACGGCAGCTGCCGATCGTCGGCGTACTGGACCCGCGTGTGCCCGGGTTCCGCGCAGACTCGTCGCTCGGTTCAGTGCTCGGCCGTATGACTGCGGATGCGCCGGTCGCGCAGCGGGTCGCCGAGCATGCAGCCCACGATCGGCTCCGTCCGGCGGTGACGGATTCGCTCCAAGCGTTTCGACGCGAGGATCTCGACCGCGAGTGGCTCGGTATCGAATTACGTTCGGGTGCAAGCCGGTTGCTCTATGTCGGGCACGTCACGGCCGCGCCGCCGGAGTCGGGACGCAGCGAGAACGCCCAAATGCACCTCGCCTGTAACGCCGGTGCCCTCGGCTTCGCGCCCGTGACGAGAGAACATCGCCCCTTGTCCGCGAAGGACTTGCTGCTCGGAACGCACACCCTCGCAGCTGATCCCGCTTCAGGCCGTGAACTATGGCCGATCCCGAGCCGCGTCGCGCTGATCGCCTGCGAGAGTGGCGGCGATCTGCGGTTCGGCGAGGCACTCGGACTCGTGTCGGCCATGATTCACGGTGGCGCCGAACTTGTCACCGCGAGCCGCTGGTCCCTTCCGACCGACCTTGCCTTCGATCGGGCAGGTGGGACACACGAGGGTGTCCGTCCATTGCAGGACGCTATCTGCGCGATCGACGCCGCTCACGAGTCCGACGATCCTGTGCAGACGCTTGCGACCTGGCAGCGGGAACGGTTGAGCGCGTGGCGCGAGTATCGAACGCTCAACCATTCCCCGGTGCTATGGGCCGCTTTTGCCACGACCGTGACATGACCTCCTACGCGGGTGCGAACCGCTCGTTGACGACGGTGAAGTACTGGATCGCCGACACAGCGGCTACCGGTCCGGCGATCAACAAAGTGCCACCCAACGCCCCGACCGGCGCCATCGCAGCGCCTGCGACCACACAGCCTGCCAACGGGCCGAAGACGGCGGTGAAGATCGCGGTCGGAGCGGCAACAACACCACCGACAACGCAACCGACAGCGGCGCCGACGACGGTACCCACGATGGCGCCGATCGTGACACCGAAGCCAATCTGATTGCGCATGTTGTCGAACGCGGCCTTGTCCCTGTCCTCCTGCGACTTGAACGCCGCGACCTCGTGACGCGGGAGCACCGGCGTGAGGGTAGCGGTGTTGCCCGAAATCGACGCGGCAATTGGGAACACCTTGTCATCGAGGTGGTAGCTCAAGGGAACGTCCGCAACGACTTTCCCCGTGTTCGACAGCACGCGGAACTGTCCGTCAGCTATGTCGAGCGAACCCGCGTCGGTCGTGATGACAGCGGCGCCGTCGACGGCTCGTGCGGTGTAGCCGATGGTCTCATCGGGTGTCTGAGTCGGTACAGCGGTCGATGTGGCGGCCGTGCTGACCATGCCGGCGATGACGAGAGCGGAGACGGCAGCTAGCTTCTTGATCTTCATTTTTCGTGAGTTCCATTTCGTTCGAACATGATTGAGGAAGATTTGCGGAACCCGACCGCCGCGTCGACGACGAGGAAGCCGAGCAGGCTCATACCCAGCAAAGGCACGAAGTAGCCGATTGCAATGAAGCCCGCCAAGATTGGGACTGCCGCCGCAGGGGATACACGGCGGATGCCGCCCCGCGCCGGCGCCCTTCCTACTGCGAAATTAGAGCCTCGCGCAGGTCGGCGCCGCCACCACATCAGATATCCGCGTGCGATGACGGTGACCAACGCAATCGCCAGGGCGGCCAGCGCCAATTGGCTGACGAGACCGAACAGGACGCCCATGTGCAGGGCTATCCCCCACGACGTGAGCTTCGCCGCGAGTGGCCAGTCCGAAAACCGGAGCACGTCGGTAACTTGCGCTGTCGCACCGTCTACCGCAACGGCATTGGTCGAAAAGACCCACGGTTGCCGGGTCTGCTTGACGGTGAAAGCGGTCTGACCATCCGCCGGGATGCTTGCCTCGACGGCACCGGTGACGCCGTTGCTCGCTGCGACAGCAAGCACGGAATCGATCCGATCGACGTTCGTACGAAGCACCGCCGAATCGGCCTTTGCCACGTGGCCACCGTGACCATCGTGTCCGCCGGACGCGACGGCAGGTCCGGTGCCGAGGGAGTTGCTTACAGCCGGTGTCGTCCAGCTCATCGCTGTGCGCAGCTTGTCGACGTTATCGCCGGCGTACCGAGACCACGTGAGACCGGTCGCCGAGAGGAACACCAGACCGACTGCCAGCCAGATTCCCACCGCACCATGCCAATTCAATGACCGACTGCGTTGACTGCCCGACCGATCGACGGTCAGCAATCGCGCCGTCGCGGCGTCGCGACGCTTCGCCTTGCAGTAGCGATCAACCCACAGGTAGAGGCCGCCCAGCGCGATCACCCACAGCCAGGAGGCCGCCAGTTCGCTGTAGATACGCCCGGGCTCGCCGAGGTGCAGGTTGCGATGCAGCTGAGAGATCCAGCCGCGCAGGGGCAGCGCACCGACGCTGCCGTAGACGGTCAGTTCGCCAACCGGCTTGGCCGTTGCCGGATCGATGAAGACGGCCAATCTTTCGGACTCGCCGAGGCTGGGGTCGGTAAACAACACTCGCGTGGTCTCGCCAGGCGTCGCAGCAGGGCGGACCGCTGACACGACAAGGTCGGGGCGTTCGCGGAGTGCCGAGCTGATTTGCTGGGCCACCGGAACCACTGTGCCGGTGGACTCTACGTGCAGATAGTCGCGGTAGACGACCTGCTCGAGGGTCGGGGCAATCGCATACAACCCACCACTCACGGTGGCGATGAAAATGAAGGGTGCGATGAGGATTCCCGCGTAGAAATGCAGCCGCAACAGCAATGGCCGCAGGCTGCGCGCCGGCGGTGGCGCCGGTGAATTCTGTGGTGCGGCATCGGAGCGCGAGGTATCGACCTCACGCTCGAGTTCGGGTGTGGACATGCGTCGTTCTCGTTTCGATTCGAATCGCGCGCACGACGACGTCCCGCACCGAGAGCAAGTTGCCCTTGTCATGCGGGTGTCGCAGGTGCGAGCGCAAGCTGTCAGGAGCCGTGGTTGGACCCGAAGTCCTTACTCCACAGTGGAATCGCCGGACGGTGCGAGGCAGAGTGCGGCCATCGCGGTCCGACGCATTGAAAGTGAGTGCGCTGACGCTAAACGAAAAGGGGTGGGCCTCGGGTGCCGGTTCCCGCGCTGACGA
>JBBSKP010000205.1:0-8434 GCA_038256175.1 Mycobacteriales bacterium
CAACCACACCGAGTACTCGATGCTCGATGGTGCCGCCAAGATCTCGCCCATGTTCGAGGAGGCGCAGCGGCTCGGGATGAACGCAGTCGGCATGACCGACCACGGCAACATGTACGGCGCGTCGGAGTTCTACAACTCGGCGCGGAAGCACGACATCAAGCCGATCATCGGCATCGAGGCGTACATCGCGCCGGCGTCCCGTTTCGAGACGAAACGCGTCCTGTGGGGCGACAAGAGCCAGAAGTCCGACGACGTGTCGGGCAGCGGCTCGTACACCCACATGACGATGGTCGCCGAGAACGCGACGGGCTTGCGCAACCTGTTCAAGTTGTCGTCGCTAGCCTCGATCGAGGGTCAGCTGGGCAAGTGGGCTCGTATGGACGAGGAGCTCATTGCCGCGAACGCCACGGGGATCATCGCCACGACTGGCTGCCCGTCCGGCGAAGTGCAGACGCGACTGCGGCTTGGGCACGATCGCGAAGCACTCGAGGCTGCGGCCAAGTGGCAGGAGATCTTCGGCAAGGAGAACTTCTTCCTCGAGCTGATGGACCACGGTCTGTCGATCGAGCGCCGGGTACGGGAAGGCCTGCTGGACATCGGCAGGACACTCGAGATTCCGCCGCTTGCGACCAACGACTGCCACTACGTCACCAAGGAAGCCGCCGAGAACCACGAGGCGCTGCTGTGCATCCAGACCGGCAAGACGCTGTCTGATCCGACGCGATTCAAGTTCGACGGCGACGGCTACTACCTCAAGTCGGCCGAAGAGATGCGCGCAATCTGGGACGCGGAAGTTCCCGGCGCGTGCGATTCGACGTTGCTCATCGGTGAGCGGGTCCAGTCCTACGAAGAAGTCTGGAAGCACCGCGATCGGATGCCGATCTTCCCGGTGCCCGAAGGCGAAACCCAAGGATCGTGGTTGCGGCGTGAGGTCATGGTTGGCCTCGAACGCCGGTTCCCAGGCGGTGCGACGGAGGAGTACCTCGCGCGCGCCGACTTCGAGATCAAGGTCATCTTGGAGATGGGCTTCCCGGCCTACTTCCTGGTCGTCGGCGACCTGATCAACCACGCACGTGATGTCGGCATCCGGGTCGGCCCTGGCCGAGGGTCCGCGGCCGGTTCGTTGGTCGCGTACGCCATGGGCATCACCAACATCGATCCGCTTCCGCACGGTCTGCTGTTCGAGCGATTCCTGAACCCCGAGCGCGTGTCGATGCCCGATATCGATATCGACTTCGACGATCGCCGCCGCGGTGAGATGGTCCGCTACGCGACGGAAAAATGGGGTTCCGATCGGGTGGCTCAGGTCATCACGTTCGGCACCATCAAGACCAAGGCTGCGATCAAGGATTCGGCGCGAGTTCAGTTCGGCCAGCCCGGGTTTGCCATCGCGGATCAGATCACCAAAGCATTGCCGCCGCCGATCATGGCCAAGGACATCTCGGTCGCAGGCATCACCGATCCGACCCACGAGCGGTACAAGGAAGCCGTCGAGGTTCGCGCGCTCATCGATTCCAACCCCGATGTCGCGAGGATCTACAAGACCGCCCGCGGTCTCGAAGGCCTGATCCGCAACGCGGGTGTGCACGCCTGCGCGGTGATCATGTCGTCCGAGCCGCTGATGGACGCGATCCCCGTGTGGAAGCGCGCGCAGGACGGCGCGATCATCACCGGCTGGGACTACCCGTCGTGTGAGGCCATCGGCCTGCTCAAGATGGACTTCCTCGGCCTGCGAAACCTGACAGTCATCGGCGACGCGATCGAGAACATCAAGTCGAACCGGGGAATCGAACTCGATCTCGACACGCTCGGCCTGGACGACCCCTCAACGTACGAATTGCTTTCTCGCGGTGACACTCTCGGCGTGTTCCAGCTGGACGGCAGCGCGATGCGTGATCTGCTCCGCAGGATGCAGCCGACCGGTTTCGAGGACATCGTCGCCGTCCTCGCCCTGTACCGCCCCGGCCCGATGGGCATGAACGCGCACAACGACTACGCGGACCGTAAGAATGGTCGGCAAGACGTCAAGCCGATTCACCCCGAGCTCGAGGAGCCGCTCGCCGAGATCCTGAAAGACACCTATGGCCTGATCGTGTATCAGGAGCAGATCATGCAGATCGCCCAGAAGGTGGCCGGGTACTCTCTCGGGCAGGCAGACATTCTCCGGCGCGCGATGGGTAAGAAGAAGCTCTCGGTGCTGGAGGAGGCCTACGCCGGTTTCCGTGAGGGCATGTTGGCCAACAGCTTCTCCGAGCCGGCCATCAAGGCGTTGTGGGACACCATTCTTCCGTTCGCCGGATACGCGTTCAACAAGTCGCACGCTGCGGGCTACGGTCTCGTCTCGTACTGGACCGGTTACCTCAAGGCGAACTACCAGGGCGAGTACATGGCCGGTCTGCTCACCAGTGTGGGCGACGACAAGGACAAGGCCGCGGTCTACCTCGCCGATTGCCGGCGACTGGGCATCACGGTGCTGCCGCCGGATGTCAACGAATCGGAACTGAACTTCGCGTCGGTCGGCAGTGACATCAGGTTCGGCCTCGGTGCCGTCCGCAACGTCGGTTCGAACGTGGTCGCCGCGATCATCGAGGCGCGCAAGGAAAAGTCCAAGTACACGGACTTCTCCGACTATCTGAACAAGATCGACGCAACGGCTTGCAACAAGAAGGTCACCGAGTCGCTCATCAAGGCGGGCGCTTTCGACTCGTTGGGTCATCCGCGCAAGGGCTTGCTGCTGGTGCATGCGGACGCGATCGATGCCGTGATGGGTACCAAGAAGGCGGAGGCGATCGGTCAGTTCGATCTCTTCGGCGGCGCGGATGCGGACGAATCGATCTCGGCGGTATTCAACGTCAGGGTGCCGGACGAGGAGTGGGAGACCAAACATCGACTGGCGTTGGAGCGGGAGATGTTGGGGCTCTACGTATCCGGCCACCCGCTGAACGGCGTCGAGCATGTCCTCGCGGCTCAGTCCGATACGCAGATTCCGAGCATTCTCGAAGGCGATGTGCCCGACGGTGCGCAGGTCGTTGTCGGCGGCATTCTGACAACAGTGAACCGGCGGATCAACAAGAACGGGCTCGCGTGGGCGTCGGCTCAGCTCGAGGACTTGGCTGGCGGCGTCGAGGTGCTGTTCTTCCCTCAGGCGTATTCGGTGTACGGGATGGACGTGACCGAAGACTCCGTCGTGTTGGTGAAGGCGCGGGTGTCGCGTCGTGACGACCGAATCTCGCTGATCGCGAACGATCTCGCGGTGCCGGACTTGTCATCGATCGGGGTCGCGAAGCCCGTCGCCGTCAGCATCCCGACGCGTTTGTGCACAGCTGACAAGGTCGGTGCCCTCAAGCGGGTGCTCGCCAGCCACCCAGGCACGGCAGATGTGCACCTTCGGCTGATCAGCAACGACAAGACGACCACGCTCAAACTGGACGACAGCTTGCGGGTGACACCGTCGTCGGCGCTGATGGGGGACTTGAAAGCGTTGCTCGGGCCAGGGTGCCTGACGGTCTAGCTAGCGCGAGTCGGTCCTGTGGCGGACCAAGCCGATGCTCCACATGACCGTGGCAACAAAGGCAGTGCCGAGGACCGCGATCTGCAGCGACTGCACGACAACGAGAACGATGAGGAAAACGATCAGACCAGCTGCGATGGCCTCGAGCTTGTAGATCGGCCATGCGGTGCCGGCGATGTCGACAGCGGGCGGTCGAGAACCGGGATCGAACCCCGCGCGCTCGACTGTGGTCATGAGATCAGGGTATACGGAATGTAGATTTCGGTCCAACGAACATTTCGTGTGTCTGCGGTTCGATCCGGAGCCAGGGGTCCACTCAGCGCTGCCAGTGGAGTCGGGGGACCGCTCACTCCGCATGGGAACAGAAGCTGGGAATAGAAACGCACCATCCCCGTTTGAGACTGGTATGCCATTAACCGGAGAATACGAGCCAAGCAAATCCGACTGGGCGCGCAATCAGGCCGAGCTTTTCGAGCGGACGAACGGCGCCGAGGGCAACATACTCCAGGGGAAGCCGATCATCGTCCTCACGACGAAGGGCGCCAAGACCGGCAAGCTGCGCAAGACCGCGTTGATGCGCGTCGAGCACGACGGCACCTATGCGGCCTTCGCCTCCTTGGGTGGCGCGCCCAAGCACCCCGTCTGGTACCACAACGTGATCGCCGAACCGCTGGTCGAACTCCAGGACGGTCCGAACCGGCGGGATTACATCGCCCGTGAGGTCCATGGCGACGAGAAGACTGTCTGGTGGAAGCGTGGGGTCGAAGTGTGGCCCGACTACGACGAGTACCAGAAGAAGACAGATCGTCAGATCCCGGTTTTCGTCCTGGAGCCCAAGTAATCGAAGTTAGGGCGCCCGCCACGGCGTACTCGACACCGCAATGGCAACATGTTAGGCGTGTCCACTTCGCAAGACCTCGCTGACCTGCAGGATTCTCGTTCCGCGTTGACCGCGGACGAGATCGACGCTGCCGCAAAGCGAATTTCCGCGGTCATTGCGGCTACGCCGTTGCAGCGCAGTGCGCGGTTGTCCGCGCTTACCGGCGCCGAGGTGTATCTCAAGCGCGAAGATCTGCAGGTGGTGCGTTCCTACAAGATCCGCGGCGCGTACAACTTGATCGTCCAGCTTTCCGAGGCAGAACGCGCCGCAGGCGTTGTCGCCGCGAGCGCGGGAAATCATGCGCAGGGCGTCGCATTTGCGTGCCGCGCAATGGGCATCGTCGGACGAATCTATGTCCCCGCGAACACGCCCAAGCAGAAGCGCGACCGGATCCTGGTGCACGGGCAAGACTTCGTCGAATTGATTGCGACGGGAGATACGTACGACGCCGCTGCGGCCGCGGCCATTGCGGATGTCGCTCGAACTGGCGCAACCATGGTCCCGCCGTTCGACGATGTGCGTACAGCGGCGGGTCAAGGGACGATCGCGGCAGAGATCCTGGCTCAGCTCGAGGTGGCGCCGGACACTGTCGTGGTGCCGGTTGGCGGCGGCGGATGCCTTGCTGGAGTGGCGACGTACCTTCGTGAGCGGGCACCGAAGGCAACCATCGTTGGGGTGGAGCCTGCTGGCGCCGCATCGATGACCGCGGCACTCGTCGCAGGGGGACCGGTGACCCTGCCGGAGATCGACCCGTTCGTGGACGGTGCCGCTGTGCGACGGATCGGGGACGTTCCCTATGCGACGGTGACTCGGCTCGGTGCTCAGGTGTTCTCGCACGGATCGCTTCCGCTCGTGTTCGAGACGGGCTCGACGCAGGAGTCCGGTGCCTTCGCGCTGACGCATGTCGACGAAGGCGCGATCTGCACCGCGATGCTCGACCTGTATCAAAGCGAAGGCATCATCGCCGAACCTGCAGGCGCGCTATCTGTTGCGGCACTACAGAATCTGTCGTTCGAACCCGGGTCGACAGTCGTCTGTCTCATCTCCGGTGGAAACAATGACGTGTCGCGCTACGGCGAGATCGTCGAACGTTCCCTGGTGCATCTCGGGCTCAAGCACTACTTTCTGGTCGACTTCCCGCAGGAACCGGGCGCATTGCGAATGTTCCTCGACCAGGTGCTCGGGCCCGATGACGACATCACCCTGTTCGAGTACGTCAAGCGCAACAACCGGGAGACCGGCGCAGCGTTGGTCGGTATCGAACTCGGTTCGGCGGGCGGACTGGATTCGCTGCTCGAACGGATCGCGCATTCTCGCATCGTGTGCGAGCGGCTCGAACCCGGTTCACCTGCCTACCGATACCTGACCTAACTGCGTCCGCGGTCGTATTCCAGCACTGCGAACGAGTGACCTGGGACGACGGTCGCGGCCCCGGTCTCGTCGGGTACCGGCGGATCCCACCAGATCAGCGGTGTGCCTCCGACCGGGACGACCACGGCGTCGGGTCCGAGGTTGCACAGGACACGTAACGTGTCCCGGCGCAACACAATCCAGCCCTCGTCCTCGTCGTAGTCGACGGTGATGTCGGTAAGCCACGGATCCGTCAGCTCGGGTCGTTCGCGCCGCAGGGCAATGAGCTCCCGGTAGCACCTGAGCAGCCGCGCGTGCGGGTCGTCGGTCAGCTCGGACCAGTCCAGTTTCGACCGCTGGAACGTCTCCGGGTCCTGTGGATCGGGAATGTCGTCGGTATTCCAGCCATGCGCTTCGAACTCGGCCTTGCGCCCGCTGGCAGTTGCTTCGGCGAGGTGAGGTTCCGGATGACTCGTGAAGAATTGGAACGGTGTGCTCGCGCCCCATTCTTCGCCCATGAACAGCATCGGGGTGTAGGGCGAGGTGAGTACCAGCGCGGCCTTCAACGCCAATTGTCCTGCATCCAAGTATGATCCGGGTCGATCGCCGATTGCCCGGTTGCCGATCTGATCGTGCGTGCAGGTGTAGGCCAGCAGTGAACTGGCGGGAACCCGGCGGATATCGATCGGCCGTCCGTGGGGCCGTCCGCGGAAGCTGGAATAGGTTCCCGCATGAAAGAACCCGTGTGTGAGGGTATGCGCTAAGCAGGACAGCGAGCCGAAATCGCCGTAGTAGCCCTGCCGTTCACCGGAGACGGCGGCATGCACCGCGTGGTGCACGTCGTCGTCCCATTGGGCGTTCAGTCCGTAGCCGCCGGCGGATCGAGGCGAGATCAGCTTCGGATCGTTCAGGTCGCTCTCGGCGATCAGCGTCAACGGGCGACGCAGATGCGCGGAGAGTCGCTGGGTTTCGGTGGACAGCTCTTCGAGCAGGTGGATCGCGGTATCGTCGGCGAGTGCGTGGACCGCGTCCAACCGCAGTGCGTCGATGTGGAATTCGTCGAACCAGCGCAGCGCATTGTCGATGATGAAACGGCGTACTTCGCCAGATGCGGATCCGGCGATGTTGAGCGACTGCCCCCAGGTGTTTGCGCCGTCGGCAAGGTAGGGGCCGAAGCGGGGGAGATAGTTGCCCGACGGCCCCAGGTGGTTGTAGACAACATCGAGAACCACCGCGAGACCCTTTGCGTGGCAGGCGTCGACGAAGCGCTGTAGCCCGTCGGGGCCGCCGTAGCCTTCGTGCACCGCGTACCACAGGACACCGTCGTAGCCCCAGTTGTGCGAACCGTTGAACGCATTGACCGGCATCAGCTCGACGAACGTGACACCGAGCGCCACGAGATGGTCCAGCCGATCGATGGCAGCGTCGAAAGTTCCTGCTGGCGTGAAGGTTCCGACGTGAAGTTCGTAGATCACGGCACCAGCGATCTGACGGCCTGTCCAGGAACTGTCCGTCCAGGCCGCGGCATCCAGCTCATGTAGCTGGGAGGGTTTGTGTACGCCGTCCGGCTGTCGTGGCGATCGTGGATCAGGCAGGACTGTCTCGTTGTCGTCGATCAGAAAGCCGTACCGCGAGTCCGGAGCGACCGTCGATTCGGCTCGCCACCAGCCGTCGCCGCGGCGGGTCATCGGGTGGACATCGCCGTCGACGTAGAGGCGGACTTCGCCGGGTTTGGGCGCCCAAATGTCGAATACGCGCGTGGTGCTCACACTCTCAAGCATGCCTTACTCGGTGGCGCCGCGTCAGTCGAGGAGAGAGGCTCGAGCGCCTGAAACGATCAGCGAACGAGCAAGGCGACAGGTAGCTGAGCGAAGAGTTTCGCGCAGTCTGCCCGTCCGGTGTGCACCATGCCGGTGAGGCGATCGGTCCAGGATCCGTCTGGCAGGTCGACAGCCGTATCGGCCCAACCGGTTTCGGCAAGTGCGACCGTGTGTCGACTTGCGAGCGCAATGACTTCAGGCGGACCGTCTTGCCTACCGCGGCTGAAGCCGACGAGATGGTGAGCGGCCGCGCCGGCAGCCGTCACCGGTGCGTAACTGCCGCCGACGAAGCAGTTCGGCCGCTGCCGGCGAACCCACAGTGCGTGAGCCACAAGCCACAACTTGGCCGCACCTGTCGAATCGACTTGCGGCGGCGCGGACAGCGTGCCGAGGAGTTGGCCTCTTGCGTCGAAATCGACCAACCGCCGGTTGTCCGGATCGACGAGGGAGTCCTCCCAGAGCTCGGTTCCCTGATATATGTCCGGAATTCCCGGTCCGCACAACTGAAGTAATTTCTGACCGAGCGAGTCGAGCCACCCGTGCGGCGCCAATTGCGCCGTGAGCGCACTCATGGATTCACCGGCCGGCCCATCGATGACGCCGTCGATCCATTCGTGTACCGACGTCTCGTAGGGCTCGTCGATCTGATCCCACGAGGTCGTGATGCCGGCTTCTCGGATGGCTTTCTCCGCATAAGCGTGCAGTCGGTCGCGTAGCTGCGGAACGTCGGCAGCGGGTGTGCCGTCGGCGGGCCACACCCCGAACATGTTCTGCAACAGGAACAGTCCGGTCTGCCCATCCGGGCTGGGCGTCTGCTCCTCCCATTCGAGGACGCGGCGGCTCCACAAATCGGGCACTTGTGACAGGATCCCG
>JBBSKP010000206.1:0-8400 GCA_038256175.1 Mycobacteriales bacterium
CAAGTCGTCCTCGATGTGATCATCGAGAGCCGCGTCGAAGTCGGGCGATCGTTGCTGCTCGATCTCGAGATCGTGCGCAATTTCCTCATGCTTACGATCGAGGCGTTCGTTTCGTCGGAACCGATCGATCGCCCGACGTTTCGCGGTCGTCATCAGCCACGCGCCGGGGTTTCGGGGCACTCCAGAATCCGGCCACTGCTCGAGTGCGGCGACAAGGGCATCCTGTGCAAGTTCCTCGGCGAGTCCGACGTCGTGCACCATCCGGGTGAGTCCGGCAATCAGCCGAGGGGACTCGATTCGCCAGACCGCGTCGATGCTGCTGTGGGCGTCGGTAATTGGCGTCACGAGAATGCAGGCTACGCCCGACCGAGGCGAAGTCGCACCAGCGCAAGCGGCGCTACAGGAAGTCGGCGGCCTCGGTGATCGGGCGGACCTCGAGCTCCACCTCGTCGAAGGCGGCAGCGAAGCGGTTCGCCCACTCGATAGCTTCTTCCTTTGACCGCACATCGACGATCGCGAAACCCGCGATCACCTCCTTCGCCTCCGCGTACGGGCCGTCCGTCACGGTGCCTTCGCCCTTGTTGTAGGTGATCTTCGTCCCGTGGCGCGGGTGCTTGAGCCCCTCGGCGGCGAGGAGAACTCCGGACCTCGACGCCTCGGAGAGAAACGCGTCCATCTTCGCCATGAACTCGGCGGGCGGTGGGTTGCTCTTGTCGAAGTAGTCCTCGGTCTTGTGCACGATCATGTAGCGCATCACCGTCTCCTGTCGGTCGTCGAATCCGGCCCGCGGTGTCGCGGACTACCAACGCGTCGAACAACTGCCGACAATATCGACAGAGCCGGACGGTAACGTCGAAACGTGCAGCAGGAGAGTTTGGGTGGCGACGGGTTGTTCGACCCGCCAGAGGAGTCGGCTGTCGAAACGGAGTTCAGCGCCGCCAGCCATGCGCGCCCAGAGTCGCCGCTGGCCGTCCGGATGCGGCCCGCGAGCCTCGACGAGGTGGTCGGCCAGGAGCACTTGTTACGCGAAGGTGCTCCGCTTCGGCGGCTGGTCGAGGGCTCGGGCGCGGCATCGGTGCTGCTCTACGGTCCACCGGGAACTGGGAAAACCACGCTCGCATCGTTGATCTCGCAGACAACGGGCCGCCGATTCGAGGCGTTGTCCGCGTTGTCCGCGGGTGTGAAGGAAGTGCGCGCTGTCATCGACCTCGCCCGGCGCCGGATGTCCGTCGGCGAGCAGACAGTGCTGTTCATCGACGAAGTCCACCGGTTCTCCAAGACTCAGCAAGATGCGCTGCTGGCCGCGGTGGAGAACCGAATTGTGTTGCTGGTCGGAGCAACGACCGAGAATCCGTCGTTCTCGGTGGTCTCGCCGCTACTGTCGCGGTCTCTTGTCCTGCAATTGCAATCGCTGACCGATGCGAATATCCGCACGCTACTGGCGCGGGCGCTGACGGACCCACGCGGTCTCGACGATCGCTACACCGCGAGCGAAGACGCGCTCGCCCATCTGATCCGGATCGCTGCGGGCGATGCGCGACGTGCGTTGACCGCGCTCGAGGCGGCTGCTGAGGCTTCGCCCGACGGTGAGATCAGCCTGGAGTTGGTCGAGGCCAGCGTCGACAAAGCCGCAGTCCGCTACGACCGCGCCGGCGATCAGCACTACGACGTCATCAGCGCGTTCATCAAGTCGCTCCGTGGCTCCGACGTCGACGCTGCCCTGCACTACCTTGCGCGGATGATCACAGCAGGTGAGGACCCACGATTCATCGCGCGGCGGCTGGTGATCCAGGCCAGCGAAGACGTCGGTATGGCAGATCCGACAGCGCTGCAGACCGCGATCGCGGCGGCCCAAGCTGTGCAGCTGATCGGGATGCCGGAAGCACAGCTGGCGTTGGCGCACGCGACGATCCACATTGCGACGGCACCGAAGTCCGGCGCTGTCACCGCCGGGCTCGGGGCCGCGATGTCCGACATCGGTGCAGGTAAGGCCGGATCGGTGCCGCCGCATCTGCGCGACGGCCACTATGCCGGAGCGCAGAAACTGGGCAACGCGGTCGGTTACAAATACCCCCACGACAACCCCGATGGTGTACTGGCGCAGCAGTATCCACCGGACGAGTTGGTCGGCACCGACTATTACAAGCCCACCGACCATGGAGTCGAACGCGAGATCGGGCGGCGGATCGAGAAGCTCCGCCGCATCGTTCGCGGCAAGTGACGATCAGCTACCGAAACACGCGACCAAGGCGTCGGTGAATGGCTTCGGCTTGATCATGTGCGTTTGCTTCGGGACCTCGATCACGTCGGCACCGGGGATCGCGGCCGCCGTTGCTCGCACCGCTTTCTTCAGCTTTGCGGGACTCTTCCCACCTCCAATGACCGTGCACGGCATCGTGATTGCGTCGGCGGCTTCGCGAGGGACCTTCCATTCGGATTCCTGCATGAAGCTGATGTCGTAGGGCAGGGTGTGCGCGACCTTGCGAGTGCTGTTCCAGCCCTTGCGCATGAACAACTTCATGACGACCATGAAAATCTTTGGCGCCCCGACCAATTCGACCATGAAGTACGTGACGGCATCGCCACGACGGTCCTGCGCGATCATCGTCTGCAATGTGGCAAGGCCGTCGACCGGTGGCTTGTCGTCGGAATCGTCGACGACAACCAGCGGTGGTTCGAACAGCGCGAGCTTCGCCGGCGTCAATCCCTCCTGCACCCCATACATGGCGAGGACGGCACCAGAGGAGATGCCGCACACGAACGGCGCACCGCCCGCGGCGCCGAGCACCGCTTCGAGGTCCTCGATCTCCCGTTCCTTTGCGTACGGGGCGTTGTCTGTGCTTTCGCCGCGGCCGCGACGGTCGTAGGCAAATACCGTGAAGTGCTTCGACAGTTCCGGGAGCAGCGTCGGGGTCACTCCAGACTCGCGCCAGCACATCGCGCCGTCGACCAGGACGAGCGCCGGGCCGGAGCCGGCTTTGGTGTAACCAATGGTCGTTCCGTCTTTGGATGTCACCGTCGGCATTGTCTTTCTCCTCTACAGATTCGGCAGTCGGCGGTATGCCGCTCAACTATGCGTCGAACGGTGTGCAGCTGTTTCGACATGCTGGACACGCTGCCTGGATTGTCGCTTTGGTACGGGTTTGCAAACCGGGTGAATGCTCTGCGCAGGCACCGGTAATCTTGGTTGCGTGCAGACCCATGAGATTCGCCGACGCTTCCTGGACCACTTCGTCCGGGACGGGCACACGCATGTGCCGAGTGCTTCCCTCATTCTCAACGACCCGAACCTGCTGTTTGTCAACGCGGGCATGGTTCAGTTCGTGCCGTATTTCCTGGGCCAGCAGACACCGCCGTTCGTTCGGGCCACCAGCGTCCAAAAATGTGTGCGCACACTGGATATCGAGAACGTCGGGATCACCACCCGGCACAACACGTTCTTCCAGATGGCGGGCAACTTCTCCTTCGGCGATTACTTCAAGAAGGACGCGATCCGGCTCGCGTGGACACTGCTGACCAACAGTGTCGACGACGGTGGGTACGGCTTCGATCCACAGCGGCTCTGGGTCACGGTCTTCCTCGACGACGACGAGGCGATCGATTTGTGGAAGGACGTTGCCGGTATCCCGGACGAGCGGATTCAACGCCGCGGGATGGCCGACAACTACTGGTCCATGGGTATCCCCGGCCCTTGTGGTCCATGCTCGGAGATCTACTACGACCGCGGCCCGGAGTTCGGCCTCGAAGGCGGTCCGGAAGCTGACGAGGATCGATACATCGAGATCTGGAATCTCGTCTTCATGCAGAACGAGCGTGGGCTCGGCCGTTCCAAGGACGACTACGAGATTCTCGGGCCGTTGCCGAAGCAGAACATCGATACCGGCATGGGTGTGGAGCGCGTTGCCTTTCTGCTGCAGGGCGTCGAGAACGTCTACGAGACCGACCTCGTGCGCCCCGTCATCACCAAAGCCGAGGAACTGACCGGCCGACGCTACGGCGTCGAGCACGAAGACGACGTCCGTTTCCGCGTGATCGCCGATCATGCCCGTACAGCGGCAATGTTGATTGTGGACGGCGTCAATCCCGGAAACGACGGCCGTGGCTACGTGCTGCGCAGACTGCTGCGTCGAATCGTCCGTTCGGCGAAGCTGCTCGGCGCAGAACAGCCGACCATGGGTGCGTTCATGGCGGTCGTCCGAGACGAGATGTCGCCGTCGTATCCCGAACTTGCCACCGACTTCCGCCGGGTAGAGACGGTCGCCGTCGGCGAGGAAGCGGCGTTCCTCAAGACGTTGACGTCCGGCTCGAAGCTCTTCGAAGGCGCAGCCGATGCGGTGAAAGCCAAGGGCGGCAAGGTTATCGGTGGCACCGAAGCGTTCGCGCTGCACGACACCTACGGTTTCCCGATCGACCTGACACTCGAAATGGCGGCTGAGGCCGGATTGAGCGTCGATGAAAGCGGCTTCCGATCGTTGATGGCCGAGCAGCGCACCCGGGCGAAGGAAGACGCTCAGGCACGCAAGCATGCGCACGCGGATCTCACGATCTACAAGGAGCTGCTCGATGGCGGCCCGACGGAGTTCACCGGATTCAGCGAACTCACGTCCGAGGCGCGAGTGCTCGCGCTGATCTCCGGCGGTGTGCGGGTGCCGACCGCGGTCAAGGGTGAAAGCCTCGAGGTGATCCTGGACCGCAGCCCGCTCTACGCCGAGTCCGGTGGTCAGATCGCGGACCGCGGCACCATCACCGCCAGCGGTGTGAAGGTGCGCGTCAACGACGTGCAGAAGATCGCGAAGAAGCTGTGGGTGCACAAGGTGACGGTCGAGGAAGGCCAGATCACCGAGGGTGACGTCGTGCTCGCGCAAGCCGACCCGCAGTGGCGGCACGGCTCGACACAAGGTCACTCGGGCACACATATGGTGCACGCGGCGTTGCGGCAGGTGCTCGGCCCCAACGCTGTGCAGGCCGGTTCGCTGAACAAGCCGGGGTACTTGCGTTTCGACTTCAACTGGCAGGGTCAGCTTTCCGAGGCGCAACGCAACGAGATCGAGTCCGTCAGCAACGACGCCGTCGGTGCGGACTTCCCCGTCAATACCTTTCTCACCGATCTTCCGAAAGCCAAGGAGATGGGCGCGCTCGCGCTGTTCGGCGAGAACTACGGCGACGAAGTACGCGTTGTGGAGATCGGCGGCAAATTCTCGATGGAGCTGTGTGGTGGTACGCACGTCCAGCATTCGTCGCAGATCGGTCCGATCACACTCCTGGGTGAGGCGTCGGTCGGCTCCGGTGTGCGCCGCGTCGAAGCCTTCGTCGGCCTCGATTCCTACAATTACCTGGCCAAAGAACGTGCACTGCTGGCCGGGATCGCCTCCTCGCTGAAGGTGCCTTCCGACGAAGTTCCGGCACGCGTCGAGCAACTTGTCGAACGGCTCAAGGTTGCGGAGAAAGAACTCGAGCGGACCAAAGCCGCAGCCGTACTCGCGTCGGCGGGAGCCTTCGTCGCCAAGGCGGAGCGAGTCGGCACGATGCTCGTCGTCGCCGAGGCCGCACCGGAGGGTGTGGCGGGCAACGATCTCCGTGCGTTGACAACGGACATCCGTGGTCGCCTCGGCTCGGATCCGGCTGTGGTCGTGCTCCTCGGCAATGCGGACGGAAAGGTTCCGTTCGTGGTGTCGGCCAACAAGGCCGCCCAGGAGTTGGGGGTCAAGGCAGGCGATCTCGTCGGCAGCTTCGGTCCGGCGATCGCCGGTCGTGGTGGTGGCAAAGCCGAGATGGCGCAGGGCTCGGGCGCGGATCCGTCGGGTATCGCTGCCGGGTTGGTCGCCGTGCGTGCGCGTGTGGCCGAGCTCGCCGCGGGCCTCTGAGTGGGCCCCGATCGCCCGGGAACAGATGATCCGGGGCGCGGTCGACGCATCGGGATAGATGTGGGCAGTGTTCGCATCGGCGTGGCGTCCTGCGACCCTGACGGGATTCTGGCAACGCCCGTGGAAACCGTTCCGCGGGCCAAGGACGATTCCCGAAATGCGCCGGACGTGCACAGGATTGCGGCAATCGTCCTGGAGTACGAGGCGGTCGAAGTGATTGTCGGCCTGCCGCAAACCCTTCGCGCGACACACGGCAAGGCCGCGGAACTGGCGACGAAGTTTGCGGACCGGTTGCGCGAAATTGTTGCGCCAGTGCCGGTGCGGATGGCTGACGAACGCTTGACTACGGTGTCTGCAACACGCGCTCTGCAATCGAGCGGGGTTCGGGGCAAGCAACAACGACGAGTGATCGACCAGGCCGCGGCTGTGGCGATCCTGCAAGGTTGGCTGGACGAACGGAGCGCGGCATTGTCGGCACGTCTTGGTGAGCAGGGCGAAGAATGACGGAGCGTTGGACACCCACTGGACAACGCCACCCCGATTCGCACCACGATCAGCGTCCGATCCGCGAAGATTCAGGGTGGCGTGAGGTCGACAATCGGCAGCACACCGCCTTTGACTACCCACCGGCCGCCGAGCCGGACCGGACACAGGAGATCCCACTGACGCGAGCGCGACCGACCAGAGTGGGGGAGAGAGCGCGCAAAGCACAGGCGCGTCGTGAACGTGGCCGCACAATCATCGCGTTGGCGGCAGTCTTCATCGTGGTAATTACCGGCGTGGTTGCTTTTGCCGCGAAGGAGTTCTTCGACAAGCCCGCCGTCGCTGCGGACTACCCGGGTCCTGGTGGCCCGCAGGCGATCGTCGAAGTCAAGCCTGGCGATACCGCAGAGCAGATTGCGACGGCGATGGCTGCCAAAGATGTAGTCGCGAGTGGTTCCGCGTTCTTCGAGGCAGCGGTGCAGAACAGCGCGATGAGTGGCTTGGAGCCGGGCTTCTATGCGTTGCCGTCCCGAATTCCTGCCGCGGAGGCGGTCGAGACGCTTGTCGACCCGACATCGCGTGTGGGAAAGCTGCTGATCTCCGAGGGACGCCAGCTACACGATTCCCGCGATGCGCAGACGGGATCGACCAAGGAAGGCATCTACACCAAGATCGCGAAGGCGAGTTGCGTCGGTCCGGGACCCCAGAAATGCGTCTCCTACGACGACCTGAATGCGGCGGGTGCGAGTTCGGATCTCGATTCTCTCGGCATTCCAAGCTGGGCCGACGATGCGATTCGCGAGGTACCGGATCGCGACAGGCAGCTCGAAGGTTTGCTCGCCGCCGGGACCTGGAACTTCGACCCGACCCAAACGCCAACCGAGATCCTGCGACACCTCGTGACCGAGAGCGTTGCCAGTTATGCCGACACGGGAATACTCGAGTCGAGCTCGTCGGGTCTCACGCCCCATCAGATGCTGGTTGCCGCCTCGCTGGTCGAGCGGGAAGCGCTGCCGCAGGACATGCCGAAGGTTGCCCGGGTGATTGTGAACCGGCTGAAGGTGAATCAGCCGTTGCAGTTCGACTCGACGGTGAACTATTCGCTCGACGAGACCGAGGTCGCGACGACCGATGCCGATCGGGCTCGCGTGACGCCGTGGAACACGTACGCGATGCCGGGCCTTCCCGCGACGCCGATCTCCGCACCGAGCCTCGACGCTCTGAAGGCCGTCGAGAATCCGACGCCGGGCAATTGGCTCTACTTCGTCACGATCAACAAGGAGGGCACAACGCTCTTCACCGACAACTACGACGAGCATCTGCGGAACATCGAGCAGGCCAAGCAAAGTGGGATTCTCGACAGCGGACGCCCGGCAGGAGGTTAAACCCTGTGACTGCCGAACCACGCAGGGCTGCGGTGCTCGGCCATCCGATCCTGCACTCCCGCTCGCCGCAACTGCACCTCGCCGCCTACCGTGCCCTCGGGCTGACCGGGTGGACCTACGAGCGCGTGGATTGCACCGCAGAACAGCTCCCGGCCCTCGTCGGTCGGCTCGGTCCGGAATGGGTCGGCCTATCGGTGACGATGCCGGGCAAGGTTGCCGCACTGGAGTATGCGACCGAGCGAACGGCACGCGCTGTCCTCGCCGGCTCGGCAAATACGTTGGTGCGCGACGGTTCCGGCTGGATTGCGGATTGCACCGATGTCGACGGTGTTCGCGGCGCGCTCGTCGACGGCGGTGCTCCTGATCTACGCGGCCGACCTGTAGTTGTAATCGGTGCGGGCGGGACAGCGCGTCCAGCATTGTTGGCATTGGCAGATCTCGGGGCGACCAGCGTCGCGGTTGTGGCGCGAGACGGCGGCCGGGCGCAGAGCGGCGTCGAGCTCGCATATGCGCTACAAATGGAAGCCCGGTTCGTACCGTTTACGGGCCCGCATGTCGGCGAAATCTGCGCCGAGGCAGCCGCCGTCGTGAGCACGGTCCCGGCCGACGCCGTTGCGCCCATCGCCGATTCGGTGGCGCGGGCCGCGTTCGTCCTCGACGCGATCTAC
>JBBSKP010000207.1:0-8361 GCA_038256175.1 Mycobacteriales bacterium
CAGCAACGGCGACCTCGACAAATACTGGAACTTCCACCTCGACCAGGAACGACACCGCATCCACGAATCCCGCTACCTCAACGGCACGATCCCCCGAGCCGCCTGACGTCACTCCAGAAGAGCCGCACCCAAATCGAAATTCGCCTGCCCACGACTCAGGTAGTCAGCTGTTCGACCAGTTCAGCGGCCGTTTCCACGGAATCGAGCAACTTGCCGACATGCGCCTTGCTGCCACGCAATGGTTCGAGAGTCGGGATCCGGACGAGTGAATCGCCGCCGAGGTCGAAAATCACCGAATCCCAGCTCGCAGCGGCGATGTCGGCACCGAAGCGCCGCAGGCACTCGCCGCGGAAGTAAGCCCTCGTGTCCAACGGCGGGTTGGTCATCGCCGCAAGCACTTCCTGCTCGCTGACCAACCGCTTCATCGATCCGCGCGAGACCAGCAGGTTGTACAGGCCCTTTTCCAGGCGCACGTCGGAGTACTGGAGATCGACGAGGTGCAGTTTCGGTGCCGCCCAGCCCAGGCCTTCGCGGCTTCGAATGCCCTCGAGCAGACGCAACTTCGCGGGCCAGTCGAGGATATTGGCGCATTCCATCGGATCGCGTTCGAGCAGATCGAGGACCATCGCCCATTGCTCGATGATGTCGGCGACGCGCGGGTCGTCGTTCTGGTTTCGTTCGACGAATTTCGACACGCGATCGAGGTAGATACGTTGCAGCGCAAGACCGGTGAGTTCCCGGCCGTCGGCTAGCGCGACGGTTGCCCGCAACGTCGGGTCGTGGCTGATGGTGTGTACGGCGGTGACGGGGCGCGCCAGCTGCAGATCCGAGAGGTCGACACCGGCTTCGATCAAATCGAGTACGAGCGCGGTCGTGCCGACCTTGAGATAGGTCGACATCTCGGCCAAGTTCGCGTCGCCGATGATGACATGCAGGCGGCGGTACTTGTCGGCGTCGGCGTGCGGCTCGTCGCGGGTGTTGATGATGCCGCGCTTGAGCGTCGTCTCGAGCCCGACCTCGACCTCGATGTAGTCGGATCGCTGGGAGAGCTGGAACCCGGCCTCGTCTCCGGACTGACCGATACCGACGCGCCCCGAACCGCAGATGACCTGCCGCGAGGCAAAGAACGGTGAGAGGCCGACGATGATGGAATTGAACGGCGTGTCCCGGCTCATCAGGTAGTTCTCGTGCGTCCCGTAGGACGCGCCCTTGCCGTCGACGTTGTTCTTGTACAGCTGCAGCCGGGGTGCGCCCGGAACGCTCGAGGCGTGCCGAGCGGCGGCCTCCATGACCCGTTCCCCTGCTTTGTCCCAGATCACCGCGTCGAGCGGGTCGGTAACCTCGGGCGCCGAGTACTCCGGGTGGGCGTGGTCGACGTACAGCCGTGCCCCGTTGGTCAGGATCATGTTGGCCGCGCCGACCTCGTCGGCATCGATCACCGGCGCGGGTCCGCTGAGCCGCCCGAGGTCGAAACCGCGGGCATCCCGCAGTGGCGATTCGACTTCGTAATCCCATCGGGTTCGCTTGGCGCGTGGAACCCCCTCGGCCGCCGCATACGCCAGGACCGCTTGGGTGGACGTGAGAATCGGATTCGCCGAGGCCTCGGTAGGCGACGAAATGCCGTACTCGACCTCGATGCCGATGATCCGCTGCATGCGAGGAGCCTAAGCGACCCCACCGTACGGGCTAATACCTGCACCCTGCGGTTTGCTACGCGGCAACTCGGCGGCGACCACGCTCACCACTTGATGGTTCGACGTGGAAGCCCGTTGGAGCATCGATCCGGAAGCTACGATGGTCTTCGAATATCCCACTATCGCCGACGTCTCCGGTTACATCGCGACCGAAGTGGCGGCGCTACCAAAAGGTCGCTGCGTGACCGATATCGCGATTGTCGGCATGGATTGCCGATTCCCGAAGGCCCCGAATTCCCGTGCCTTGTGGCGGCTACTGCTCGACGGCGCAGATGGGATAGACGAAGTTCCAGCCGACCGATGGCAGGCCGCCGACTTCTACAAACCCGAAGGCGGCCCCGGCGCCGTAAACAACCACAGTGGCGGTTTCCTTAGCGACGCCGACGCCTTCGACAACGAATTCTTCGGCGTCGCACCGCGCGAGGCCGAGGCGATGGATCCGCAGCAGCGGATTCTGCTGCAGTCCGCGTGGCGCGCGCTCGAGGACGCCACCCTGGACCCGCGGGCCCAGTCAGGTTCACGCACAGGCGTATTCGTCGGGGTGATGGCCAACGAGTGGGCCACGTTGCACATGAGCAACTACAACAGCATTACGCCGCAACTTGGTTCGGGCAACGGATACTTCATGACCGCGAACCGAGTGAGCTATCACCTCGACCTGAAGGGGCCGAGCATGGCGGTGGACACCGCATGCTCGTCGTCGTTGGTTGCGGTGCACTTGGCATGCGCGAGTCTGCGTGCGGGCGAATGCGATCAAGCGTTGGCCGGTGGTGTCAACATCGTCCTGACGCCCGCGATCAACATCTTCTATACCCAAGCCGGACTGTCTGCGCCGGACGGGCGGTGTAAGCCTTTCAGTGGCAGTGCCGACGGCGTCGGTCGTGGTGAAGGCGTAGCCATCATCGTGCTTCGCCGGCTGGCGGACGCACAAGCGGAAGGCTTGCCGATTTACGCCGTGATCAAAGGCAGCGCGGTCAATTCCGACGGTCGCAGCAACGGGGTCACCGCACCGAACCGGTGGGCCCAGCAACAAGTGGTGGCCGAAGCGTTGAGCCGAGGGGACGTCCAAGCGGCCGATGTCGATTTCGTGGAGGCCCACGGCACCGGAACGGTGCTCGGCGACATGATCGAGGCCAAGGCCCTCGGTCACCTGCACTCTCGAAACCGCGCGCAGCCGTGCGCAATCGGATCGATCAAAGGCAACTTGGGGCATACCGAAGGTGCGGCCGGAGTCGCCGGACTGATCAAGGTCGCGCTCAGCTTGCACCACCGAGTGGTGCCGGCAACTCGGTTCGCAGACCAGGAGAATCCGCGGCTACGTCTCGGCGCCCATGGTTTGGCGTTGCTGAGCGAGCCGATTCGATTGCAAGCGGGCATCTCCCACGCCGGTATCAGCAGTTTCGGTCTGGGCGGGACCAACGCACACATGGTTTTGGCAAGCGCACCAGATTCTGTGCCCGCTGCCGAGTCGGCCGGTGGGGGCATTCTCACATTGTCATCCAACAACCCGGATGGATTGCGCCGCAACGCTACTCTACTCGTCGACGATCTGGTGTCCGAACCCGCGGGCAGCTTCGCCCAGCTGTGCTGGACGACCAACACATCGCGGTCGTCGGGCCGGCATCGCCTCGCCGTGCCCGCAACCGACCGCGAGGATGCAGTCTCGACGTTGCGTGCCTTGGCGACCGACGACAAGTTACTCGATCGGTTCGCCGGAGTGGCCCGAACAGTCAGCGCCGGTTGGCTTTTCACCGGGCAAGGTTCGCAGTACGTCGGCATGGCCAAGGAATTGGATCGGACAAGTGCCGTGTTTCGCGCTGCACTGGCAGAGGTCGACGCCCGGATGGCGCCCCACCTCGACCAGTCGATTACACAGCTGATGTTCACCGACGGCACTGCCATACACCGCACCGAGTACGCACAGCCTGCAATCTTCGCCCTGGAATACGCGCTAGCCCAATCTCTTTCCGCGATCGGGATCGGTCCGGCGTGGCTGCTCGGCCACAGTGTCGGCGAGTTTGCCGCGGCCGCGCTTGCCGGTGTATTCAGCATCGACGATGCCTGCCGCCTGGTTGTTGCTCGCGGCGGGCTGATGCAGGCGCTCCCGACCGGCGGCGCAATGTTGGCTGTTCGGGCGTCCGCGGACGAACTGGCCGAGATCGTCGCTGCCGAGCCCGAGGTCGGATTCGCGGCAGTCAACAGCCAACGCGATGTCGTGTTGTCAGGGGACTCGGATGCGCTCGCGCGAATTGCCCTCATCTTGGCCGAGCAGAAATTGATCGCCCGGCCACTCGAGGTATCGCACGCTTTCCACTCGCCACTGATGGAGCCGATGCGGGAAGCGTTTGCCGAAATAGCGTCCACGATTTCCTATGAACCGCCACGGATTCCGATCTATTCGACCCTGCGTGGTCGGCTGCTCGAGACGGGCGAACCGATGGACGCGGCATACTGGTGTGAACACATCGCCGCAACCGTGCGCTTCGCCGACGCGCTCACGGCCGCTCTCGAAAACGAGCCGACGCACCTGATCGAGGTGGGTCCCCGGCGAGTCCTTGCGCCGATCGTCGGGCGCGCGAACCCTGGCAACACCCCGCCGTGCCTCGTCCCGTGCCCCGGACCGTCGGCAACCGGCAACGAGTTGGCCGAAGTGGTGTCCCAGCTCTACCGTGATGGACTCGACCCCAATTGGGACGTGCTCTACGACCCCGCGCAGCGGGTACGACACCGCCTCAGCGGATACGAGTTCGCAACATCGAACCGGTTCTGGATCATGGATACAGCGCTTAGTGCTGCATCCCAACCTGTTCCATCCGCCGTCACTGTCACTCCCAGCAACGAGGATTCCGCCATGGAGCAGCTGATCGCACTCTTCCGGGAACAGGCTGCGGTGCTCGCTGCGGTCGCGCAAGGACAGAACACGGCCGGTAAATCGCCTACGCCCCAGCACTCTCCCAGCGTCGATCCGGACATCGTCGCCGCTGCGGTGCGCGCCGAGACTGCCCGGGTCAGTGGATTTCCGGCGAAGTCGTTGACGGAAACTCAAACCATCACCGGGGACCTGGGATTCGACTCGATCATGCTTGCCGACCTGTTCGGTGGACTGTCCCGCAGTTTGCCGGGGATTGCGGTCGATCCGCAATGGTTCACTCCGACAACGACCCTCGGCGAGTTGACAGCCCACGTCGGTGAGCAGCTGGGCGCCAAGCCAACGGCGCAAGCGCCGACCCCACAAGCGCCGGCCCTTCCGGCATCGGAACCTGCTGCAGTCGAGCCCGAATATCGGATCGCAGATTTCCCGGAGGTCAAGGCGATCGCCGAACGGCTCGACGGCGCAAGGGCTCTCGGCCTTTCCAATCCGTACTTCCTGATCAACGACGGCGTCACCCGCGACACCTCGGTCATCGACGGTGCCGATGTGTTGTGCTTCTCCAGCTACAACTACCTCGGCCTTTCCGGGCATCCGGCGGTGGTTGCCGCGGTACAAGATGCTGTAGCCCGTTACGGCAGTTCATGTTCGGCCAGTCGGCTGCTTTCCGGCGAGAAACCAGTTCACCAGGAACTGGAACACGAAATGGCCGCGCTGTTGCGGACCGAGGACGCCATTGCCTTGGTGAGTGGTCACGCCACCAATGTCACGGTGATCGGACATATCATCGGCGAGGGCGATCTGGTGATCCATGACAGCCTTGCGCACGACAGCATCCTGCAGGGTTGCAAACTATCCGGCGCAACACGTCGGCCGTTCCCGCACAACGATATCGATGCGCTCGATGCAATCCTCACCACGGTTCGCAGCCAGTATCGGCGGGTGCTCATCGTCATCGAAGGTGTCTACAGCCAGGACGGTGACATTCCTGATTTGCCAGCGATCATCGCCGTGAAGAAGAAGCACCAGGCTCTGCTGATGATCGATGAGGCGCACAGCATCGGCGTGCTCGGAGCGACAGGTGGCGGCATCGGCGAGCACTTCGGTGTGGACCCGACTGACGTGGAGTTGTGGTCCGGCACCATGTCCAAGGCCCTTGCCGGATGTGGCGGATACGTCGGCGGCAGTGCTGAATTGATCCGATTCCTGAAATACACCACGCCGGGATTCGTCTACAGCGTCGGCATGACGCCACCCAACGCCGCCGCATCTCTTGCGGCGTTGCGCCAGCTCCGTGCCGAGCCCGAACCGCTGGAGCGGCTACGACGGCTCTCGAAGTTGTTCCTCGACTTGGCCATCGAGGCCGGCATCGACACCGGTCCGAGCAAGGACACACCGATCGTCCCGTGCATCGTCGGTGACTCGCTCAAGACGCTGAAACTCTCCAACGCCTTGCTGGGGCGCGGTATCAACGTGAACCCCATCCTGTATCCGGCTGTGCCGGAAGACCTTGCGAGACTGCGCTTCTTCGTGACCGCATGCCACACCGAGGATCAGATTCGGTACACGGTGAAGGCGCTTGCGGAAGAGCTGGCGCAGCTCACATGACGCCGTACCTCGACGAGCTCACAACGACCTACCCGCTGCGGATGTTTTGCTTTCCCCACGCCGGCGGCGGGGCCGCCGTCTTCCGCGCATGGCAGCTCGCGTTGAGTCCGCTCGCGACGGTGTGTCCGATACATCTGCCGGGCCGGGAAAGTCGCAGCGGCGAAGCGCGATTCGTCGACCTCGATGCGCTCGTCGAGGACCTGGACAGGCAGCTGGAGGTGTATCTCGAGGAGCCGCACGTCTTCTTCGGACACAGTATGGGTGCCCTCGTTGCCTATCGGCTGGCGTGTCGGCGCCGCGACCGTGGACTGAGCCTTCCGCGTGCCCTACTGCTGTCCGGTTACGCCGCACCGCATCTGCCCTCGGCTCTTCCTGCGTCGCTGGGTCTCGACGACGCCGCTCTCGCGCATCTGCTCACGGAGCTGGGCGGGCTGCCTGCGGAAATACTGGCCTGGCCACAGTGGCTGCATCAGCTCCTGCCCGTCCTGCGCGATGACCTGGCGGTGTGCGAGAGCTACCGCGATCGCGGCGATCCCCCGCTGCCGTGCCCCATCCACGTCTTCGGTGGCGACGCCGATCCGATCGTCGACGAACTGGACCTCGCCGAATGGAATCGGTACAGCACCGACATCGGCGGGGTCCGCATTCTCAGCGGCGACCACTTCTACTTGGAGAGCTCCCCCGCAGCCTTGTTCGGCGAACTGCGGGAACTATTGCGAACGTACGCCCAGGTTGTCTGATATCAGTCCCGAACGCGAAGTCGCAGATAGTGCGGGGCGTCCATCGTTGTCAGCAACTGCCGAATACCGGGCGGCGCCCAGTTCACGCTCGGGTCGTGAACGACCTCCGGCTCCGTGGCGGTGACGGAGTGTCCTCGAACGCGAATTTCGCATCCGCCCTCGGCCAGCACGTTCTTGACCCAGTCACTTTCTTGTCCGTAGGTCAGTGAGATCTTGTAGCCCTCGTCGTCTTTGAAGGCATTCACCGGCGTCTCGTAAAGTCGGCCCGATCTGCGTCCTTTGTGCACGACGACAGCCATTCCCGGTGCTCTACCTGCGATCAAGCCGGTGACCCGGTTGGTTGCTCGCCTGTTGAAGCGGGCAAGTTGTCGTGGCAACGGCATCTCGGTCTCCTCTCGCGTTACTTCCATCATCGCGGCACCCCTCGAAGAACCTAATCCCTCGACCGCTGCACGATGGAAGTATGGGTGGCATGGAGTCAGGAGGGCGGGACGAGATCGTGGCCGTCTACGACCGATCGGGCTCGGTGATCGGGACCGCCCCCCGCTTGCAGGTATACGCCGAGGGTCTCTGGCACGCCAGTTCGGGCGTGCTGTTGCGTTCGATCGATGGGGAGCGGGTCTACGTCCATCGCCGCACCACAACCAAAACGGTCTTTCCGGGGATGCACGACTGCCTCGCGGGTGGGGTCGTCGACCCCGGCGAGACGCCCGAGTCGACCGCAATCCGGGAGCTCGGCGAGGAACTGGGCATCATCGCTTCGGGACTGCGACCACTGACTTCGGTCTCGTGGGATGGGTCGTGGAACGGAAAGCCGTTGCGCTGTCACCTGTTCGCATTCGAGTTCAGGTACGACGGACCGGTGCACCATCAGGAGAGCGAGATTTCCGACGGTTGGTGGTGGACGGACCACGAATTGATGTCCCATCTCGACGACCCCGAGTGGGCCTTCGTCCCTGACACAAGGATTCTGGTGCCGGAGATACTGCGAACGAAGCCCTGACCGGCGCCGCGGCTAGCTGCTACGGCGGCGCCCGCGCCAGCCCGCGTACGCGATCGCCAAGCCGATTACAACGATGATCGGTCCGAGGATCGACCACGTGGTGGTGTTGCTCATCGGACTGCCCGACACTGCGCCGAATCCCTGGAGCGAGAACAGCAGTCCGAACAGCGCAACGAGTACACCGAGCAAGAAAACGGCGAAGCCCCGCATATCGACCCTCCCTGACATCGCGCCTACGCGAGTATTCATCCGAGCGTAACCGCAGGCCTTCGGCCCTGTGAGTCCTTCAGGAGCCTGGGACCTCCTAAAGGACTGGTTCGAAAATGGGTAGGTGAGCGGGCAGGCGACAGCACCCGGCGCAGCCGGGTTGGATCGGGCGGTGCTCAGACGGCGGGTTGCAGGACGACTGTGCGGCCGGTGAGTTGTTCGAGTTGACGCGTGAGCATG